>JAFMML010000143.1 GCA_017859745.1 Planctomycetota bacterium
CTTCGCCGACATCGATGAATGCACTCACCCCACCGCCAAGGTCGGCGAGATTCGTGCGAATCTGACAGTCCACGAGGCTGGAGTTGCTGCGAGCGTTGTGCAGTCCCCCTCCCTGCCCAATGGCGTCGTTGGCCTCGATGACGCACGACACGGCGGTGTTGCCTCCCCTGAAGAACTGCAGACCGCCACCGTCGGCATTCGCAAGGTTCGATCTGACCACGCAGTCCACGAACTCCATCTGGCAGTAACGCAGATACGCCCCACCCCCGAAGGTCGCACTGTTCCCTTCAAGACGACATCCTTCGACCCGACCACGCGACTCCTCGGCATAGATGCCTCCTCCGCCGAAGATCGACGGGTTCGTGCTGACCGGCGTGCCGATGGTTCCCCCCGTGATGGTGAACCCTCTGAGCGTCGGACCCGGATCGGTGTTGCCGACCGGGGCGATCATCGTGACCACGCTGCCGGGCAGGCCGTCGCCGTCGATCACCGTCTCGCCGAGACCGGTCATCGCCTCGACGACGATCTGGCGGTTTCCAAGAGCCAACCGCTCGTTGTAGACGCCCGGAGCGACCTGGATCGTCCATCCGTCGAGCGAGCCGTCGATGGCGTCCTGAATCGTCGGATAGTCGCCGGGCACCGAGACCACGAGATCCTGCTCGCACTCGTCGGGAATCCCGTTGCCGTTGAGGTCCTCGCTGGTGCCGTCGGCGACGTCGCAGGAATCGGGGACGTCGTTCCCATTGCAATCCGGAACGAGTCCTTCGAAGATCTCGTAGTCGTCGCCGAGGCCGTTCGCGTTGCAGTCGGGCCCACCGCTCTGGGCGACGGCCACCGACTGGGAGCCCACGGTGAGGGTGCCGAAGCGGCTCTCGACGCCGTCGTGGATCGCGACCTCGACGGCGATGGTCCCGGTCGTGCCGGTGCCGGTTCCGCCCTCGACGATGGTGATCCACGCCACGTCGCTCGTCGCTTCCCAGGTGCAGTTCTCGCCGTTGGTCTCGACCGAGACCGTGAGCGGGCCACCGAGGAAGTCGAAGCCCGCTTCGGCGGGATCGACCGACACGATCGCACACGGCAGCGCGGCCTGCGTCACCATCACCATCACGTCCCCGATCGCGATCGAGCCGACCCGTTCGGCGGTGATCGGATTGGCGGCGACGGTGAACTCGATCCCGGCATTGCCAACGCCGCTGGCGACATCGAGGGTGATCCACTCGTCTGCGGTCGTCGCCGACCAGGCACAGGCGTCCCCGTTGGTGGTGATCGCCACCGAATAGCTCGCCTCGCCCGGGACCGCCGCCACCTCGCTGGGGATGGCGGCCGTCACCACGCACGGCGCGGGTTCCTGAACCACGGTGTGGACGAACCCGCCCACCGAGATCTCGCCGCTGCGGCCTTCTGCGAGCTCATTGGCCGCGGCCGTGAACGACAGCGTCGAAACGACACCGCTGCCGGATCCGGAATCCAGGAGGATCCAGTCCGCCGAGCTGGTCGCGGACCACTCGCAGCTACCGCCGTTGGTGGTGACTTCGAAGGATCCGGGGCCGCCATCGAAGCCGATCTCGCTGCTTCCGGCGGAGATCGACAGCACCGAACAGGGAGCGGCCGCCTGATCGACAGTGAGCACGAGGTCGCCGACGACGATCTCGCCGGTTCGCCCGGTCGCGACGGGGTTCGGTTCGACGCTGAAGGAGATCTCGCCCTGGGTTCCAGTGCCGCTCCCGCCGGCGGAGATCGTGAGCCAGGGGACCGAAACTGTCGCCGACCAGCTGCAGACCGCACCGTTGGTGAAGACCGTGACCGTTCCGTCTCCGCCTGCGGCATCGAAGGCGGCGAACTCGGCATCGAGGCCGGTGACCGCACACGGCGCCGGTGCCTGGACGATCGAGTGGACGACGGTGCCGACCACGATCACCGCGGTCCGCTTGAAGGCATTTGGGTTCGCCGCGACGGTGTAGGAGATCTCGCCGCTCTCGCCGGTCCCGGATCCGCCGCCGGTGATCGCAACCCACGGCGCCGAGGAGAACGCGTTCCAAGAGCAGTCGGGGCCGTTGGTGGCGACGGTGAAGGCTGCACTTCCACCCTCGAGTGGGAAGTCGGCGGCGGGTGGATCGACGACGGTCACCGCGCACGGTGCGGCGTTCTGTTCGACGACGTGCGGAACGCCGTTCACGAGGATCTCGACGCTCCTGGCGATCGCGGCGGAATTCTCGGCCACCGTGAACTCGACGGCGCCGTCGCCGGTTCCGGCGCCGACCTCGAGGGCGATCCAGTCGGCATCGGTCTCCGCGAGCCATCCGCACTGTTGGTTGGCGATCGAGACCAGGAACGAGAACTCGCCCCCCTGCGACGCAGACGCGGTGAAGGCCGGATCGAGGGAAAGGATGTCGCAGACGTAGGTGAATGCGGTCTCGATCGTTGGGCCCGAACCTTGACCGTTGTCGTAGGCGAACTGGGCGGGGGTACCGAGGCCCTGGTTGTATCCCAAGTTGGCGGAGAACATCAGCGATGTCGCGTCGACGGTGGATCCGATCACGAACCGGGCAACCCAGGTGCGGAGGCTGCCGGCATCGACACGGCCCTGCAGGTTCGGGGGGTTCGAGTTGAACCAGCCGGCGTTGGTCGGAACCGTGCCGCCGGTGCTGGGATCGAACGAGGGATCCAGCGAGGTGGTGTTGGTACCGCCGATGACGCCACC
>JAFMML010000073.1 GCA_017859745.1 Planctomycetota bacterium
ACACCGCCACCGAGGAGCCGAACGCGAGGCGCTTCGGCCGGCCGGTCGCCGCGAGTTCGACGATCGATCGCAGCCCGTCGAGATTGGTCGCACGGATCTCCGAGACGTCGCCCCACCACGCCACCTTGGCACCGACGTGGAGAATCAGATCGATCCGATCGGCGAGTCTCGCGTGGGACTCCGCATCGAGGCCGAGACGCGGCGCCGCGAGATCGCCCTCGACGACGCGACAGCGGTCGTCGGGGACGGCGCGACCAAGCCCTTCGAGCACGTCGCGCAGCCGGTGCTCGGCGGTCGCCTCCGCGGTCGGACGCACCAGGCAGTGGACGGTCGCGTTCGTCGAGTTCAAGAGCCGCTCGAGCAGCGCCGACCCGAGCAGTCCTGCCGGTCCGGTCAGCAGCACCTCGCCGTCCTGCCACGGCGAAACCTCGCCCGCCGGCGGCGACAGCGGATCGAGTCCAAACGCATCGGCGGGAAACAAGATCATCTCAGGCGTCCGGGAGATCGGCGTAGCCGACGCGGCGAAGATACGGCCTCCACGACTCGATCGACTCGTCGTGGATCCGCTCGATCAGCGGATCGGGGGGCAACGCCCTCGGCGTGCGGGCCGCGTCTCGGATCGGACCGACGGCCTCGAGGCGAAGTTCGCGCAGCACCCGATCGAGTTCGGCCTCGGGCGAGGCGCACAGGTCCTCGTAGCGGACCGACACCACCCGATCCTCGGGAAGCGTCCGCTCCATGTCGAGGAAGTGGAACATGGCGGTCCGGATTCGATCTCGCACGCCCAGCACGTGCGCTTCGGTTCCGCAGTGCGATCGCACCGCGGCGAGGGCGTCGGGCGAAGAAAAGAGCACTCGGTAGCCCCGATCGAGACTGGCGAGCCACGGATTGAGGTCTGTCAGGACCTCTTGCCACATATGCACGCTCGACGCCATCACGGGTCTCGGGTGTCGATGCACGAACACGAACGAGGCGTTGGGAATCGCCTCGGCCAGCCGATGCACGCCATCGCAGGTGTCGATCGGATTCTTCAGAAGCAGCGGACGCGGACGGCTCGCAAGCCAACACTTCTTCCTCGCCAGGATGCGAAGTGGTGCGAGGTTCGGGTTCGAATACGGACGCCGCGAGTCGAGCCCGACGTACGAACGTCGCATCACCCCCGCGTACTCCTCCGGTTCGAGCGCTCCGATCCGGACCGGATCGATGCCGCGGTCGGATCCGAACCTCGCGAGCTCCGCATCGATCGCGGCGATCGTCTCGGCCTCGTCGCCTCGCAGGCGATGCTCGATGAGGCTGGCCCGTTCGACCACGTCGTAGAAGGAGACGTGATCCACATCCGCCGCCGTCGACAGCAGGCGATGCAGCCACGTGGTGCCGGAACGATTGGCTCCCGCGATGAAGATCGACCTCGGCGGGAAGCCGCCGAGTCGGTCGAGGTGTGCGGTATCTGGTGCGGGCATCGCAGGCGACTTCGATCACTTCCCCGATGAGAACCACGAATCAGACTACCCTCTCCACTGCCGGCCTCCGTTGGACGCCACCCATCGCAGTCTCGAGGAGATGCCCCTCATGTTCATCAAGACCCGCTCCGTCGTCGCCAAGGCAGACCAGTTCCCCCAGGCACTCGACCTCGCGCATCGGATCGCCGCCCACCTCAACGAGAAGGGCATCGAGACCGAGGTGTCGACCACGCTCTTCGACCGTCCTCGCGAGATCCACTTCACCTCGCGGCACAAGACCATGGAGGCGATGCTCGGCGAGGTCCAGCAGCTCCAGTCCTGCAAGACCTTCAAGGCCCTCTTCGCCGAAGGCGTCGGTCTCTTCATCGACGGCATGTCGACCACGAAGGTCACCCTGGTGCGTGACCCCGGCAAGGCCTTCGACGACGAGCTTCTGACGCTGCTCTGAGGCCGACGATTCGCAGAGCGAGGGGGGTGTCTCGGACCGTGGCCGTCGTGCCGGCTCGCGAGGTCCGCGTCGTCCAGCGTCTCGTCGGGGTGGATGGCGTTCGCCTCCTCGAGAGTCGGCAGCTCACCTCGTCGGCGACACCTGCCCTCCCCTCGGCGCAGGAATCCGCTGTTCGGCGCGCGAACCTCCAACGTCGACGCCTCGAGTCAGGCGTCCGAGGGTGTGCACCACCCGCACTCCGGGCATCGCCCTGCGGCGGGCGATGCTTCGGTGATCGCTTCACCGGAGTTCAGCGTGTAGCCGCAGCGCTCGCACATCGCGATCCCGCGGCGTTTCAGAACCGCCGCGAGATAGGGGCGAGACGATCGGCGCAGGATCCACGACATCACGAACAGCGTGGCGACCACCTGCACCAGCAGAAGCGGCGGCAACCAGAGCCAGGTCCACGATCCCGAGCGATCCAGCAGCAGGAAGACGATGAAGGTCGCCGACATCATGGCCGCGGGCACGAGGGGCGTCAGGCCGACGAGACGCCCTGCCGCGCGTCGCCGCCGAACCGCATCGGGTGCCGTCGAGGCCCCGAAGCCCAACGGCGCGAGCGGACCGTGGTCCGACTCCATCAGACTCCGAACCTCCTCCATCACCGCCCGCTGGGATGCGTCGTCGAGCGCAAGCGAGTCGAGCCCTCGCCCGAACCTCATGAGGAAGAGCAGCCGGGAGAACGAGGGCATGGCCGGCCTACCCCCGGCTCCAGAACCGTCTCGAGAAGATCGCCAGCACCGCGAAGAACTCGAGACGGCCCAGCAGCATCAGGAGCAGCAGCACGACCTGGGTCGCGTCGGTGAGTCCCGCGTAGGTCTCGACCGCCCCGATCGAGCCGAGTCCCGGTCCCACGTTGCCCAGGCTCGACAGCGCCGCGCTGAACGCCGTCGCCGGATCGATGTCGCGGCCGCTCTCGAAGACGAAGACGAGGAAGGTGCCGATCGCCACCGCGACCATCGCCGCAAGCAGCAGACTCGTCGACGCGGAGATCGTCGCGGCGTCCACGATCCTGCGACCGAGTCGAAGCGGACGCACCACCGAGGGCCGGAACTCCCGCTCGATCTCACCGACGACCTGCCGCACGCCGATCCAGGCCCGAATGACCTTCACCCCGGATCCGGTCGAACCGGCGCAGCCGCCGATCAGCATCAGCACGAGGATCACCGCGATGGCGGGGATCGGAAACAGGTCGAAGTCCGCGGTGCAGTAGCCGGTGGTGGTCATGATCGAGGCGGCGGTGAAGACGCCCGCCCGCAGCGATGCGCCGAATCCCGGTCCCTCGAGTCCGCCCGCGACGGTCTCGATCGCCGTTCCGCGATACAGGAGGGCGCCGGCGATCAGCACCATCGCACCCGCCATGGTCACGAGGTACATCCGCAGCTCCGGATCGCGCCAGACCAGCTCGAAACGTCGCTTCAGCAGGCGGTCGTAGACCACGAAGCTCACGCCCCCGAGGATCATGAAGGGCGTGATCACCGCCTCGACCGCCACCGAGTCGAATGCGGCGATGCTCGCGTTGCGGGTGCTGAACCCACCCGTCGACAGCGTGGTGAACGCATGGTTCAGCGCATCGAAGGCACCGAGCCCGCACAGCATCAGCAGGAGCGTCTGGGCAAGCGTCAGCACGACGTAGAAGCCCCACAGCGTGCGGGCGGTGCTGCGGACGTGGGGCCGAAGACCCTCCGGAGCCGGGCCGGTCGACTCGGCCATGAAGAGCCGCTTGCCGCCGACCCCGAGCGAGGGAAGCACCGCCACGAACAGCAGGACCACGCCCAGTCCGCCGATCCACTGCGTCAGCGATCGCCACAGGAGGATCGCCCGCGGCAGCGCCTCGATGTCGGTGAGGATGGTCGCCCCGCAGGTGGTCAGCCCGCTGATCGACTCGAAGAGACACGGCACGATGCCGTCGAAGCCCACCTCGGCGCCGAGCGGGCCCTCCCATTGCGACCACGCGTAGTAGGGAATCGCCGCCAGCACGCCGCCGACGACCCACGACCCGGTGACCAGCAGCACCGCCTCGCGACGACCGAGCGGACCCGGGCCCTTCTTGCGGCGCCGGCGGAAGTACCCGGCGCCGTGTCGCATCGCCAGGCCCGCAAGCACCGCGACGACCGAGGCGAGGCCGAGCGCCGCGGCCGCGAGCCAGTCCTCCCGCGCCGTCAGGCGAACCGCCTCTTCGGCGGCATCGCCCGCCTGCCAGCCGTCCCAGACTCCAAGCAGGGCGACCGCTCCGAGCAGTCCGGAGAGCAGCATCAGGAGACGCCCGATCTCGGTGACGACCAGCGTGACGTTCACGCCTGCGACTCCCGTCGGCGGGCGTCGATCGCCCGCAGGATGCGAAGTGCCGGCATCACTTCGCTCCGAAGATGGCCGCAAGCTCGTCGCCGCGACCGTGTGGTCCGAGCACCAGCACGGTGTCGCCCGGCGCCACCGCGTCCTCGGCACCGGGCACCATCGTCTCCTCGCCACGCTGCACCGCGATCACCGACCAGTCCGGAGTCAACTTCACGTTGCGAAGCCTCGTCCCGATCGCCCGACCGGATTCGCCGGCGACCACGCGGAAGAGATCGAGCTGGCCCCGCGCGAGGTTCGTCAGCGTCCGCAGCGGGCTGCGATCGAGAAGCTCCTCGATCTGCCTTGCCGCGACCAGCTTCGGGCTGAACGCCCGATCGACCCCGATGTCGTAGAGGACGTCGAGGTAGTCCGCACGCTGCACCAGCGTCACCACCCGTCCAACGCCGCGGCTGCGGGCAAGCACGCCGCCGATGATGTTGTCCTCGTCGTCGTCCACCATCGCGACGAAGTCGTCGGCGTCGCCGATCCGCTCCTCGTTGAAGACCGTCGCGTCGATGGGATCGGCGTTCAGCACGGTGACCGACTCGAGTTCGGCCGCAAGCTCCTCGGCCCGCGCCCGGTCCCGCTCGAACAGGCGAATGGAGTAGCCGCTGCGCTCGAGCAGTTGGCAGACCCACGCGGCCATCCGGTTGCCGCCCATGATCACGACGCGGCGCCGCCTGAAGTCGCCTGAGCGAAGCAGGCTCCGGGCCTGGTCGAGGGAGTCCCTCGTCGCGACGAGGAACACCGAGTCCGCAGCCTGGATCGTGGTCGAGCCGTCGGGAATGAAGCTCTTGCCGTTCCGCTGCACCGCGGCGAGACGGGCTTGCGTCGGCAGAGCCAGCTCCGAGAGGGTCTTGCCCACCGCGTCGGCACCGGCATCGACGTCGAACTGCTCCATCTGCACCTGTCCACGGGCGAAGCTCTCCACGGCGGTCGCGGCGGGGTTCCTCAGGGTCGAGGCGATCGCCAGCGCCGTGGAGTGCTCCGGGCAGATCAACCGGTCGATGCCGAGGGCCTCGGAGTAGTCGATCTCGCTCTGATCGATGTAGGCGAAGTCGTGCACGCGAGCGACGACGCGCTGCGCGCCGAGCCGCTTCGCGATCGTCGCCGCAAGCAGGTTCACCTCGTCGTTGTCGGTGGCGAGCACCACGAGTCCGGCGGTGCCGCACCCGGCCTCGGCGAGCACGTCGGCCCGTCCGCAGTTGCCCACCAGGGTTCGGATGTCGAGGTTCTCCTCCAGCGAGCGAAGTCGCTCCGCGGACGAGTCCACGACGGTGATCGACTCGCCGCGTCGATCCAGGACCTCCGAGGCGTACGCCCCGACTTCACCGGCACCACAGATGACGATCTTCATGGTTCGCTGACTCGGGGTCTCGCGTGGACGCCCGGGCGACGCGGGTGGTCGCGTCGCCGGGAACGATCGGAAGTGTACCGCTCCCGCATCGGCGGCTCGCGAACTCGCTAACGCCGGTCGAACAGGCGACGGAACCCCTCCTCGATGAGGGTCTCGACACCCGCTTCGAGCAGTCGTTCGGGCTCGAACTCGATCGAGACCTCCAACGGCGCCGATCCGTCGAGAGGGCCCCGCAGCGTCAGCGGCAGGGCGAGGTCTCCCAGCAGTTGCGGACGCGTCTCGAGGATTCGGCGCACCTCCGAGGAGTAGGCCGCCAGGGATGTCGCGGGAAAGGCCATCGTGAAGGTGCCGAGCGCCGGTTCGACGGCGAGATCGATCTCGCCATCGCCGACGATGGTGTTCCGCCAGCCGCCCCCATATGGGACGAAGCCCACGGCGAAGTCCCGGTACACCAGTCGACCGTCGCGGATGGTCGCCAGCAGCGGAGACACCTCGCCCGCGAAGCCCTCGGCGTTCGAGTCGCCGGCGGCCACGAGCGCGGCCCGGAGCACGCCACGCGGCTTGAATCGTCCGCGGCCGACGTCGACGCGGAGATCGCCCGAGAGCAGCTCGCGATCGGCGCCGGCTCGCGGCACCACACCGCCCGCGAACGCGAGTCGCACCGGCTGCTCGAGGGACTCGACCGACCCGAGCAGCGGCGAGAGGTCCTCCAGCAGGCGCGCCGCGCCGGCACCGAAGACGAGTTCCGCGGTGAACGCCTCTTCGGTGGGAATCCGCAGCACATCCCGTTCGACACGCAGAACGGGCAGGTCGAATCTTCCATTGGGGAAGGTCGCGTCCCCACGAAGCCGACCCTCCGCAACGCCGAGCGACGCGCAGGTGAACGTCGCATCGAATGGGGTCCCAAGCACATCGGCGAGCAACGTGTCGTCCCCGACGAGTCCATCCAGCAGCATGGTCGGAATGCCTCGGACGCCGCCCCCGCCGTCGAGTCGCCAACCGCCCTCGATGGACTCTCGAGACACACGGCCGTCGAATCCGACCGTCGCGCCATCGGCACGGCCTTGCATCGGCCCGAGCCGGATCGCGACGTCGCGTTGGTCCTCCGGTCCAGGCAGGATGGTCAGGGCGATGCGATGGCCTGCAAACGAGACGATCTTCACCTCGTCGCCGACGCCGGACGACATCTCGATCGGGTCCGTCTCGACGGCGATCTCCCCGCGTGGCGATCCGCCCGAATCGATCGCGACACCCGCGCCTCGCCCTCGCAGGCGAACGTCGCTCGTCGGACGAAGAGCGGCGAGCGCCTCCCCGGACAAGGCCACCAACGCCTCGGGGGGCAGTGAAGCCTCGAACTCGATCGACTCGACGACGAGCTCGTCGTCTGGGGAGTCCGCGACCGGCGACGCCATCGACAGATCGATCTCGAGACGCTCGCCGCGGACCGTGACCGAAGGAGGATCGTCGGTGCCGGCGGAGAGTCCGACCTCGAGTCGTCCAAGCCAGTCGCGACCGGCTGGTGGTTCGAGCACCGAACCCTCGGCGAACGCCAGCATCGGCACGATCGCCGCGGCGTCGAACGACGAGAGATCGACGCGGGTGGAGATCCGGCCATCCGACGACGACGCGAGCTCGAGGTGGAACTCTCCCAGCGCATCCGCCGGATCCGTGGCCGACAGTCGCGCGTCGCCTTCGAGCACGACTGCTCCATCGTCCGCTCGGCCGATTCGGCAACGAAGATCGCGCAGGTCGAAGGTCGCGCCCGATGCAAGGCCCGGAGCGGCGGCGATCGGCACCCGCGAAAGCACCGCGCGGGCGACGAACGCCGGCGGCGCCGTCGGGCGACCCGAGAGGATGTCGATGGGCAACAGGACCGGTTCGACGGCGACGCTTGCACGGAGATCGTCCGCGATCTCGACACCTCGGGTCCAGGAGTCGGGGAGCGCCTCGATGGCCTCTCGAACGATCGCCACCGACGCCTCGGCCGGTCCAAGGGCGATTCGCTGCGCGTCGACGGACAGCGGCATTCGCAGGTCGAGGTTCGGACCGATCGCCCGCAGCACGCCTTCGAGGCGATCTCCCTCGACCCTTGTCGACAACTGGACATCGACCCGACCGCGCGACTGCCGAGTCCACGCCCGTTGCATCTCCTCGGGCAGGAAGGGCGACAGGACCCCGAGGTCGATCCCGTCGACCGACGCCGTTCCGTGGGGACGGAGCGAAGACGCAGGAAGCCAGGCGTCTCCGGTCCAGAGCCCGTCGAGTCGCTCGTCGAACCGCACGGTGCCGTCGTCGAGACCCACGTCTCCGCGAATCGAGAGAGCCCGTCCCAACGGTTCGGCGAACCACTCGACGCCGACGCGCGAAAGCGTGCAGACAAGCCGGCCATCCAGCCCGCCCGCCCGCAGGACCGCATCCGAGTCGAGACGGCCACGGGCCTCGATCGCCTGCACACCGTCGGCGATCCGCCATCGAATCGAGTTCGCGGTGAGGCCGAGGGGCGCCTCGGCGAGCACCGCCAACGCGTCCCCGCCATCGAACATGTCGATCAGGGCCGCATGCGCGTCCTCCAGCCGGACCGACGCGGTGGCCACCTCGAGTTCTCCGTCGCGATACTCCAGACCCGCGACCGCAACCGTCGCGGGAATGCGCTTCGAATCGGCCGGCACCTCGCCGTCCGACGGGGGCGACGTCAACATCGCGTCGAGCCGGACCGATCCGTCGACAAGTCGGCCGAACTCGCGTTCGAGACGGGCGGTCGCGGCAAGCGTCGCATGCTCGGTCCGAGCGGCGACGTTCAGAAGGTCCCCCTCGACCGGCAGGGACCACTCCGCCTCGAGAGAGGTGCCCAGGTCGACAAGCAGGTCGGCCGCCGGTGCCGGCAGGGAACCGGCCAGCGCCGCAAGCGGCAACCCGGAGAGGTGCCCATCGCCGGACACGCCGTTGAAGTCGCTCCGCAGGGCCCCTCTCTCGTCGAAGGGGATCCTCCACTTCAGATCGGTCTCGAGCACCGCTCCCCGCCCATCGACGGATCCCGCGCCGACGAACGCCAGAGCGACGCCCGCCTCCCGATCGAGGTGGGCGGCCGCGTCCAAAGAGGCCACCAGGACCGCCGACCGTTCCCATTCGAACTCGATCGAAGAGGCGGCGATCTCGATCCGGCCGGTGGCCGCGGCGGCCTCGAAGGCACCCGATGGTTCGATTCCGTTCGCGAGCGAAGCATCGACTCGCATGCGACCGGCCGTCTGCGCGACGTCTCCGGCACGTCCGATCCGCAGTTCAAGCAGCGCCGACAGCGAACGATCCTCGCGGAGGGCGAGTTCGGCGCGATCGGACGCGATCGCCACATCGATGCCGCGGATCGGGTCCACGACTTCGAGGTCGATCGAACCCGATGCCAGAATCGACAAGCCGTCGAGCACACCGTTCACAGCGGCGGATCCGCCTCGGCCCCCGACCTCGCCCGAAGCCCGACCGGACTCGCCGCCTCGCATCCCCAACCGGTCGAGCAGCGTTCGTCCCGATTCTCCTGCGAGCCTTCCTTCGACCGCGAACGAGACCGGCACCTCGCCGAGCGAACCCCCTAGGACGGGCACGATCCACCCACCGAGGCCTCGCGGCGTCGAGACTTCCAGCGTCGCCCGGACGGACTCGCCGTCCCGCACGCCGACGGTCGCCGTGGTCGGGGAGATCCAACCCAGCGCCACGTCGACCTCGACCGTCGCGGACGGCGGCAGCCCATCTCGCAGCGCGTCCCGAATCGAAGATGCCGCCAGCGGCGCGACGATGCGCGGCAGGGCCATCCCCGCGACGACTGCAAGGGCGACGACGATCGGCAGGGCGACGCGCCACCTCCGACGTTTCGAGGGGCTCGTCGCCTCGACGGCGGAGGAGTTGTGGGCCGTCTCGCCCAATCCTCAATCCACCGCCACGGCGGACATCGGCCGTTCGACCAGATCCAGCATGCGATCGAGCGCCTTGATCGCATCGGCGCGAGCGTCGCGATGCACCACGATGCGATTCACGACCCGGCGGTCCGCCAGCTGGTCGAGCGTCCACAGCAGATGCGGCGGATCGATGCGGTACATGGTCGTGCAGAGACACTGGCAATCGCTCAGGATTCGCACCTCGACGCCGCGGGCGGCCGCGGCCTTCGCGAGGCGCGACACCAGATGGACCTCGGTGCCGACGGCCCATCGCGTCCCGGACTCGGCCCGTTCGATCTCCCCGACGATGAACTCGGTCGAACCCACGCGATCGGCCAGATCGACGACCTCCTGGCAGCACTCCGGATGCACGATGACCTGGGTGCCGTCGTTCGCCGCGCGGATCTCCTCCACATGCTCGGGACGAAAGAGCTTGTGCACGCTGCAGTGACCGGCCCAGAGCAGGACCGAGGCGTCTCGAACGGTCGACTCGTCGAGACCGCCCAGCTCCTTCCGAGGATTCCAGACCGCGGTCTCCGCACGGCCACCTTGTCGCGCCGCATCGACCTCGGTGAGGAAGCCCGCTCGCTTGGCGGTGTTGCGGCCAAGATGCTGATCCGGGAGGAACAGCACCTGCACCCGCTGGCCCGGAAGCAGCGGCTCGGCGCCGCCGGCAAGCGCCCACGCGAAGACCTGTTCGGCGTTGGAACTGGTGCAGCAGGCTCCACCTCGGGCTCCGACGAACGCCTTGATCGCGGCGGTGCTGTTCACGTAGGTGATCGGCACCACCCGTGTGAGCGGAACTCCGGACGGAGAGGCCGATCGATGCACGGCCTCGATCGACTCCCACGCCTCGACGACGTCGTCCCACTGCGCCATGTCGGCCATCGAGCAGCCCGCGGAGAGATCCGGCAGAATCACCTCGACCTCGTCGGGAGTCAGCAGGTCCGCGGTCTCGGCCATGAAGTGCACGCCGCAGAACACGAGATGCCGAGCGGCGCGGGCGACCGCTTCGTCGGCCGCGAGGCGACTCAACTTCAGGCTGTCACCGGTCAGGTCGGCGTGCCGAACGACGTCGTCTTGCTGGTAGTGATGGCCCAGAATCAGCAGGTCGGATCCGAGTTCCGATCGCCGCGACTCGATTCGGCGGGCGATCTCGGACGCCTCCAGGCGGAGGTGGGACTCGGGGAGAGGAGGTTGCCAGAGCATCGGGTGGGATTCGGGCGAAGCCGGGGTCGGCGGCGGAGCCGCGTGCGGTTCACAAAGTCTACGACGACCGTCCGGCATCGGATCGGAATCCGCTCGAGATGACGCGATCGGAGTCCGAGGCCCTTGCCGCCCGTCTTCGGGGCGGTAGTCTGCACCTGCGTGCCGTACTTCGTCGTCAGTCTGGATGGTCGAATCCGGGGTCCCTTCCGTGCACGGGACATCCGGGCGATGGCGTTTCGAGGCGAGGTTCGTCCCGACGACTGGATCCGTCTGGACGATCAGCCCAAGCTCCATCTGGCGTCCACCATCAAGGACCTCCGGTTCCCACCGGATCTCGATGGCGGTGGATCGAAGATCCCTGCCCGCACGGACGATCGGGAAGTTCCCAACCCCATGTTGCCGGAGGACAGGGGCGAAGCGCTCGATGTCGGCGGCGACGAGACCGTCGTCGACCCCGAAGATGCCCGGCCGGAAGTGCTCGATGCGGAGGCTCGGATCGCTCTCTTCGAGGATGAACGTTCGCCCCGCAACTCGGTGGTCGAGACCGCCCCACCGCCTCCACCTCCTCCGCCGCCCGCGGCGAAGATCACGCCAACGCCTCCAACTCCTCCTCCGCCCGCCGCG
>JAFMML010000074.1 GCA_017859745.1 Planctomycetota bacterium
GGATGCTGCTGGAGGACTGCATCCACCGCGTTCGCAATCGTCTCGAAGTCCGGCGCCTGCACGGCGACCGGGGCTACGCGATCAACGTCAGCAGCCCGTTCCAGGGCGACGGCAAGACCTCCGTGGCGGCAGCCCTGGGCTGGTCGTACGCTCAAGCGGGCTACCGCACGGTGATGATCGACGCGGACTTCATCGGTCGGGCGCTGTCGCATCAGTTCGGCCTGCTGGGCGCGGCTGGTGTGCGTGAAGCCATGCGCGATCCGGAGTCCGTGTTGTCGCTGCTTCGCGAGGCCCGCCCGAATCTGGACATCCTGGCCGTCGGATCCGATCGCGACGTGTCGGCGGGACACCTGCAGCCGGCGGCCATGCGCACGCTGATCGATCGTCTTCGTGATCACTACGAGATCATCGTGGTCGACAGCGGTCCGATGACCGCGAGCGTCGAGAGCCTTCCGATCATGGGTTCGGTGGACGGCGTCATGCTGGTGTTGCGACGTGGAAGGAATCGCAATCGCCTTCGCGAGTGCATCGCGGACGTGCGTCACGTCGGCGTCTCGTATCTGGGGGTCGTGCTCAACCACGCCACCCTGGCCGATTGCCAGCGCTACTCTTCGCTCTCTCGCACGTCGACCGAGCTCGAAGGCGCGGTCGGTCGCTCCGAGGTCGCGGAAGCGAGCCATCCTGTGGTCTCGGCTCTCGGCTCGCGTCGTCGTTCTCAGGATTGAGCTGGCCGAGAGATCGTCCAGCCGAGGAGTCCACACCGTGGTCACCGCGATCCACCAGAATCCAGTCCTGCCGGGTGGACTCGCATGGGCCAGTGTGCAGGAGTCGCCCAGAGTCTGGGGACTTGGAGCCGCGGAGTTCCATCTCGCGTGGTGGCGATCGCAGGGAGTGCAGTGGGTGCCACGCGGAGCCGGCAGCGATCCGGACCGTAACGCGGACCTGTTCCTTCTGACCGAGCCGGAGCATCTGGTGCTGTTTGCGCTCGCTCCACTGGTGCCGGCGTTGACTTGGAACTGTCCGAGCGTGACTCGTCTCAGGGTCGTAGCGTCGAGCCTCGACGACTATCGCGAGATCGTCGATCGCGGTCTTGCCGGTTCGGTGATCGGGATTCGGCGGGAGTATCGACTCCAGCGATTCGGAAGTCGCCGGGTGCTCCTGACCGCAGATGCCTCCATCGCAAGGCTCTGGGCCCAGGCCTCGGATCGCCGCAAGGCCATGCTGGCCTTGCGCGACAACGGGAAGTGGGCCCGGAGCGACCACCATCGAGTCGATGGAGAGTTCTTTCGACTCGGCGAACCGTCCGACGAAGGCCGCTTCATCTCGGAGCTCATCTCGAGATGGGAGGACGTCGGTCGGGTCGTCGATGGCATCGAAGAGGTCGAGCCGGGCATCTGGGCGCCCCGCGACTCGGCCCTTCATCCGGGCGACATCGTCGTCGGCCCGGCGTGGATCGGCCGCCGAAGCACGCAGGGCGATCTCCGGGTGATCGGGCCCGCGTGGCACGCGGACCATGCCGACACGGATGCGCCGGCCTCGAGCATTCGAGCGATCGTCGACATCGCTCCCGCCGTCAAGAGGCCGGGTCTGGAGACCGGGGGCAGGCCGACGGCCTTCGACGCGGGGAAGCGGATGTTCGATCTTTTCGTCGCCATCGCGTCCCTGTGTGTCCTGGCGCCGGTCATGGCTCTGGTCGCGGTGGCGGTGCTCTTCGACGATGGGTGGCCGATCTTCTTCGGGCACGAACGCCAGACGCGAGGCGGGAGGAACTTCAGATGCCTGAAGTTTCGAACCATGCGTCGAAATGCGGAACGCCTCGCGGCGACCTACGCCGAGCAGAACGTCTGCGACGGTCCGCAGGTCTTCATCGAGAACGACCCAAGGGTGACTCGACTCGGCAGGACGCTCCGCCGCTTCCATCTCGACGAGTTGCCGCAGCTGTTGAACGTGGTTCGGGGCGACATGAGCCTCGTCGGACCGCGGCCCAGCCCCGAACGCGAGAATCGAATGTGTCCAGCCTGGAGAGATGCCCGTCTCAGCGTGCGTCCCGGCATCACCGGATTGTGGCAGGTGTGCCGCACCCGGAGCCCCGGCCTCGATTTCCAGGAGTGGATCCGCTACGACATGCAGTACGTGGCGAGTCGTTCATGGGCCTTGGACCTGTGGATCATCTGGCGGACGCTGTGTGAGATCGCCGGCCGACGCTCCGGCGAAGAGCGGCGTCCCGAACACGCGAACCTGGAGATGGAAGCATGACCCGGCGAGGACGTCGTCGTCTCTTTCTGTTGCTGGCGCTGGGTGCAACGATGGCCTCCATTGCGGTGGGGGGATACCAGCTGCTCAAGTGGCGCCGGGCCCAGCTCGTGGTGGAGGCCCGCAGGTCCGGTCTCGAGGCGTCTGCGGCGGCTCGCTATGAGGAGGTGCTCCAGACGCTGGCGCCTCATGTCCGGGTGCTCGACGACGACGTCGAGGTCGTACTCGCGCTTGCGGAGGCCCGCCGTGCCGTACCGACGGCCGACGGTTCCCATCTCAAGGGGGCCGCGGCGCTCTACCGGCGGGCGGCCGACCTCGACCGATCGGACATCGAGTCTCGTCTCGCGCTGCTCGAGCTGCTTCCGAAGCTGAATCTGTTGCCGGAACTGATCATCGCGAGCGACGAGATTCTCGAGTTGGATCCGGACAACCTGACGGCGTTGGAGGCTCGGGTCGAGACCTTCGCCGCCATGGGGCGTTGGGATGATGCGGTCGAGCTGACCACCAAACTGATTGCCGAACATCCAACCGAACCGCGGTGGCGACAGCTGCAGGCCAGTGCGGCCTACGCTGCTGGTCTCTCGCAAGCGGATGTCCTGGAACTGGTGGAGGCCTGGCCAGTCACGGAAGCGACGAGGCCGATCGACTTGGCGGTGCAGGGTGTCGTGCTGTCGCAGAGTGGTGATCGAGAAGCAGGCAGGGTTCGCCTCGAGCAAGCTGCACGCGAGCCCGTCGGTTCGGTGGCCGTCTTGAAGGATCTTGCTGGGATCCTCGGCGATTCTGGCCGAAACGATCTCGCCTTTCAGGTCTTCGAGAACTACGTCGATGATCGTCGGCTGGACCCGTCTGCCGCGGTGGTGATTGCAGACTGGGCGATGCTGCGCGGTGAGCGACAGTGGCTGCAGGCGCTTCGAGACACTGCGGCACTCGATCCAGTGGCTGCAGGCATCGTCTCCTCGCGACTCGCCTTGTTCGAGTTGCTTGCCGGAAGCGAGGCTGCCCAAGTCCAGCTGCGATCTGTGCAGACCGGTATCGACGCGTCCATCGAGCCCGAAGGCGTCTCCGAGTGCCGGGAGCTCGTGGATGCGGCGTCGCTGCTTGAAGGTGGGAACGTCGCGGGATTCTCGGAGTATCTGGAGCGTCTGGGTGCGAGCATCGATCCACTGTCTCCCTTTCAACTCACCCTGGCCGTGGTGGTGAGCGAACGTATGGATCACCCCGCCGTCATGGACTGGGTCGAGCGGGCGCAGGCGGACGCGCCTTCCCTGTTGGCGGGCGCTGTCGAAGTTGGTCGCCTCGGTGATCGGGGGCGGTCTGTAGAGGGCATCGAGAAGGCAATTGAACTGGCGCAGCGTTATCCGGGGCGGCCGGAGCCGATCGTGCTGATCGCCAGACTTTGGGGGAACGCTGCGGCCGTGCCGGTGGAACTCGAGGCGAGACTTCGCCAGGTCTCTGGCAGGTCCAGCGCCTTCGACCTGCTCACCGGATTTCAAGAGGCTGATGGAACGCCTCTGGCCGGCCTCATCGGTCCGTACACGAGGGCTGCCTTGCGAGAAGGGCAGGGCACTGCCGTCGTGGAGTTGACCGATGCGCTCGTGGCCGCCACCGACGTGGATGTCGATGTCCTCATCGACGTTCATGGCATCGTTGCGGATTCCGCTCCGGCTCTGGCATCGCGGCTTCTCGAAGTGCTGGCGGAGCGGGCCCCGGCCGATCCTCGCGTCGTCGTCCGACAATGGACCTTGGACGGCGCGACGGGAGTTCCGAGCATCGATGATCGCAAGCGGAGTCTCGCGCTCGATGCCGAGGATCCACGCCGGCGGACGGAGGCTTGGGACGCCCTCCTCAGGTCCGTCGGCGATCTGGATGAGGACGCCTTCGTCGAGCTTGCTCGCGAGGCTCTGGAGAAGGTCGGGGACTCGCCGGCGATTCTCGAATCGCTGGTCGAAGACGAACGTCTCTGGAGTTCCTCCGATCTCGCCAGATCCGTGATCGATCGATTCGGGAACGGTGGCGGGGACCCTGCGACCCGAGATGTGATGGAAGGTCGATGGGCGCTGCTGCAGGGCACGGACGCGGAGTTCGACGAGGCCCTGTCCAAACTGGATGCTCGCTACGTCGCGGGGGATCGTTCCCTGAGGATCGGCCTGACGTTGCTTTCGATGCTCATCAGCCGTGAATCGCAGAACGCACCCGCGATCAACCGTCTGGGCAGGCAGATTCTGGAGGACCATCCCGAAGCGCTGGGGGTCTATCCGGTCTTGATCGCGGTGATGCAGGATGCCGGCATGCTCGAGGATGCCGAACGTCTTCTCGCGGAGTTCGAGGCATTCGACATCGCAGGCGTCGAGTCGGGACGCCAGCGTGTGGCGCAGTCGCTGCGCACGGGCCAGTTCGATGCATTGGCCACAACAATGGAAGGTGTCGCGCGGGCCACCGGCGATGTGGATGACCTGTACCGGCTGGCCTTGGCATGTCAGGCGACGGGCGATGTCGGACGGGCCGAACAGCTCTTTCTCGAGGTGTTGGCCGACGACACATCCGCGTTTCAGGTCGAGTCGGCTCGAGCGATCTCGCAGTTGCTCTTGAATTCCGGACGGGCCCGAGAGATCGACGCCGTCCTGTCTCCGTTCCGTGGCTCGCTTCCCGACGGGGTCTTCGACCTGCTTGTCATCGGGGCCGAGGTCGCCGATGGAGGTACCGAGAGGATCGATGCCTTGGCGGAGGTGGTTCGACGGCATCCGGACCTTGAAGACGGCTGGATTCTGCTGGCGAGGAACCTCTCCAACAGCGGGCAGACTCGAGAAGCGATCGCAGTTGCCAGAGATGGCCTGCAGCGGCACCCGAACTCGAGGGCGCTGTCGAGGTTGATGCTCGGATCGGTCCTGGTCGATCCGGGGCTGCTTGCAAGCGAAGCGAACCGCTTCGACGGTCTGGACGAGGTGGGACAAGCATGCCTCTCGATCCTCGCCGAGTCGCTCAATGGGGGGCAATTCCTCGCACCCGACGCCCGCCAGGTTCGAGTCAGCCGAGATCTTGCCGAGCAGTTCCCGGACGATCTCGTCGCGTGGGCGACCGCGATGGCGATCCACGAGGCGGCCGGACGCCGGAGCGAGTGTGTGTCGCTGGCGAGGGCGGCTTCGCGCCGGTTTCCGACGGTGCCCGAGCCTGCCGAGTGGCTCGCTCGCGCCGCAGCGAGCCTTGGTCAGATCGATGACGCGATCGCAGCATGTCGCACCTGGCGCACGTTGTCATTCCCAAGTGTGCAGAAGGCCGACGAGACGCGGGCTGCACTCGAGATTGCGCGGGGCGATGCCGCCGCCGCCTTGCGGACTCTGGAGCCGCATGTCGAGTCGATCATTGCGAGTCGGGACCGAAGGCCGGGGCCCTACCGAGCGTTGCTCGCATCGATGCTGATGACGGGCGACGTGAGGGGAGCGAGGCGGATCGAGGGGGCCGGTTTCGGCGCCGATCCCGCGGGCAGGTCAACCTGGGCGAATCTCGCGAGCATGGCGCCATATCGAGAGGGGCTCGCAGCGATGTCCCTTCTCGAAGCCGCGACTCCGCCCGACGCGACGAGCCGTGCGATCCTCGTGGGGCAGTGGTTGGACTTCCATCGCCGGCATCCAGAGGGTGAAGCCCTGTCGAGGGCGCGTCAGCTTGTCGACGGCGATCTCGTGGAGCCGAGGGACTTCGAGAGCCGTCTCCAATGCCTTGCCCAGGCCGATATCGAGAGGTTCGAGGGCAATGCCCAGGCCCATCGGGATCTCCTGCAGCGGGTGATCGACTCGTACGGTGGGGACCGCATCCTTCCGCTTGACGAGATCGAGCCGACGCGACGAGGAGAGTACCTGTTCTCGCTTCAGCCCTACTTCATGGCCCTCAACAATCTCGCCATGTCTCTGCTTGAGGATCGGTTGGATCTCGAGCGTGCGGAGTCGCTGGTGTCGACTTGTCTGGAGTTGCTTCCGAGACAACCGGAGATCCGAGACTCCCACGCGCAGATCCTGCTGGCGTTGGGTCGAATGTCCGACGCCGAACGCAGCGTCGTCGTGGCGTTGCAGAACGCGAGTGCCGATCCCGGCATCCTCACGACGGCTGCGGAGATCCTTGCGGCGACGGGGCGAACGGAAGAGGCGAGTGTGGCCATTCAGCGAGCCCGGGACGGCCTTCAGGTCCAGCCTTGGCCGAACCGGCAGTTGCAGGCCCGGATCGACGAGGTCGAGGCGATCGTCTCGGGTGGACCGTGAGTCGGGCATCGGACCTGACCTGTCCCCGGCAGGCTCGATGCGGCATCGTGCTCGCCGGCGGCAGCGGAACCCGACTGCATCCGGTGACCCATGCGGTCAGCAAGCAGTTGGTTCCCGTCTACGACAAGCCGATGATCTACTACCCGATCTCGGTGCTGATGCTTGCCGGAATTCGCGAGATCCTGATCATCACCACGCCCGAGGACCGGTCGGCCTTCGAGCGGCTGCTCGGGGACGGAAGCGCCTGGGGGGTTCGATTCGAATACGCCGTGCAGCCCCGTCCCGAGGGCTTGGCACAGGCGTTCCTGATCGGCGAGGAGTTCATCGCTGATCGTCCGGCGTCGCTGGTGCTTGGGGACAACCTGTTCTTCGCGGACAAGCTCAGCCGCATGCTTCGGATGGCGGCGGACCGTCGAGAAGGCGCCACGGTCTTCGCCTATGCGGTGCAGAACCCCGGCGACTACGGCGTGGTCGAGGTGGACGACGACTGGCGAGCTCTTTCGATCGAGGAGAAGCCCGAGCATCCCCGCTCGCGTCTCGCGGTGACCGGCCTCTACTTCTACGACTCCGATGTGGTCGAGATCGCCAAGGGGATTCGTCCCTCGGCACGTGGCGAGTTGGAGATCACGGCGATCAACGCGGCGTATCTCGAGCGGGGCGACCTCCATGTCCAGCCACTCGGTCGGGGTGCCGCGTGGCTCGACACCGGAACCTTCGACTCGATGCTGCAGGCAGCGCAGTTCGTGCAGACGATCGAGGCGCGTCAGGGCTTCAAGATCAGCTGTCCCGAGGAGATCGCCTATCGCATGGGGTTCATCGACGAGGATCGGCTCCGGGCGGTCGCGGAGCCCCTCGTGAAGAGCGGCTACGGCGACTATCTCCTCAGGGTGCTCGACGAGTCGCCCCGTCCGGCGTCCGCATCGTGAATGCGGTGACCACCGGTATCGAGGGCGTGCTTCGCATCGACCCGGTCGTTCACGGAGATTCGCGAGGCTTCTTCCTGGAGTCCTGGAACGCTCGCCGATTCGCCGATCATGGCGTCCGCGCGGACTTCACCCAGGACAACCACAGCCGCTCGGGGCAGTGGGTGCTTCGGGGACTCCACTATCAGATGGGCGATGCGGCGCAGGGCAAGCTCGTGCGAGTCACCCGCGGCGAGGTGTTCGATGTCGCGGTCGATCTTCGCCGCTCATCGCCGACCTTCGGTCGATGGCATGGCGAACACCTGAGCGAGCACAACCACCGACAACTGTGGATCCCGCCGGGGTGCGCTCACGGATTCCTGGTGCTCTCGGAGTCCACGGACTTCCAGTACAAGTGCACCGGCCGCTATCGCCCCGACGCCGAACGCACTCTGCGTTGGGACTGCTCGGAAGTGGGGATCGAATGGCCGCTCGACGGCAACGCTCCGGTCCTGAGCGAGAAGGACCGCGACGGCGGCCTGCCGCTGAGCGAGTGCGAGCACTTCGCGTGAAGGCGGTCGTCACGGGTGCCGGTGGCCAGTTGGGGCAGGCATTGGTGGCCCATCCGCCCGCCGACGGCGAGGTCGTTGGAGTGCCGCGAGCGTCGCTCGACATCGCGGATCCGGTCGCGGTCGCGGACATGCTCCGGCGCCTGCGTCCCGACGTCGTCGTGAACGCCGCCGCCTACACCGCCGTGGATCGCGCCGAGACCGAGCCCGAGGCTGCACGTCGGGTGAACGCCGAGGCGCCTGGCGTCCTGGCGTCGGCGTGCTGTGGGGTCGGTGCACGCCTGGTCCACGTCTCGACGGACTTCGTGTTCGATGGCGGGGGAGGTGCACCGTTGACGCCCGAGTCTCCGACGGAGCCGCTCTCGGTCTACGGTGCCACCAAGCTCGAGGGCGAGCGGCGAGTGCAGGATGCGATGCCGGACGCCCTCGTCGTACGGACCGCGTGGGTCTGCTCGGCACACGGCCGCAACTTCATGAACACCATGCTTCGCCTGATGCGGGAGCGTGGCGAGGTTCGAGTGGTCTGCGACCAGTTCGGGACACCGACCTTCGCCGGCGATCTTGCCCAGGCGATCTGGGGTCTCGTCGGGGCCGGAGCAAGCGGCATCCGGCACTGGACCCAGTCGGGGGCCGCAAGCTGGTACGACTTCGCCGAGGCGATTCGTCGCGAAGGGCAAAATCGCGATCTGCTCGGAACGGAGGCACGGGTCGTGCCGATCTCCACCGAGGAGTTTCCCACGCCGGCACGGCGACCGAGGTTCTCGGTCCTCGACTGCTCGCTGGCGTACACGACGCTCGGCGCGACGGCTCGCCACTGGCAGGACGCGCTCGCCGAGACCCTTGCGGAGGTTGCCCGTGTCGAACAGCAGAACGCCTGAAATCCTCGTCACCGGTGGCGCTGGATTCATCGGCGCGAACTTCGTCAGACGCCGCCTGGCCTCCGATCCCGGCGCTCGAGTCTGCGTGCTCGATGCGCTGACCTATGCGGGCAATCGCGAGAGCGTCGCCGATCTGGAGTCCGATGGCAGGCTGCACTTCGTCCACGGCGACATCCGCGACGGTGAACTGGTGCTCGGTCTCCTGCGCGAGCGGTCGATTCGGACCATCGTGCACTTCGCCGCGGAGAGTCACGTCGATCGTTCGATCCTCGGGCCGGACGCCTTCGTCGACACCAACGTGGTGGGGACCCACGAGCTGCTGAAGGCCGCGCGCACCGTGTGGCTCGACGAGGCGCCGGGGACGCACCGATTCCATCATGTCTCGACGGACGAGGTCTACGGGTCGCTCGAGCCGGACGATCCGGCCTTCTCGGAGACCACGCCCTACGCGCCGAACTCGCCGTACGCCGCCAGCAAGGCGGCTTCGGACCATCTCGTGCGGGCGTACCAACACACCTTCGGGCTCGAGACCACGACGAGCAACTGCTCGAACAACTACGGCCCCTTCCAGTTCCCCGAGAAGCTGATTCCGCTGGTGCTGATGAACATGCTGGCCGGCAAGAGCCTGCCGATCTACGGCGACGGCAGCAACGTGCGGGACTGGCTCTTCGTCGAGGACCACTGCCGGGGGATCGAGGCGATCCTCGAACGTGGGGCGCCTGGGCGGGTCTACAACATCGGCGGCCTCAACGAACAACGGAACATCGATCTCGTGCGGCTTCTCTGCGAGGTCGTCGACGGACGCCTGTCGGGCGATGCCGAGCTTGCGGAGCGCTTCCCGGACTGCCCCGCGTCCCGCGGCGATCGGTGCGATTCGCTGATCACCTTCGTCAAGGACCGTCCCGGCCACGATCGTCGCTACGCGATCGACGCGACCCGTATCGAGAACGAACTCGGGTTCCGGCCAGTCGAGACCTTCGAGACCGGACTCGCGAAGACCGTGGACTGGTATCTCGCCAACGGCGAGTGGTGCGCCCGCATCGCCGACGGCAGCTACCGGGAGTGGATCGATCGGCAGTACGCCGAGCGGACCGAGACCTTCCCCAATCAACCGAAGCGAGTGGCAAGGTGAGACGGCAGCGCATCGTCATCGTTGGAGGTGGAATCGTCGGCTTGGCGACCGCGTGGCGTCTTTCCGACCGGGATGACGTCGAAGTGGTGGTTCTCGAGAAGGAGGACGCCGTCGCCCAGCACCAGACCGGTCGAAACTCCGGCGTGCTCCACTCGGGGATCTACTACAAGCCCGGTTCGCTGAAGGCCACGAATTGCCGAGCCGGAAAGCTGGAGATGGAGTCGTTCTGCGAGGCCGAGGGCATCGCGTACGAGCGATGCGGCAAGGTCATCGTCGCGGTCGACGAGCGGGAACTGCCGGCCCTCGAACGCATTCACGAGCGGGGGATCGCCAATGGGGTGGCCTGCGAGCGCATTGGCCCTGATCGGCTTCGAGAAATCGAACCACATGTGGCTGGTATCGCGGCGATTCATGTGCCCGAGGCTGGAATCGTCGACTATCGCGGTGTCTGCGATCGGCTCGCCGCGATTCTTCGTGAACGCGGGCATGAGGTCCGTCTCGGTGCCCGCGTGCTTCGGATTCGCAGCGGCGGATCTCGTCGAGTCGTCGAGACCACGGCAGGCGAGTTGGATGCAGACCTGGTCGTCAACTGCGGCGGTCTGCACTGCGACCGAATCGCACGGGCCTCAGGGGTCGCATCCGGACCTCGAGTCGTTCCGTTTCGGGGCGAGTACTACGTCCTCAAGCCGGAGGCGACCCACCTGTGTCGCCATCTGATCTACCCGGTCCCAGATCCGAACTTTCCCTTCCTCGGAGTGCACTTCACGAGAATGGTGGAAGGGGGCGTCGAGTGTGGGCCGAACGCAGTCCTTGCGTTTGCCAGAGAGGGATACACATTCGGGACAGTGGACCTTCGCGATCTCGTGGAGACCCTCGGCTACGGGGGCTTCCATCGGCTCGCCCTGAAGCATTGGCGATCCGGTCTCGGCGAGATGTGGCGATCACTGAGCAAGGCCGCATTCGTCAAGAGCCTGCAGCGTCTCGTGCCGGAGATTCGCAGCGAGCAGATCGTTCCAGCTCCAGCTGGAGTCCGTGCCCAGGCGGTCAACCGGGACGGCAGCATGGTCGACGACTTCCAGATCTTGGAGGCCGAGGGAGTGGTGCATGTACTCAACGCCCCATCTCCGGCGGCAACGGCATCGCTGAACATCGGCCGCCACGTCGCAGAGCAAGCGGAGACGCTGCTTCCCAAACAGGTGTCGTCGGCGGTGGCATGAAGCCAGCGGCCCGGAGCCGCTCCAGGCGTGTTCCGGTATCGGTCTCGCGAGCGCGGTGCTATCTGGATCGAATCCGGATTCGCTTCGAGTTGGGGGCCGAAGGCACTGCCATGCACGATTCTGGAAATTTCCGTCGCTTCGGCAGATCTCCGGGGTACGTTCATCGGTAGGTCAGACGAGGGCGACGGAGTGCGGGAT
>JAFMML010000144.1 GCA_017859745.1 Planctomycetota bacterium
CCCCGCTTCGACGAGCGTACGTGTAGGCGGCTCGGGGCAGCGTCTCCATGAAGGTCAGGTCGATCCCGTTCGCCGACACCGGTCCCGCGCCGCGAAAGTGCACGCTGTTCCGGGTGGGACTCGATGCGACGACGAGATGCTCGATCGCCCGAGGCGAGGACAGCGAAGGCACCAGCGAGCCGAGCCCGCGGTGGGAGGCGATCGACGAGTGGTACTCGATCTTCTTCGGATCGGGCCTGCTGTTGGTGCCGCGGTGGATCTCGAGATCGGGACCGGGACCGACCCGGCGCAGGCCCATCAGCATGGTCACGGCCCGGAGATCGAGGCGATCGTCCACGTCTGCGGGGGTGACGAGATACGCCGTCGCCAGCGCATCGGCCCACGTGCCGAAGCGGCGTGCGGCGATCCGGGCGGCATCGCGACGCGTCTCGAGGATCTGCCTGCGTCCCTCGTCGGTCTCCAGACCACCGAAGGCGAGGAGTCGGATGGTCTGGGCATCGAGTTGGCGATCGGCGATCTCACGATCGAACGCGGCGTTCGCGTCGACCAGCGCCTGCAGATGTCGTGGGTCGCACCCGACTCGTTCGAACGCGGCGATGGCGAGGGCCCATCCGCGGCGGCCGGGCCGACTGGACAGGACCCCGGCCAGATCGGAGGCCTCCGACAATCGCACCAGACGCCAAGCGAGGTTCTTGTCGATCCCGAGACCGCGTCCACAGGCCCGAACCGCCCCGGGCTCGGGCAGCACGTCGGCCAGCGCCACCGCAAGGGCGGCGGAAAGGGAAAGGCCTCGGTTCGACAACTCCGCAAGCGGCGCGTCTTCGGACGATGCGGGGAGGCGTGTCACCGGCGGAGCACTCGAGGCGGACCGAACCCTGAAACCCTGCAACGAGACCGAACATGGACGGCGAGCGGTTCGGCGACCGGGCCACGGCTCCTTCGCCGCTTCGACCCCCGTGTCGGGCGTTCAAAGAGTAGTCGGATTGCGGCCACGAGGACCGATCGGAGGCCGGGGCGGGCCGGGCACGCCCAGATCGAGGACACCCATCGACAAGGGGGCAGGGCCAGACCGGGGGCCGAGTCACCCAGGTCGAGGACACCCACCGACACGGCCGGCGAGGCGGGCGAGCCGAGCGGCCGGACGGGGCGGATCCGGGGCCATGAACCCCGGCCATCGCGACCCGAGGGCATGGCGGAGCGTTCGCATGAAAGAGGTCAGAGTCGCGATTTGTGAGATGTTCGGATCCCCGCGGTATCCCCGACCGCGGACGCGGCTCTCGTTCGAGGACCGCCGGGTTGCGTACCGCACCGGCATCGGAGACCTCACCATGAACCGCCTGACCACCCTGCTGCTGGCCGCGTCGCTGACTTCGCTCCCGCTGCTCGCGACTCCAGCCCTTGCGCAGATCGCCGTCGAGTCGACCGCGACCATCGATCCAGGCCTCGCCCCGAGCGGAGTGGCGATCGCCGACTTCAACGGCGACGGCCTCCTCGATGCCGCCGCGACCGTCGATGGCCCCGGGGATGTGCGGATCCTGCTCGGTGACGGCCTCGGCGGTCTTGCGCCGTCGAGTTCCATCAACCTGCCCCAGAACTCGGGCGCCGGCGACCTCGTCGCGGCGGACTTCGACGGCAACGGCACCGCGGACCTTGCGATCGTGCTGAAGAACCTCAGTTCCATCGCCATCCTCCTCAACGACGGCGCCGCGAACTTCACCCTCTCCTCGACCGTCGCCACCGGCGAGGACGGAAACGGGCCGCAGACCGGCGACCTCGACGCGGACGGCGACCTCGACCTGGTGGTCGCGAACAGCGAGGTGGACACCGTCAGCATCCTCCGCAACGGCGGCGCCGCGGACTTTTCGGTGATCGAACTCGCCGTGGGCGCGGATCCGAGGGGTGCCGCCTTCGGCGACTTCGATGGCGACGGCGATCTCGACGTCGTCTGGGCGTCGCACGACGACCGGATCGTCGGTTTCGAACGGAACGACTCCGGCTCGTTCACGCCGTGGACGTCGATGCCGGTCTCGAATCTGATGCGGACCGAGCAGATCGCCTGCGGCGACCTGAACCACGATGGACGCGACGACGTCGCGATCGCCGCCCGCGGGGATCTGGGCTCCTATCCCTACACGATCCTCGCAACGGCCAAGGGCTTCGCGGCCCAGACGCCGTTCTTCGTGTCGGGCGGAGGCATCATCGCCATCGCGCTCGGCGACCTCGACTGCGACGGCGATCTGGATGCGGCCTTCGCCGACGATCACGGCAACGGCGTGCTGATGGCGGAGAACGACGGCATGGGCGTCTTCTCGAACGCCATGACGATGCCTGCGGGTCTTGCGGTGGTGGCTGTGGCGACCGGCGACCTCGATGCCAACGGCGCCAGCGACGTGCTGGTGGCAGGCACCGACTCGAACTCGCTGACCGCCTTCCTGCTGGCCTGCGATCAGCAGGGCGTGCCCGGCGATCTCGACGGAGACGGCGTGGTCGGTCCTGCGGACCTGGCCAGCCTGCTCGGCTCGTGGGGCGAGTCCGGGCCGTCGGATCTCGACGGCGACGGCACCACCGGACCGAGCGACCTTGCGATCATGCTGGGGCTCTGGTCCTGACCGACGCGAGGCCGGGACCGGCGGCGATCAGCCGCCGGCCTTGAACATGGCCGCGTCGATGATCG
>JAFMML010000145.1 GCA_017859745.1 Planctomycetota bacterium
CTTGTCGTGCCCGCGGCGCCGAAATCGATCGATCCCGGATCGACCGCAAGCGTGTCGCAGACCGCCTCGCACCCTTCGTCGATCTCGCCATCGCAGTCGTTGTCGACGAGGTCGTCGCAGATCTCCTCGGCGCCTGGATTGGTGGTCGAGGCGGAGTCGTCGCAGTCGGTGTTGTCGGCGACGAATCCGGAGGGTTGGTTGCACGCGACCGTCGGCGACGCTGTCGCATCGCCGTATCCGTCGCCGTCGGCATCCGGATACCACTCGCTCGCATTCGAATCGTCGACTCCGCAGCCGCAGATCCCGGGCTCGATCTTGTTGGGATCGCTCGGGCATGCGTCGTCGCAGTCGCCGGTGCCGTCACCGTCGGTGTCGACGAGGCATGGATCTCCCGCCTGCTCGATCACGATCGAGACCGGATCGGCGGTCCCGCTCGACACCACGATCGTGGCCGACCTCGATGTGCTCGAGTTCGTCGCAGTGGCGGTGTAGGCGAAGGCTCCGGTTCCAACGCCGGATTCTGGTACCGGCACGAGCCAGGAGGCGTCCGAGACCGCGGTCCACACGCAGGTGGATCCACCGAGCGCAACCTCCACCACCACCGGATCCGACGTGCCTGCTGCGGGCACACTCGTCGAATCCGCAGTCGCCGTCAGCACGTCGCAAGTGTCGCCACTTCCCGCCTGGACGATCTCGAAGATGGACAGCGAGGCCCCGCTTCCCACCAGAATGCTCCCGATCCGCGACGATGAATCGGGGTTCTCGTCCACCGTCACGCTCATCACGCCGTCACCAGTGAAGCTCGATCCACTGGTGATCTCGATCCACGGATCGCTCGACTCCGCATACCACGCGCAGGTGGTGCCGTTGGTCGACACGTCGATGTCGAACGTCCCCCCAGCGACGTCGACGGCGCGATCCGATGGCTCGAACGTCACTGGATCGGTGCACTCGATCGCGGGGCCCGCCTGCACGACCGTATGGGTCGCCACCACTTCACCCGACGAGACCACCGAGATCGTGCCCGTCCTCAGCACCTCGAAGAGATTCACCTCGACCTCGAACAGGACCGTGGTGCCGCCCGTTCCCGCCGATTCGGTCTGAATGGACAGCCAGGCCGGAGATCCGGCGTCGACGAGCAACGACCACTCGCAGTCCCCACCCGTCTCTATGGCGAGGGAATAGACGTCGCCGTAGAGGCTTCCGAGGTACGACACGCCTTGCTGGGAAGGCGAGAGTTCGAATCCACAGGGACCGGCCTGCTCGATCGACAATGTTCGTTGGGCATCGCCGGAACCGATCGAGATCGATCCGCTGCGAGGCCCACCCGAGGTGTTCCCGGCGATCGTGAAGCTCACCTCTCCGTCGCCGGTGAACGAGCCTCCGTCCTCGACCACGATCCAATCGACATCGCTCGAGGCGTACCAGGCGCACAGAACGCCGTTGGTCGTGACCGGAACGGATCGCGTCGTCTCAGAGGCCTCGACCTGCAATGTGGACACCTCGAACTCGACGGCTCCGGAGCACTCGGCAGCGGCCTGTCCCTGCAGGACCGTGTGCGTGGCGACCGTCTCGCCGTCGACGCCGATCTCGATGGTGCCCTGGCGAGTCGGAAGGAAGAAGTTCGGATCGACAGCGAACGTCACGGAGCCGCTGCCTGCCCCGACGCTTCCCGATCCAATCGAGATCCACGTGTCGGTCGTCGTTGCAGTCCACACGCAGGATCCGTCGGCGGTCGCGACGTCGAACCCGAACTGATCTCCGTAGAGGCTTCCGATGAACGAAACCTGACTCGCGGCGCCGTCGATCGAGAGCGAGCATCCGCCGAATCCTGAAGCGGCCTGCGTCACCACGATCGCTACGTCCGACGCGGTGCCGCTCGCGACGGTGATCGTGGCCGACCGTTCGGCGCCGGTGTTCTCGGTGCCTGTGAAGGTGACCGACTCGTCGCCGGTTCCCGAATCCGTCGACAGGATCAGCCAGGACGCGTCGCTCGAGGCGGACCAGGCGCATGCCGCGTTCGCCACGTCGATCGCGATCGAGATGGGCGCCGTCGTTCCGGAAGCTCCAATCGACGTCGTGTCCGCGACCGCGGTCAGCGCATCGCACACGATCGTCGGATAGGCGAACGTCGCCGATCGGGTCAGCTGCTGTGCGGGACCGTCCGGGGTTTCGGCGAAGGTCGTGGTCGCTGTGAACTCGAGCGTGTCGCCGGTCACCGACGCCAGTGTCGAGAACCGTCCCACCCAGACGCGACCGGTCGCCGGATCGGCGAGCCCCTGCTGGTTGGGTGGCGAACTGTTGAACCACCCCGCGTTCGCGGGCGGAACGGCGGCATCGGTGGGATCGAAGTTCGGATCGAGCGTGGTGGTGTTCGAGCTGCCCGGCTCGCCACCGACGAGCACGAAGCTGTCGATCGAGGGATCGAGACCGCCGAAGGATCCCGCCAGGGTCGGACTCCACGAGCCCGCGAGGCCGGAGAGCGTGTTGATGTCCGAGTGCTCGAAGGCGGTGCCGCCGGCGTTCGAGATCGAGGCGTTGTAGACGTTCAGAACCACGACGTTGGTGGGGTCGAACTCGGCGTAGACGTCGAGCACGGCGTACTCGACCCCGTCCGAAACCACCGAGGATGACTCCGCGACCCAGCCGACGAGATCCGCGGCGT
>JAFMML010000075.1 GCA_017859745.1 Planctomycetota bacterium
GCCCGAAGCAGGCGTCGTACCACGCCTCGCCTCGTGCGAAGACCTCGTCGTCGCTGAAGAAGCACGGCTCCTTGGGAGTGGACATCGCGATGCCGGGCACCTTCGAGAGTTGCACGTGCAGCGTCGACGTCGCCGACTTCATGGCGCCGATGATCACGAAGTCGGGCGGTGGAGCGGGCATCGGCGTGACCGGTGAAGCGATCTTCGTCCAGGCGCGAAGGGGAATCGAGGCGAACCGGCCGCCCCTCCGCCTGTTCATCGGACGTCGCACCTCCACCCTCCAACCGAAACCGGTCCCGATCGGCAGCCTCCGACGGCGATCGGCCTTCGCCCCCCCGATCAGTCGCCGAGCATCTCCGCCAGTTCCCGTTCGGTCGGGCAGTGACGGAACATGCGGTCGATCTTCATCAGCCGGAAGAGGTCCAGAAGGTCGTCGCGGACGCGGAACAGCACGCTCGGCGCCTTCCGGCGGGCGGCCTCGTGCCGCGTGGCGATGCAGAGGCCGAGACCCATGCTCGAGATCGCCTCGACCTGCTCGAGATCGAGCACCAGCAGCCTCAGGCCGTCGCCCGCAGCCGACAGCACCTCCGAGATCGCGTCGTTGATCGCCGGCACCTCGGTCTGACCGACCGTCGGACCCGAGAATCGGATGCGCACCATCCGACCGTCCCAGGCCACCTCGGCGAAGGGCGTCGAGCGAATCAGGGGACGGTCCGGGCTGGCCTGGCTCACGAAGCGAAGATCCTCGCGGGGGCGAATGCTCGGGAGAGCGTACCCCGGAACGTCGGCCGTGGTCGCAAGGCCCGCGAGGCGTTCCACCACAAGGGCGGCTGCGGCGCAAGACCGCGGCCTGGTCCACGTCGCCAATGCCGCCTGCGGGCGGCCACGACCACGTCGGGACGCCGACGTCGATTCAGGTCCGTCCGAACAGTCGCGGATGCACCATCCACGCGAGCCGGGCCGACTTCGAGGGATCCACCGGAAGCTCGATGCGGACCACGGCGCCCTTCCGCAACGACAGGGTCAGGCCGTCGGGGCGAGTCGTCAGCAGCAGCGATGCGAGGCGGCCCAACTGCGGCTCGTGGCCGACCCAGGCCACGCTGCGGATGCCCCGCATCGCCCAGAGCGAACGTCGCATGCCCTCGACCGCTCCGGGATCGTCGGACTCGAGGGCCTCGAAGCGGACCGGGGCCGGCCATCCGGCCTCGCTCTCCAGAAGCAGCGCCGTCTGCCACGCTCGGGTGAACCCGCTGCTCTCCAGCAGCTCGACCGGGGGCATCATCCGACGGAGACGCCGAGCCAGACGAGCGAACCTGTCTCTGCCCCGATGGGTCAACGGCCGGCGTGAATCGTCCGGCCACGCAGCCTCGTCGCGTTCGAAGGCACGAGCATGACGAACCAGATGGAGGGCGATCGAATCGGTGGTCATGTCGTCTCGTGCCCTGTCCGGTCGGCGACGTCGGTCGCGGCCGATCACGTTCGCAGGCGTCCACGTCGCCCGCCTGCCTGCCGGATGGTAGCGCAGACCATGCACCGGTACGCTTCGCGTAGGTGCAGGGACCACTTCTCATCCTCAACGGCCGACTGGTGACCGTCGATCCGGACGACGCGCCGCCGGGACCGCGTCGCAGACCCCACCTGGCGGATCTCGGCGTCGTCGAGCGAGGCTGGATCGAGATCGTCGACGGCCGAATCTCGCGCCTCGGCCCGGGCGATCCCCCCGCCGACGCGGCCGGCCGCCGCATCGACGTGGGAGGCCGGGTCGTCATGCCCTGCCTCGTCGATTGCCACACCCACGCGTGCGCCGCCGGAAACCGCTTCGACGAGTTCGCCATGCGGCTCGCCGGCCGGACCTACCTCGAGATCCTCGAGGCCGGCGGAGGCATCATGTCGACGGTGCGGGCGGTTCGAGCGGCGACGCCGGAACACCTGCGATCGGAACTCCGCCGACGCCTGAATGAGATGCGCCGCCTCGGCACCGGCGCGGTCGAGGTCAAGAGCGGCTACGGCCTCGACACCTCCACCGAACTGGCGATGCTCGAGGCGATCGCCGACGTGGCCGCGGAGGATCCCCTTCCGATCGTCGCGACCTTTCTTGCGCACGCGATCGATCCCGACATTCCCGGTTTCGTCGACCGCGTGGTCGACGAGACCCTCCCGGCCGTTGCGGCCGCCCATCCCGGCATCGCCTGCGACGCCTACTGCGAGCGGGGCGCCTGGACTCTCGAGGACTCGATCAGGCTGTTCGAGCGTGCCGCGGAACTCGGCATGCCGATGCGGGTGCATCTCGATCAGTTCAACGCCCTTGGACTGCTCCCGTGGGCGATCGATCACGGGGCCCGAACCGTGGATCACCTCGAGGCGTCGACGGCGGAGAATCTCGACCGGCTCGCCGCAAGCAAGACCATCGCCGTGCTGCTGCCGGCCAGCGGCTTCTCCCTCGACGATCGTTATGCGGACGCGCGTCGCCTCGTCGATGCCGGCGCCGCGATCGCGATCGCGAGCAATTCGAATCCCGGCTCGGCACCGGGACCATCGCTGGCGTTCGCCGTCGCCCTCGCATGCCGCAAGATGCGGTTGACCGCCGAGGAGGCGATCACGGCGGCGACCGTGAACGCCGCCCATGCCCTGGGCCTGGAATCCACATGCGGGCGCCTCGCCGCGGGCCTCCGGGCCGACCTTCAGATCCTCGGCCACACCGACGAAAGGGCCCTCGGCTACGAGTTCGCGGGCCCCGGTCCCGAAGCCGTCGTCTGGGGCGGGCGTTGGATCGGTCTGGCCGGACCGCTCGCCGAAGACGCGGTCTGAGCCGATTTCGCGGATTCCGCGGATTCCTCCGCGCCTGACGAAAGTCGCACTCCGGGCGTGCCGACCTCCCCGGAGCGGTCGTGGTGCGGACTCGGGTCCACGCCATCTCTCGACCGCGGATCCGCGTGAACGCAGGAGCTCCCTCCCATGAACGGTGTGAATCCCTTCGCCGGCAACGGCAACTCGGCGTCGACCTTCGGTTGGAACGGCAACGCCACCACCCAGAACACGAACTCTTTCGGCACCAACGGCAACAGCGGCTTCAACGGCGGCAACAGCTGGAACGGCAACAGCGGCTTCACCGGCAACAACGGCTGGAACGCCTTCGGTGGTTTCAACGGCAACCTCGCGTCGCTGGCGAACGCCTTCGGCGGCTTCAATGCCAACAGCGCCTGCAACCTGTCCACGGCGATCCTCGCCGCCTGCACGCCCAACCCCGCCGCCGCGTTCACCTTCGCCAACGCCCTCGCGAACGCCCTGACCGGCGGCAACGCCACCCAGACGAGCAACCCGTTCGTGACCAGCAACTCGTACGGCACCGGGTTCGGCAACGGCGTCTCCAGCGGCTTCAACGGCAACTTCAACGCCACCCCGACCAACTGGAACACGGGCACCTTCGGCCAGAGCCAGCAGAGCTTCGCCGGCCAGAGCGGCTTCGCCAACGGGCCGTTCAACAGCACCCCGACCTACGGCGGCACCGGAACCTCCAGCACCTTCGGCACCGGCACCGGCAGCCGTTCGTTCTCCAACGGCGGCACCATCGCCTCGATCACGCCGAGCGGCATGAGCACCGGCACCTCCACCGGCAGCAGCTCCGGCACGCAGTGGAACTACGCCGGCCAGTCCGAGAGCGGCGAGACCACCTCGACCCGCACCCCGGCCCGCGCCTCGGCCTGAGCGGCCTCCGATCCTGCGCAGACATCCACCCGTCGGGCGGTCGTCCATGGAGGGACGGCCGCCCGATCTTCGTTTGGCGAGCGCAACTCGCGATACGATTCCGGCAATGACCATCACCGCGGAACGCGACATCGAGCTCGCCGCCGCCGCCGCCGAGGCGGTGGTCGAAGTCCACCGTCGCCTCGTCGAGAATCTCCGAGCGGGGCTGACCCTTGCCGAGATCGACGCCGAGGTCGGCGACCACCTTGCCGACCTCGGTGCCCGAAGCGCGTTTCTGGACTACCGCGCTCGCGGCCATCCCCCCTTTCCGAGCCACAGCTGCCTGTCGGTGAACGACTGCGTCGTCCACGGCACGCACGACATGACCGATCGCCCTCTCGCTGCGGGCGATCTGCTGTCGATCGACATCGGCGTGGTGCTCGAGGGCTGGATCGGCGACGCCGCGTGGACGTTCGCGATCGAACACGCCACCGACGAGGCGCTCGCCATCATGCGGGCGGGGCGCGACAGCCTGGAAGCCGGCGTGGCGACCCTCGGTCCCGGCGAGCCGCTGATCCACTGGGCACGTGCCGTCCAAGGCGTCGCCGAGCACGAGCGCCGATTCCACCTCGTCCGAGGCCTCGGAGGGCACGGGTACGGACGGGAACTGCACGGCCCGCCGTTCGTCAGCAACACCATGCCCGACCACGCCGCGGAGTGGCCGGACGCCTGGACCCGCCTCGAACCCGGCACGCTCCTCGCCGTCGAGCCGATGCTCTCCGCCGGCACGCCGGAGATCCGCAGCGAAGGCCGCACCTGGCCGATCTACACCGCCGACGGTTCGCTCAGCGTGCACTACGAGGCCGACGTCCTCGTGACCTCCGAGGGGCCTCGGAATCTGACCGCAGGCCTCCACGAACTTCCGGAGATCGTGGGGCGTCGATGACCGCGATGAAGACACCCGGGCCCGCCGGTCCCGCGACGCCGGCCCCCGGTCGCGCCCTGCTTCTCGAGGGAATCCATCACTCCGCCATCGAGGCGCTGGAATCCGCGGGCTTCGCGGTCGAGACCCTGCCGGGCGCACTCGAACCGGACGACCTTCAAGACGCCCTCGCCGGCGTGACGGTCCTGGGCATCCGGTCTCGCACGCGGCTCGACGCGGACTGCCTTCGGGAGTCGGACGACCTGACTGCCGTCGGTTGCTTCTGCATCGGAACCAATCACGTCGATCTCGACGCGGCGGCGACGCGGGGCGTGCCGGTGTTCAACAGTCCCTTCGGCAACACCCGCAGCGTCGCCGAACTGACCCTCGCCGAGATCGTCCTGCTGCATCGCCGCGTCGTCGATCGCTCGACCGAACTCCACCGCGGCGAGTGGCGCAAGTCCGCATCGGGCTGCCGCGAGGTCCGGGGCCGAACCCTCGGCATCGTCGGCTACGGTCACATCGGATCGCAGTTGTCGGTGCTCGCGGAGGGACTCGGCATGCAGGTCCTCTTCCACGACGTCGCCCACCGCCTGCCCCTCGGCAACGCCTTCGCCGTCGGCAGCCTGGACGAACTGCTCGAACGCAGCGACGTGGTCTCGCTGCACGTCCCGGCCACACCGCTCACCGAGGGCATGATCGGACCGGCGGCGTTCGGCCGAATGCGTCCGGGCGCGATCCTCGTCAACAACGCCCGCGGGTCTCTGGTCGATCTCGACGCGGCGGCCGAGGCGTTGCGATCGGGCCGACTCGGCGGCATCGCCGTCGACGTCTACCCGAGCGAACCGGAGTCGAATGGACCGGGCTTCTCCTGCCCGCTGTCCGGAGTTCCGGGGGCGATCCTCACGCCGCACATCGGCGGCTCGACCGAGGAGGCGCAGGAGACGATCGCCCGCGATGTCGCCGAGAAGCTCCTGCGGTTCGTCCTTGGCGGATCGAGCCGCGGCGCGGTCAACGTGCCCGAGGTCGACCTGCCGCGACGGGTCGAAGGCCGCCACCGCATCCTTCACTTCCACCGCAACGTGCCGGGCGTCCTCGGCCGCATGCACACGATGCTCGCGGCGCGCGGGATCAACATCCACGCCGAGTACCTGCAGTCGGACTTCGAGCGCTCCTACGTCATCCTTGACGTCGACGCCTCGGACGCCGCCATGGTCCAGGCCGATCTCGCGTCGATCCCCGAGACGCTGCGGGTGCGGCTGATCTGCTGACGACCGCGTCGGCGAGGCATCCCTCTCGGCAACCACGTTGCAGATGGTCCTTTCAGGACTGCTGCTGTCGACGCTCGACTACTAGACGCCAATCCGACGGGGCCGGGCTCGCAATCCTGCAACTCGGTCGCCATCGCTGCGCCGCACACCGTCGCATCCTCGCCGACCTTCGCGATCACCCGCGTCACCGCGAGAATCGACGCCGACCCGGCCAGTGAACTTCCATGCCCTGCCGATCACCTCGGCGCGCGAACGCCGCCTCGGGCGACCCGATCAAGCGGGGCCCGAAGCGGCGAACACGCGGTGGTGATTCCGAAGACGCTCTGCTGCGAGACGCGTGGCTCAGCGGCGACGCCGACGAGCGACGCCCGCGAGACCGAGCGTGCCGATCGCGGCGAGGCCGGTGCCGGGAACGGCCGCAGTCGAGGCCGCCGTCGCCGTGCCGCCGAGATTCCAAGAGGTCCAGACCTCCGGACCGGAGACGGTCCAACTGAACGACGAGACCGCACCCGTGAACTGGATCGCGCCGGACCCCTCCTGTCCCGAGAGCACGTACGACCCGGCGGTCGGGGTGGTCTTCGTGAGTCCGGACCCTGACCCGACGCCGGTGTTGTCGCTGAGAATGGTGAAGTCCTGGTTGAACGTCCAACTGCCCGTGTTCGGGCCGCCGCCGAGCGAGGCCACAAGCAGCACGATGTCGCTCACCGAGGTCGCGGTGGTCATGGCCGCATCGGAGAAGAACTCGACGGTCTGGGTCTGGATGCCGCCGGTGCCGCCGATCAATCCGATGTGATCGCCGTTGGTGGGGACCGTGGGGACGTTCGCGCTGGTGAACGTGTTGCCATCGGTGTTCGGAAGCTGCGACCAGAAGTTGCTGATGGTCGTGCCGTTCTGCGAGAAGCCCGACGGTCCACAGAACCCGCCCCCGGTGGGATTGAAGGTCCCGTCCAAGGTCGGATCCACCACCTCCCCGGTGAATCGGACGTAGATCACGCTCGAGTCGGCCAGGGTCATGGTCCCCGTCGTGCCGCCGGCGTAGTTGTAGGTGTAGGTCAGGGAATCACCGCCGATCGCCGATCCGCTGCTTCCGTAGGACGCCGGCGCGTCCCAGACGATCCACGGGAGGGCGGTCGCGTAGAGGTTCTCCGAAGCGATGAACGCTGCGGAGCTCACGGCCCCGACCAAGGCGAGGCGAATTGGCTGACGTTGGATCGAATCCATGACCTTCTCCTGCTGCGTGCGAGTTGCGTACGAGGCCGCGTGCGTGCAGGTGCCGCCGCGTCCAGTACGCCTGGTGTCGGCAGTCCCGCGAGATTCCGGCAAGAGCATGCAGCGCATGGCCGGTTGTGGAATGCGTCGCCGTATCCGGAGACGCCATTGCCGTCTCCAGAGGCAACTCCGGTGTCTCCAGAGACACCCTCACGCTCCCTGCGATCGGGTGGCGACGATTCCCGCGGCGAAACGACGTTCCAAGAAGGTCTCGCCCCCGTGCGGTGTCGAGTCGAGCTATGGTCACGCCCATGCGAGGGTCGTTCAACGGCCTGCGAGTGGGTCGATCCAGAGAGTCGCGATGTCGGTTCGCAAGAAAAACGCCATCCCGTTTGCACGCAAGCATCGCGAGGTCTCGGAGGCCGCGCAGACGCTGCAGGAGGCGCTGCGAGCGGCGTTCGCGGAACTTCTCGAGGGAGACGTCGGCGGCCGGAGCGTGGCGCGAAGGCTCGGCCTGGACAAGATGCTGGGTTGGAAGGCGCATCGAATCGCCACCGCCCCGGATCCCGCCACGATCATCGCCGCCCTGCCTGGAGAACGAGGGACGAACCTCCTCGTGGAGGCGCTCGCGCGGGCCGGCGTGTCGAACGACGCCGTCGAGACGGTCGCGTCCGCCCTGAAGACTCTCCGAGAGATCTTCGAGCAGACCGATGCCTCGCGAAAGGAGATCGCCGCCATCGCGGCGGGCGGGCTCGACTCCGACGCCCAGCGCCGGCACCAGAGGGACATGCAGAAGTCGCACTTCGAGTCCGCGGTCGCGCTTCGCGGCGAAGTGCTCCACGCCCACCTCTCGACCTGGTTCGTCGCCCCCGCCCGTGCGAATCCCGCGATGGTGAGCCTCGTGTCGGTGGACATGCAGCACGGCTTTCGCACGATCCGACCGCTCGGCCCGCGGATCGTGCATCGCGGCACCGCGGTCGACAGGGAGGCCGAGGCCGGCGACTGGTCGCGCATCGATGTGAGCGCCAACAACCCGATCCCCTCGTTCGTGGCGTCCGCGAGCACGCGGAATCTCGAAGACCACGCCATCGAGGTCCGCTCGGGGCCGAGCGGCATGCTCGTGCTCGCCGATCCGGATGCGCACGCCGGCGAGAGCCTCACCCTGACCTTCGCGGAGTTGATCGAGTCGATCGGCCCGTGGCACGCGACACCGGGCCATCGGAGCGCGGAGTTGAGCACCCAGGTCGCGACGCCGATGCGGCACCTGTTCTTCGACGTGCTGTTCGACGAGACGCTCGCCGCGGTGGAGCCCGCCGGCGCGGTGTACTTCACCGCAAGCTACGGCGTCGAGTACGGCGAGCACGCGGAGTTGCGGCGCTTCACCGGCGAGATCGAGGCCCGGTTCGTCCGCACTCCCAAGCTGCCCGCGGCGGCGAAGGTCGATGCGAAGAAGCACGCCGCGATGTTGAAGCACGGGGCGGCGATGATCGGCCGCCCGCTCGCGGCGTTCCGGTGCTTTCGGATGCATATCGAGTACCCGCCGAGCTACACGCGGGCGGTGGTGCGATGGCTGCTGCCGGATAAGCCGAAGGCGTGAAGGCGGGCGCTTGGCGCGAATCGATCGCGGGTGCTTCGGGCGCGGGCCACGTCACGCGGTTCGTGCTCGCTGCGCTCGGCGGGGCGTCAATTGGACAGGATGGACCGAATGGACGTCATGGACTTCCGAACCGCGAAGCGCTGCAGGTGTGGCGGACGCCCAGTGAAGTCCTGACGCTCGTGCTTTGGGCGCGGGCCACGTCACGCGGTTCGCGCTCGCTGCGCTCGGCGGGGCGTCAATTGGACAAGATGGACCTGATGGACTTGATGGACTTCCGAACCGCGAAGCGCTGCACATGCGGCGGACGCGTTTCGGGGGAAGCAGAATCGCGTGACGTGATCGCGACAGACGCCCTTCTCACAGCCATCGACTTCGGCCAGTGATCATCGCGGGAAGGAAACCCCTCCCCCGCAGTCGCGAAGCGACGAATGCGGGGGAGGTCGCTTCGCGAACTTGTTCGCGAAGCGGGTGGGGGTGCCCGACACCAAGCGAACAAACGAGAGGCGTTGGGACCTGGTGACGGAGCCTGCCGACTTCGGGAGGCTCTCTCAACTCGGGCGGACGGCTGGCGACGGGCCAACTGGTCTCGGGCTCCCCCACCGCCGTTCTCGCTCTCGCTCGAACGTCGACTCCCCCGCTTCGCTTCGTTCGCGGGAGCGTGGGTGATCCCTCGCGCGAACGAGCCGGTCGTCGCCGCGGCGGGTCGCGGTGCCTCCCGTCATCCCATGCTCGGCAGCCTCGCGTTACGCTCCGCACCTCCCACGATCCGGAACCGCCTCCATGCCACTCGCCCGATCCGTCGCCCTCGCGGCAGTCGCCTCGCTGATTGCCCTCGCCCCATCCGCCCTCGCCGCGAACGACTATCCGCCGACGCGGGTCGAGGTCGTCGAGGAGACCTTCCACGGCGAGACGATCCCCGACCCCTACCGCTGGCTCGAGCCGCTCGAAGCAGAGAGCGCCGAGGTCGAGGCGTGGACGACCGCCCAGAACGACTTCACCCGTGACGTGCTCGAAGGGCTGGCCTGCCGGACGACGCTTGAACGCGAACTGCGGCCGCTGCTCGAGATCGGCGCCGTCGGCATGCCTCGCGAGCGATCGGGACGGCTCTTCTGGACGCAGCGCGACGGCGATCAGGACCAGCCGGTGCTTCGTGTGCGCGACCGAGACGGCGCAGAGCGCATCCTGCTCGATCCGAAGGCCCTCGACGCGAGCGGGCTCGTCTCGATGGACTGGTACAGCCCGAGCCCCGACGGCTCGATCGTCGCGGTGGGCTTGTCGCGGGCCGGCGACGAGATGCCGGTCCTTCACTTGATGAAGGTCGACGACGGCACCTTCCTCGCCGACGAGATTCAGGGCAAGGTCACGGCGCCTTCGTGGTTCCCCGACGGCCGACGCTTCGTCTACGGGCAGCTCGCCGATCCCGCCGACGCCTACTCGCGGCAGTTCCGCGTGCACGAGATCGGCCGCAGCGTGCGCCACGATCCGATCCTCGTGAAGCAGCGCGAGCCGAGCCGCGTGCCCTACGCGGCGATCTCCGACGACGGCCGCTGGTTCGTGATGGGCGAGAGCCGCGGCTGGCAGGCGAGCGATCTTGCCGTCGCCGATGCGGTCGCCTGGGAGTCGACCGGCGCGATCGATCGGGTCGCGATCGCGGAAGGCCTCGACGGCCGCTTCTCGCCGATCGGCATCGTCGGCGACACGATGTTCGTGCAGACGACCTTCGAGGCCCCGAATGGACGGCTGCTCGCGATCGATCTCAATCGGCCGTCGCTCGGCGCGGCGACCGAGATCGTCGCGCAGCGCGACGAAGCGGTGCTCGACGGCGTCTCGCTCGCCCGCGGCGTGCTCGTCGCCTCGTGGAGCGAGGTCGCGGTCAGCTCGATCGAACGCTACGACCTTGCGGGCAACCTGCTCGGCGCGGTCGACCTGCCGGGGCTCGGCTCGGCGTCGGTCGGCACCGATCCCGATCTTGCGAGCGGCTTCGTCTCGTTCACGAGCTACAACCGGCCGCGCACGATCTACCGCTGCGACTTCGCCAAGGGCGGGGCGCTCGAGATGTGGGCCTCGCCGCCGGTGCCGGTCGATCCCAATGAGGTCGAGGTCTCGCGGCTGTGGGCCACCTCGAAGGACGGCACGCGGGTCCCGATGTTCATCGTGCACAAGCGCGGCGTCACGCCCGACGGCACGAACCCGTGCCTGCTCTACGCCTACGGCGGCTTCAACATCACGATGGATCCCAGCTTCATCGCGACCAACTGGCCCTGGTACGAGGCGGGCGGCGTCTACGCGGTCGCCGGTCTTCGCGGCGGTGGCGAGTTCGGGAAGTCCTGGCATCGCTCGGGCATGCTCGAATCGAAGCAGAACGTCTTCGACGATCTCTTCGCGTGCGCCGAGACCCTCGTCTCGAGCGGTTGGTCGGCGCCCGATCGCCTGCTTGTTCGCGGCGGCTCCAACGGCGGCCTGCTCGTCGGCGCCGCGATCACGCAGCGCCCCGACCTCTGGGCCGGCGCGATCAGCGGCGTGCCGCTTCTCGACATGCTTCGCTACCACCGCTTCCTGATGGCGCGGTTCTGGGTGCCCGAGTACGGCTCGAGCGAAGAC
>JAFMML010000076.1:0-8745 GCA_017859745.1 Planctomycetota bacterium
GCGATCGCCTACTGCCTGCACGGCACCTTCGTCCGCTGGAGCGACGTGCTCGGCTCGGTCTGGCGACCCGTGGTCGCGGTCGCGGTCGCGGGCGCCGCGGCGGCGGTCGTCGCAGAGCGCCTGCCGCTTCCGGAGATTCCCATCGTCGGCCTGGTCGCACGGGGCGGACTGCTCGGGATCGCCTACGTGATCGTGTGGGTCCTTCTGCCCGGAGGCGTGCGCCGCGGCCGCGAGATCCTCGGTGCGGCCCGACACCTGCTGCCGGGTTCGGGCGGCGCAGGCGGAGCATCGGACGACCGCGAGCCCGAGCGAAGGGCGACGCCGTGACCTCGCCGCTCGTGCACATCGGCCTGCATCGCACCGGCACGACGTGGCTGCAGCAGGGCCTCTTCACCGAGGCCGCCGGCGTGTTCCATCCGGTCCTCTCGATGGAGCGGACGATCGACCTGATCGTGCGACCCCACGACCTCGCGTGGGATCCCGCGCCGGCGCGCAAGGCCATCGAGAAGGGACTTGCGGCGGCGGCGCAGGCGGGACGCCTTCCGGTCCTCTCCTGCGAAGAGCTCTCGGGCAATCCGCACGCCGGGGCGTGGAATGCGGCGACGCTCGCCGATCGCCTGCATGCGGTGCTGCCCGAGGCGCGGGTGCTGATCGTCGTGCGACGGCAGGAGGAGCTCGTCCTCTCCAACCATCGCCAGTACCTCGCCCGAGGCGGCGTGGGAAGCCTGAAGCGGTATCTGCATCCCGATCCACGGTGGTTCCGCGTGCCGCGATTTCGCTTCGAGACCTTCGAGTTCGATCGCCTCGTCGCCTGCCATCGTGAACGGTTCGGCGCCGATCGCGTGGAGGTCCGCTGCCACGAGGCGATCGGCGAACCGGTCGAGTTCGCCCGGGAGATCGTGCGGCTCGCCGGCGGCGATCCCGCACGTCTCGAGGTCGCGACGCTGCCTCGCGATCGTGTGAACGCGGCACCGTCGGCGCTGCTGTCGGCGATCCTGCGACGAACCAACCGCCTGTGCCGGCGCGACGACGTCAACCCGCATGCGCCGTGGCATCTCTGGCGCCTGCACCAGGCGCTGCAGGCGCTCGACCGGGTGGTGTTGCGACGACTGTCGAGCGGCCTCGACCGACGGGAGCGTCGCCTCGTCGCCGAAGCCTGCCGCGGCCGCTACGCCGAAAGCAACGCTCGCCTGGCCGCGATGACCGGGCTCGATCTCGCTGGATCCGGTTACGAACTGCCGGCGAATTCCCGCATTGGGACCGAGACTGCGGCCGGCCCCCGTCGATGACGCGACGGCCGGCTCGTCGCTCGCGACGGCGTCTTCGCCAACGCCGCGACGGCCCGGGCCTTCGGCGAGTTGGGCGCCGGGTGCAGGAGATAGGAGAGCCACAGCCGCGCGGCCCGCGCCTTGGCGGAGCTTCGATCGCGGAACGGCCAGGCGTTGCGAAGGTACGCGAGCGACATGCCGAACGCGTGCAGGCCCTGCTGCAGCAACATGCCGGCGGTGCCGTGGGTCACGCGGCCCAGGCGCCGATGGGCCCGGACGAGCAGTGCCGGATCGTGGCCGAGGAAGCAGTCGGAATCCTCGAGATGCGAGGTGCTGGCGCTTCGGATGTGCGTGATCGTCGCGGTCGGTTCGTAGCGTCCCCTCCAGCCGCCGCGGGCGAGGCGTTGGCACCACTCGACCTCTTCGCCGTAGAGGAAGAAGCTCTCGTCGAACCCGCCGCAGGCCTCGATGGCCTCGCGGCGCACGAGCAGCGCTGCGCCGAGCAGCCACTCCGCGTCGATCGGGGTGTCGGCGCCGTGGGCGTGGTGCAGACTCATGCAGTGGCGCGAGTTCGGGAAGCGGCCGTCGAGGCCCAGCATCGACCAGCTGAAGAAGGGGCTCAGCAGCGTGTGGAAGCGGTACGCCGACCACTGGTGGGTGCCGTCGTCGTTGAGAAGCTTCGGTCCCGAGTAGCCGACGGTCGGATCCCCGCGCATCGCCTCGACGAGGGTCTCGATCGAACCGGGATGGGAGACGGTGTCGGGATTGAGGCAGAGGATGAACGAGCCCCGGCAGTGTTCGAAGCCGAGGTTGTTCGCCCGCGAGAAGCCGACGTTCCCGTGGCCGTCGAGCACCCGCGCATCGGGGAACTCCCGGCGGACCATGTTGGCGGAACCGTCCGCGGAGGCGTTGTCGACGACGACGACCTCGTACGCCAGCGTCCCGCATGCGGCCGGAAGCGACTCGAGGCAGGCTCGCAGCAGATCGCGCGTGTTGTAGGAGACGATCACGATCGACAGGTCGCAGCGATCCATCGATCGAGACTCGGATCGGACAGTGGCTCTCATCCCTCTTCCCTTCGCCGTTGAATCCAGAGCCCCGCGTGCCGCGTCCTCATCGGCGTCGATGGGCCGGGGCTCGAGCGTCGTCCGCCACGACGATTCGCCGGGTTTCTCTCATGGTGACGCGTCGTGGCCGTCGTTTCCAGCCACTTCTTCGGAACCGATCCGGCCGCCCGGCTCGGCTTCGAGCTGGGCGAGGCGGCGGACCACGATGGTCATCTCCCTCCGCACGCGACGCAGTCGGACGTACATCGCCAGGAACCCGGCGATCGTCGAAGGCACCAGCAGGTACAGCAGCAGGTCCGCGCCCCGCTGGATGCCGACGGCGTTGGCGACCCGGGTGACCCGATCCGGGTCGATCGCCGCGAGGATGCCGACGACCAGCAGGATCGCGAACAGCACGCCGGTGCCCGGCGCGAGGCGGCGGGTCGTGGTGGCGAAGACGTTCGCCCCGAGGGTCGCCCCGAGCACGCCGATCAGGATCCACTGGAAGGGCGACATGGTGCTCAGCCGAAGATGCGTCCGACGAGATAGTGCAACAGCACGCGAAACCCGCCGGTCCAACGCTGGCCCTTGCCGCGGGAGTACTCGCTGTATCGGATCCTGACCGGCACCTGCCGCACCGGGAGGTTGGAGTTGGTCACCAGATCCACGATCTCGCTGGCATGGGCCATGCGGTCGGCGGTGATCTCCATCCGCTCCGCGGCGCGGCGACTGAGCACCCGCAGGCCGTTGTGGACGTCGGACAGTTCGCTCCCGCTTGCGACGCGGTGGAACAGCACCGCCGCCCGAAGCAGCAGGCGCCGTCCCCGGGGGACCTCCTTGGCGCCGTCGGCGAATCGATCGCCGAGACAGATGTCGCAATCGCCCGAGGCGACGAGTCGACTCATCTCCAGGAGATCGCGAACCCGATGCTGTCCGTCCGCGTCGAAGTGGGCGATCCGCGCGGCGCCGCGGGCGAGGGCGAACTCGGTGCCGGTCTGGAGGGCGGCGCCCTGACCCCGGTTGACGATGTGCCGCAGGAGCCAGGTCGCCTCGGTGCGGGCCGCCTCCGCGGAGCCGTCGCTCGAACCGTCGTCGACGACGACCACGTTGGGGAAGGTCGATCGAAGTCGACGCAGGACGTCGCCGATCACCGACTCCTCGTTGTAGAGCGGGACCACCACCCACGTTCCTGCGCAGATCTCCCGGTCCCGTAACTCGACGGAGCCCTCGGATGCAGGTTGGATCGCATTGTCGGCCACGTTTGGACGATACGCCGGATTTCCAGAGAGACGCCCGAGACCTCGGCGACCCATGCCACTTCAAGACGCACCGACCGCTACGACCCCGACGGAGGGTCGGATAACCGAACGGACCGCCGAGCGTTCGGCGTTGCGTTGGGCGATGCTCGCCGTCCTCGTTCTGGCGAACGTCGTGGTCTGGGCCAACGCCCTCGAGGGCGCGTTCGTCCTCGACGACGTCGTCCACATCGTCGAGCGGCAGAAGCGTCTGGCGGAATGGTGGCCGCTTTCGGAGAGCCTGCGCTACGAACAGCGACCGTTGACCTTCTTCACGCTGGTCGCGGACCACGCCCGCTGGGTCGACGATCCGTGGGGCTACCACCTGACCAACGTGATCCTGCATCTGCTTGCCGTGGTGGCGCTGTTTCTGGCGACCGGCGAGATCGCACGAAGACTCGGGGCCGCCGGGGCCGACTGGATCGCCTTCGCGACCGCGCTCCTGTGGTCCCTGCATCCCCTGCAGACCGCCGCGACGACCTACGTGATCCAGCGGGCGGAGATCCTGCTGGCGCTCTGGGCGTTCCTTGCGGCCTGGTACCTGCTTCGTTCGATGCGCGAGGGGTCGAGCCTCGCGTGGAGGGTCGCGACGCCGATCGCGGTCGCGATGGCGATGCTCTCCAAGCCGACCGCGCTGGTGATCCCTCCGATCCTGCTGGTCCTCGACTGGACGATCTCCGGCGATCCTCTTCGGGATCTGCTGAGACGCCGGGGTCCCGTCCACGCGGCGAACTTCGCGACGTGGCTGCTGCTGATTCCCCTCGGCGTGCTGCCGGGCCTCGTCGAGACCGCCGATGGCCCGACCGGCGTCGGTCTCGGCGTCGCAGGCACGACGCCGTGGGAATACGCACGCCTGCAGGTGGCGGCGGTGGGTCTGTACGCGAAGCTTGCGATCTGGCCGGTGGGACTCTCGATCGACCACGGGCGCTCGGCGCTCGAATCGACGGCGCTCGATCTTCTCGGGTGGTTCGTGATCGGAGCGGCGGCACTCTCGGCGCTGGGGGGCGTGGTGCGACGAAGGTGGTGGGGTCTTCCGGGCGCGATCCTGCTGATCGGCCTTGCGCCGACGAGTTCGATCGTGCCGCTCGCAGATCCCGCGGCCGATCACCGGATGTACCTGCCGCTGGTGGCGTTCGTCGCGATCGTCGCGGCGGGTGGCGCGACCCTCGTCGAGCGTCTCGCTCGGGCCATGCCCACCCGACGCGTGCCCATCGGCGCCGCGGGACTGCTGCTGCTGGCGTCGATCGCGGTGGCCGAAGGCGCGCGGACCCGGGACAGGAACCTCGACTACGCCGCGCCGGAGCGACTGTGGACCGAAGTGCTCGAGCGTCGCCCCGACGACCGTCGGGCCCGCCTCAATCGAAGTCACGCCCTGATCGCGTCGGGGCGTCACGAGGAGGCGCGAGGCGATCTCGAGTTCCTGCTCGCCGCGTCCTCGGCGGACGTCCTTGCCGGGCTCAACCTCGCCCTGATTGAACTCCAGGAAGGCAATGCGGCGTGGGCCTTGCCGCGCCTCGACCGCGCAGTCCAGATGCACCCCCTTCTCCCGGTGGCCCGTTCTGCGCGAGGCGACGCGCTGATGATGCTCGGCCGCTTCGAGGAGGCGCTTGGCGAGTACGAGGTCGCCACGCGCCGCCAGCCTTCGAGTCCGTTCGTTCGTCTTGCGATGGGCAACGCCCTCTCCGAACTGGGCCGATTCGACGAGGCGGCCGCGGTCTTCGAGACGGCGTCGCAGCTCGCGGATCGGGCCGGGGACCCCGGTGTCGCCGCGAGCGCGATGTTCAACGCCGGGAACATGCACTTCATCGCCGAGCGATACGAGATCGCCGTCCAGCGCTACGAGGCCGCACTGCAGCGGAACCCCGAGCATGCCGAGGCGGCTCGGTGGCGCGACGAGGCCTTGCAATTCGCGTCCGAAACGACGGAACCGTCGCCGTGAGCGTGGCCCGCGACGTCACTCTCGTGATCCCTGCGCGCGACGCGATGCGGACCCTGGGGCCGTGCCTCGATGCCATCGACGCGGTTCGCGATCGCCCCGGCTCGCGCCTCGGCCCGACGATTCTCGTCGACGACGGATCGACCGACGGGACCGGCGACTTCGCGCGGTCCCGCGGCCTCCAGGTCGTCGCCGGCGTCGGGCGCGGACCCGCCGCGGCGCGGAATCTCGGCTGGCGTCGGTCGACGACGCCGCTGGTCTGGTTCCTCGACAGCGACTGCGTCGCGTCCCCCGATGCGCTCGAGCGCCTGCTGCCGCATCTGGAGGAGCCGCAGGTCGCCGGCGTGGGCGGCACCTACTCGATCGCGCCCGACGCGACGCTGCTCGAGCGGCTGATCCACGAGGAGATCGTGGTCCGCCACGCCCGAATGCCCGTCGAGACCGACTTCCTCGCGACCTTCGATGTGCTCTACCGCCGCGAGGTGCTGGATCGGTTCGGCGGATTCGACGAGCGCTACATCACCGCCGAGGACGCGGAGTTCGGTTTCCGACTGCTCGACCACGGCCTTCGCCTTCGCTTCGAGGGCGGCTCGGTCGTCCGGCACTTCCATGCGAACCGCCTTTCGAGATACCTGCGAACGCAGCGCACCCACGGCTACTGGCGGGTGCTGCTGCATCTGGAACGACCTGGCCGTGGTCGCAACGCCTACAGCGGCGTGCTCGACCATCTGCAGCCGTTCCTCGCCGCGGCGCTGCTGCCGCTGACGTCGGCCTCGATCGCGGCGACGGTGCTGTCGGCAATCGGCACCGTCGGCACCTCGTGGGCGGTCGCAGCGTGGGTCGCGACGGCCGTGGCGGCGTCGGCCCTGGTCGTTGCGCAGATTCCGATCGCCGCGGCCATGGTCCGACGCGAAGGCGCGGCGATGTGGTGGTTCGTGCCGCTGGGTTGGATTCGGTCGTTCTGGCGTGCCGCCGGCATGGTCGCGGGGGTCGTCGATCGCGCGATCGGCCGCGGCTCGATGGCCAGGCGTGGACCTGCTCCGGGAGCGGCGAATTGAACGTCCCCTTCGCCATCTCCGATCAGGCGACGCTGCTGCCGACGGCATTCTGGCTGCTGCTGCTGCTTCCCGGGTGGGCATTGGCGCGGCGCCTGGCGCCTCGCGACCTCGACACGCCGCCGATCGTCGGCATCGCGGTCTGCTACGTGTGCCTCTTCGCCTGCCTCGCGCCTCTCGTCGTGGTGGGCTATCTCGTCAACGTCCCGATCGAGGCTCTGGCGGTGCTGCTTGGGGCGGCGATCCTCTGGGGCGGGTGGGACCTGGTTCGAAGCGGCGCCTGGCGCGGTGCCGGAAAGGTGCTGCTTGCGGCGGCGTGCCTGGAGATGCTCGTCGTCGTCGTCGACATGGCGATGGCTCAGCGGGTCGGGTCGGTGCTGGGCGCCGACGCTCGGATCCATCTGACTCGGGTTCGGTTTCTCCACGACCACGGACTTTCGAACCTCGATCCGTTCGTCGCCGAGGCGTTCGCCTATCCGATCTACCACACGAACCTGTGGCACGCCCTGCTGGCGGCTGGATCGAAGGTGTGCGCGATCGATCCGCTGGCGATGTGGTTCGGATCGCTGGCGGCGACGAAGCTGATGATCGCCTCGGGCCTGGCGTACCTCGCGTGGACGGTGTGTGGCGGGCGGTGGGCGCCGTGGGTCGCCGCGGTGATGGCGACCGTGGTTCGGGGTCCGGTCGCGTTCACCATCTACCCCAACCAGCTCGCCCCGTGGTTCATCCTTCCGGTGCTTGTCGGCGTGGTGATTCGCGCCTTGGCGCCGGGCCCCGATCCAAGTCCCGATCCGGTCGCGAACGCGGCGGACTCGAAGCCGCCATCGCGAGACTCGATGGCGGTCTCGGCGCTGCGGGTCGCGGCGGTCGGACTGGTCATGGGGATGGTGCATCCGCTGTATGCGGGCTTCGCGATCGTGATCGGTGGCGCGGTCGCCGGCGTCGCGTGCATCGTGGGCGTCCTGCGGCGACGCGGTCGGGAGATGGCCCTCGCCGCAGCGGTGGGGGCGGCGCTGGTCGCGGCGGCGGCGCCGTTTCCGATCGTGGGTCGGGCGCTCGCCATGAAGGAGGTGGTGATCAAGCCGGAGAACCTCGCCCGCGCCGTGGTCGATCCGGACCTGCTGCCTGCGGAGGCGGTGCAGGCCGGGCCGGGCGGCGCCGGAGTCGAGCGGCCGCCCGAGGCCGAGACGGTGATCGCGCAGCCCGAGATCGAGGAGGAGGTTCTGGAGACGCCGCTGCCCGCGGCGAGACCGTCACCGATCGTCGATGCGCCGGGCTTCACGGTGCGCGAAGGGGTGTCGATCGCGCGAACGCCCGGTCGCGGATTCACCGGCGGCTGGTGGCGGGTGTGGACGATGCTGCTCGGCGCCGCGGCGGTGATCTGGCTGCGGCGTCGCGGTGCGCCGGCGCTGCTGGTCGTCGCGGTGGCGACGATCCTCCTGATCATGCTCGTCCCGGCGCTGTGCACCCGCGCGGTGCGGTTCCTGGGAACCCTCTGGATGCTCGAGCGGTTCGAGACGGTGGCCGAGGTGCTGTGGATTCCGATGTTCGCGCCGGCGGCGGCGGCGTGCCTCGAGCCGCTGGTGCGATGGCGATGGCTGCAGTCGCCGATCTCGCTGCTGGCGATCCCGCTGGCCCTGCAGCACGGCTGGTTCCAGGCGCCCTACGACTGGGCGACCTACGGGGAGATCGCCTCCAAGGGCGACGCGGTCCGGTTCGGCCGCGAGTACCGGCACCTCGGGCGATTGCAGATGGCCCTCGAGGAGTCGATCCCGCCCGGCAGCGTGGTGCTCGTCGAACCGGAACTCGGCGACGAGCTGACGATGCTCCACGACGTCCGCATCGTGATGAGCCAGCGTTCGAGCACGGGTGTCGAGGGGGGTCGGTTTCGAGCGAAGCAGATCGTGGCGATGCTCAAGGGCCGCACCAGCGAGGAGCGCCGCGGGGAACTCTTCGAGAAGTACGGCGTCACCCACTACGCCCAACGGGGAAGTCTTCGAGGCTGGGCGGAACTGTGGGTCGAGGATCGCACCCGCCGCGGCGGTTGGACGCTCGCTTCGCTGCGCTCGAGTCCCGACTGGACCCGGCTCTCCTGGCAGGACATCGCCAAGGCCGGCCGTCTCATGTCGAGGCGCCGCTATCCCG
>JAFMML010000076.1:9251-11247 GCA_017859745.1 Planctomycetota bacterium
CGCCGTTCAGCGGTCGTCGGTGCGGGGCCGGCCGGCGCGGCCCGGAGACCACGCCCCCTCGAGCAGACCGGTGCCGTAGGCGGTCCATGCCCTGCCGCGGACCCGTGTGGCGGTGCCCGAGAGCAGTCCTGCCACGGTGGTGGAGAGGCCCAGAGGAATCCAGACCATCGCCTTGGCCGTCGACATCGCGAGCGCATGCGGACCGCCGCGGAGGTCGCGAACGATCATCGGCATGCACCGGCCCACGGTGCGAAAGCGCTCGACGATCCAGGTCTCGTTGGCTCGTCGTGGAGGGATCCGCTCGACGACCGGCGCCTCGTCGGCCCACACGATCGCGGCGCCGGTGCGGGCGAGCCGCTCGAAGAAGTGGTGGTCCTCGCCGATTCTCAGGAAGGAGTCGTCGAACCAGCGGTCGAGGCGGGCCGGCAGCGACGCGTCGAAGACGATGTTGTTGGTGAAGGCGTAGGGCAGGCGGGCGCCGGTGGGTCGTCGAGCCCGTGCGAAGAAGCCGCCGTCGACGATCCATGTCGGCGGCGCCTCTTCGAATTCCGGCTCCACGGGGCCCGTCACGATTTCGGCGCCGAACGCCGCCTTCACCCGCAGCAGTTCGGCGAGCCAGCCGGGCGGTGCGATCTCGTCGTCGTCGATGAAGCCGACGAGCCCGTTCGGGCCGACGAGTTCGATCGCGGTCGCGAGACCGAGGTTGCGCGGCGGGGCGATGCCGCGCCGAGGCTCGTGGCGGACCTCGATCGGAAGGCCCGTCGCCTCGACGACCTCCGTCGCCACCGCGGCGGGACGCGGATCGTCGGGATCGTTGTTGGCGACGACCGCGCGAAGGTCGAACTCGACGCCGCCTGCCGCGGGACGTTGCGCGGCCAGACTCTCCAGGGTCGCCCGCAAGCCCTCGGGACGGCCGAGCGTCGAGATCGACAGGGCGATCGGGATCGGGGTCGACTCGTTCACGACGCACCTCCGGCATCGTCGCCGTGATGGACTCGGTACTCCTCGTGGCGATCGATGCCGAGCACCGTCGCCAGAAGACCGCGGGCGTGGGCGACGTCGCAGCGCATCGCAAGCAGGCTGCCCGCGAACGCGCCGCGGGCCACGCGCGACATCCAGCGCACCGGTCCGCGGATCAGGTAGCGAACCGCGAGCCAGGTCAGACCCGGACGCGACGCCTCGCCGAAGTCGAGGGCGATCCACGCGTCGGTGGCGCCCACGCGGTAGAACCGCTGAAGGACCCAGGCCCGGGTGAGACGGCTCGCCGGCGCCCACTCCCGGCAGATCGCCTCCTCGCACCACACGATGCGCCCGCCGCCGCGGGCCAGGCGCCGGAAGAAGTGGGTGTCGCTGCCTCCGGTGAAGGCCATGCGCTCGTCGAAGCGGAGTCCGTGCCGCCGCACCGCGTCGATTCGGACCAGCACGTTGTGGGTGAACGCGGTCGGCCGAAGGGTTCCGGTCGGAAAGGAGAGGCAGTCGAAGCCGCCGCTCGCCTTCGCCCACGCCGGCGCGTCCTCGGGCAGGTGGGGCAGCGCCGGCCCCGTCGCCGCGTCGGCGTCGTGCGCAAGCAGCGTCGACGCGAGCTGCGCCAGCCAGTCCGGGTCGGCGGTCTCGTCGTCGTCGATGAAGGCGAGCGCGTCGAACCCGCCGGGTGACTCCTCGGCGAGACAGGCGTCGAGGACCTTGTTGCGGGCGAAGGGGATTCCGGTTCGCGGTTCGTGCAGCACCCGAACCGGAAGGCTGCAGGGGGGCGGAGGATCGTCGTTGGGCGCCTCGTTCCTGACGAGGATCACTTCCGGCTCGAGACGCTCGGGGTTCTCGGACGTCGCATCGTGCGAGCCGCGCGCATCGCGCTTCAGCGCGCCCAGCGATTCGAAGAGCCTCGCCAGGCCGCGCGGGCGTCCCCGGGTGATCACGCCGATTGCGATCCGCATAGGCCGTCCGTTGCCAGAAAGGGGACTCTTCGCGAGTGTACCTTCGGCCGATTCCCCGATGA
>JAFMML010000077.1 GCA_017859745.1 Planctomycetota bacterium
GTGCCGGCCCGCCCGTCGGCCGACTCGAGGTCGGCGTCAAGGAGTGGTCGCGCGGACCGGATTCCGCCGATGTTCCGACGATCGACGTCGGCGGCGACACCGACGTCGCTCCACTTCCAAAGGTGCTGGCATGAAGATCCTCAAGTTCCTCTGGATCCTCTTCTGTGCCCTCGTCGGTGCCGCCGCCGGAGCGCTGCTGCTTGGGAAGTTGTCGTCGATCCCGATGTCGATCCTCGGTGGGGTGCTTGGCTTCGCCATCGGCGCGGCGGCCGGTCGGTACATCCCCTTCTGGGAGTGGTTCACCTGACGGCGCCTCCGGCTCCGCCATTCACTTCGCAGTGGCCGGGGCGGTCGGCTCGGGCGACGTTCGTCCCTCGGTTCCGGAGGTCGGTGCTCGGCGTTCGGACGAGGTCGGCGCCTTCGCGGTCTCGAGGAGCCGTTCGGCCTGCCTGAACGGGCCGTCGAGATCGCCGGAAGCGTCTCGCCCGATGCCCATCAGGCCGCCCGCGGTCCCCGTGAGGGTGATCGATCCATCGACCGATCGCGGGCCGCCGTCCAACAGGTCGGTCTCGAGTCGGCACTGCACCACGACCCGAAAGATCCCTGCATGCGACGTCACGACGTAGGTCGCACGTTGGATCGCAAGCATCACGTCCGGCGACCGAGGGTTCCCAACGCTTGCGGACGTTCCAGGCGTTCGGCTGCCATCGCTTCCGTCGGCGTCGTCGCGAATCGAACGTGGCAGGGAGGCCCGGTACTCCGTGGGGACGTCCGCGAGCAACTTCGCCGCGGTGGCCGCATCGGGAAGCCTGCCTGCGTGGGCTTTCGCCCAGTCGACGATCGGACCCAACACGCCGCGACAGAACGAGTCCGTGCTTCGGTAGAACGGCTCGACGATCGCGGACATGAACCTCGCCTTCTGCGTCTGGTCGAAGCGTCGCATGTAGTGGTCGAGCGGGACACCGATCATGCCGTTGGGGAGCGCCTGACGTCGGCGGGACCGGCCATCCTGACCCTTCGGCACCGCGCCCCGCGGCGAGGCGATCGCCACGATGCCCGCGGCATTGCGTTGCCACTGGAACTCGAACTCGACGGTGTCCCCCATGAAGGAGGTCCACGAGCCCGTCGGCAGGTCGCCGCTCCGACCGGTCTCCAGGAACTCCGCCGCGACGAACGCCGCGTCGTCCGCGGCGTCCTGCAGGGCGTCGGCAAGCGGCGCCGGCTTCCGCTGATCGAAGAGTCCCACCGCCGTGAACTTGTCGGCCTCGAACATCACCACGCAGATCGCCGCGAGGACCAGCGCGCCCCCGCAGGAGATCGTGGTGCGCCATGCCGGACGTTCGTGCGATCGCAGCAGGGTCACCACGAGGGAGGCGATCACCAGTCCCGCCGCAACGCCGACCAGCGAATCCACCGCCCAGAGCCAGCGGCCCGGCGAGGTCGGTTCGTAGGCGACGATCCAGCTTGCGACGAGGGTGCCGAGAACCAGACCCGGCAACACGACCGACAGCACTCGCAGGGTTCGTGCCCCCGCATGCCGTTCGTCCGGAGTCCTCTCCGGCGCTCTTGGGACGTCCTCGGTCATTCGATCTCCTCCCGCTTGCCGACCGAGCCCAACATAGCGACGCACCGACGTCGGCCGATAGGCCTGTCTCCTGATATCGTCCGGCGATGCCCGACTCGCCCGAGGGTCTTCGCATCTGCCTGCTGACCACGCAGGATCTGGACGCGAAGCCCTTCGCCGAAGACGACTGGCCCTGCGATCCGCGGCCGTTCCTTCCCGACGCCGAGTGGCATCTCGAGACCCTCGCCGGCAAGCAGGAGTGCCTTCCGACGGTCGAGCGACTCGTCACCGACGATCGCTTCGACCTCTTCTTCAACCTCTGCGACGGCGCCGCGGATCAGCCCGAACTGCCGGGCATCGAGGTCGTCCAGATCCTCGAGCGGGCCGACGTGCCCTTCGTCGGGGCCGTGTCGAACGCCTACGAGCCCACTCGGGAACGGATGAAGGAGGCGTGTCGCGCCCGCGGCATCGCCACGCCCGCCTCGGTGACGGCCCGCGACGACCGCGATCTCGAACGGGCCGCCGAGACCCTGCGGTTTCCCCTGTTCGTCAAGCACCACAACAGCTACGCCAGCGTCGACCTGAGCCGGCGCTCGAAGGCCTGCTCGCCCGGCGGCCTTCGCATCCAGGGGCGGAAGATGATCTCGCGACACGGTGCGGCGCTCGTCGAGGAGTACGTGGACGGCGAGGAGTGCACGGTGCTCGTCGTCGAGAACCCCGAAGACCCGCAGCGCCCGATCGTCTATCCGCCGATGCAGTACCGCTTCCCCGCCGGCGAGCGGTTCAAGCACGAGGATCTCAAGTGGGTCGAGTACGACGAACTGGCCTGCGGCCCGGTCGCCGACCCCGTCCTCGCCGAACGCCTCGCCCGCGAATGCGGCGAGTTCTTCGTCGAGCTCGGCGCCGCGAGCTTCGGCCGGTGCGACCTACGCGTCGATCGCGACGGCGTGCCGCACATGCTCGAGATCAACTTCAACTGCGGCGTCTACTTCCCGGCGGCGGACTACGGCGGCGCCGACTTCTGCATCGCGGCCGATCCCGGTGGGCACGCGGCGTTCACCCGAACGCTCGTCGAGGCGGCGTTCGCACGGCACCGGCGGCGTGCCGCCTCGTCGCACCGATCGATCGCCTGAATCCTCCCGGTCCGCGGCGGAGGTCGGCCGCGATCACCCTCGCCCGACCGGCCAGGCCACGAAGTTGGTGTGGGCGTTCCGGTCGTAGTCGGTCTCGAATGAGCGGTCGAAGATCCGGCGCAGCCCCTCGCGATCGAACCTCTCCGAGAGGCTGAGGTCGCGGATCTCGTAGCCGCACTCGCCCACGAGCAGATCGTGGACCTCCTCGGGGGTGGTTCCGTAGGTCCGGTTGTGCACGCGGGCGTGCTCGAAGATCACCACGGGTCGAGCCCGTCGGAAGAGCGAACGACCTCCGCGCAGGGCCGACATCTCGGCACCCTCGACGTCGATCTTGACCAGGTCGACCGTCGCCTCCTCCCCGACCACCTCGTCGAGGGTTCGCACCGCGACCTCGATCTCCTCGACGGTCACGTCGCGCGGGTAGTCCTGTCGATTGAAGCCGCTCCACCCGGTCATCTCGACGACGTGATGGAAGGTCGCGACGCCCGGCTCCGCGCCGAGGGCGCACCGCTCCACGCGAACGTTCGGAAAGCGCGCCGCCAGCGCCTCGGCGAGGTGCGGCAGCGGCTCCACGGCGACATGCGTTCCCCGGGGCGCGTGCCGACGGACCTGCTCGAGAAACTCGCCGACGTTGCAGCCGACGTCGACCACGTTCGAGTCCGGCCGAAGCACCCGCTTCAGCAGACGCCGCATCGCCTTGTCGTCGCGGTGGGCCCGACGAACCCACTCGGTTCGGAACGGCCTGATCAGCGGCGCCAGCAGGACCTTCAAAGGCTCCTCGAGCGCCGTGCCGCGAACCATCGCCTTCAATCGATCGATCGCCATGCCGACTCCGGGGTTCGGACCGATTCCCGGCCGAACTGCGACCATCGGCGATCTCCGCCCCGCGACATCGACGAAGGCGGGATGGGACGAATCGGCCGGCGGTGCGTCAGCGTCGCGGTCGCCCCCGATCGAGGGCCACCAGCACGACTCCGGCCGCCCGCGCGGGAACCACGATGAACTCTGCGCGGAACTGGGTCTGGTCGCCGGGCAGGATCGTCCAGGCGCCGTTGCGGTGCCACGCCCCGCCACTTCCGTTGGGATCGCCCTCGGTGCCGGCCATGGCGTGGGTGCCGAGTTCGTCGTAGCCGCGGCCCAACCAACGAAACGCCGCCCACCGTGGAGACGGCGGGCGGCGGGCACGGAGACCGCGAATCGCGACGCGTCAGGCGTCGAAGGGCTGGTCCTTCATCCGAACCGCTTCGATCGAGTCGATCTCGAGGCGGAAGGGACCGGCCTTCTTGTCGTAGATGTAGAACTCGAGGGTGCGAAGATCGTTCGGGTCGAGTCGTCCCGGCAGACGCTGGCCCATGAAGTGCCGCTCGAGCGTCGCGATCGGCACGACGACGTCGATCCACTCGCCTCGCTCGGTCGCGAACGGCGCCCAGTAGCCGCCCGCTCCGGCGCCGCGGCTGGCCTTGGCGCCGAGGCGGTACTCGCGGCCGTCGCCCTTGACGCGAAGCTTCACGGCGTCGAATCCCTCGAACCGGCCCGCCGGAAGATCGACCCGCATCGAACTGAAGCCGCCGTTGTTCTCGAGGCTGGTCGCACCGTCGAAGACGAGGGTGCCCTCGCCCGCGGCGACGCGGCCGGTCGATCGACCGCCCATCACGCCGTCCACGACGGTGTACCAGTCGTCGATCTCGCCACCGCGATCGAACGCGAAGATCGTTCGACCCGAGGCGTTCGGCGTCGCCCGGACCGCCGCCGGCGCCGCGGCAGGCGCGGTCGATGCTGCGGACGTCGCGGACATCTCGCCGCGACTCGCCGCCGCGAAGAGGCTGTCCATGATGCGGCGATAGGACCACGCCTGCTCGCGGGTGTCGGCCATGGCCGCGATCTCGTCGAGGCGTGCCGCGATTCGGCGACGAGCGCCGGCGTCGATCCCGAAACCATCGGTCAGCACCGCGGCCTCGAGCGCCGTCGCGTAGATCGCCGCACACGAGGCGGTGTCGCCGTCGTTGAAGATCGGCGCCCCGCGATTGACCGCGTTCTCGATGAGCGTCTCGAGCGGAGACACCGCTCGCGGCGGCAGCAGCACTCGATCGATCAGGTGCACGACGCCGTTGCCGCCGTCGACGTCCGCGGTCTCGACCGCGGCGTCGCCGACGAGCAGCCGCCCTCGCACGACCTCGAGCGGCAGCGTGGTGCCGGCAAGCGTCTCGACCTCGCTCATGCCGACGAGCCGCGCGGCGTCGAACCGACCCGCGAGGACGTGATGCTTGAGAATCCTGCCGAGGGTCTCCCGCTGCCCCGGCTCGAGCAGGCCCACGAGCGTGTCCTCTCCGAGACGAGAGAACGCCGCGTCGGTCGGCGCGAAGACCGTGAACGGTCCCTCGCCCGACAGGGCTTCGGCGAGGCCGGCCGCCTTGACCGCGGCGACGAGCGTGTCGAGTCGACCGCTCGCGACGGCCACCTCGGGAATGGTGGTGTCCGAGGTCGCGGTGGGGAGCGCGGCGGCGGACATCGTGGTGGCAAGCAGAACGGACGTGGCGATCTGGATCATGAGCGGACTCCGGGAAAGTGGACTCGTACCCCTTCCGGTTCGGCTCGATCCACCGCCGGATTCGCCCGGACTCGCCGCAGGACCGCGAATGCCGGGCGGATTCGGGCTCCGAACGCGGTTCAAGGTGGCCGGGGCAAAGCACCGGGGCACCGGGGCATCCGGATCGAGGGCCGTTCCGGACGCTCCGCAGGCCACATCGAGGCCTATGGGAGCGCCCTCGACGTCCAGGGCGCCGTCGTCGGTTCGGGAAGCGGCAAGCCCGGCCGCCACGCCGCAAGGGCCGGCGGCATGGTCGAGAGAAGTTCGGCGAGGAACCGCTGCCGGGCGGATTCCGCCTCGGACCGACGCCGTCGCGCTGCGGGACTCGGCGGCGGCGGGGCCCGACGCGTCGGGGGTGGTGATTCCGCTGCCGCACGCCGAGCCGTCCCGAGCCGGTGCTGCTCCGGTTCCTCCGAGATCATCGAGCAGGCCGCCGCCTTGGCGTACCGCGCCCGCATCCGCCGGGTCTTGGCCTCGGCCCGTTCGCGTTCGACGCGTTCTGCGGCGGCCCTCTCCGCTGCAACCAGCTCCGGAGCATCGGGGGGATCCCAGATCGAGCTCATGAGGTGATCTCCAAGGAGTCGGGAAGGATCACGGCATCGAGTTGCTTCCGGGTTCTCGATCGCGCCCAGCGGTGCGCGTCGACATGGCTTCCGACGAGAAGTGCCGGGAAGTCGGGATGAACGAGGCAGTAGGCGGGAACGAAGGTCTCGCGAACAAGTCCGGCCTCGTCCACCGTCCACGAGCCGAGTCCGTCGACACGCAGTCCGGACTCGAGATCGGACTTCGAGCACTCGCCGTGCACGCCCAGATGATCGAGCGCCCGAACTCGCGATGCGGACCGCACGATTCGAGGGACGTCGCGGTGCAGGCCGAGATCGAGCCGTTCCCGGGTCGCGCGACGGTTCATGTCGTCGATCTCCGACGCGAAGTGCGACGCCTTCGTGTCGAACATCTGGGGCCACGGCGAGACGGACCGGATCCGACAGCCCCATCCCGTCAGTTCGGAGCGATCGAGGCGAACGGTGATCTCGATGGACGGCCGGCCCGGCTCGAACGGAAGTCGCTTCAGGGGAATCCGGGCCTCGACGAACGAAAGCCGCATGGAAAGGATCTCCCGCTCGAACGCTTCGCCGGACGACGCCTTGGATCGCGGCAGCGTCGCCATCAAGGCAGCGGCGCCGAACGAACTGCGACCCGACGCTTCGAGAGGCGGTGGCAGGGCCGTCACATAGTCGTCGCTGCCGCCGAGTTCGCGAAGTCGTGTCGCGCACCGCGCCATCGAGGCCTGCCAGAGATCGGATTGCGGGATCAGCGTCGCCACCTGGTTGGCGGTGCCTGCATACAGCCCGTCCGGCCGGGTCCGCACCGTGCCATCGGATCGCGCCGACACGCGTCGAGCGAGCGACCAGTCCTGCTCGGAAAGCAGGGCGCGAGTCGAGGCCGATCGGATCAACTGGACCGATCCGCTCGCCATGAGCGCATGCACGACCGGATCGCTCGAACCCTCGGGAAGCCAGACCGAGGTCCGTTCGACGAGGATGCGGCGGGCGGGCCCATCGCCGCGCTTCTCCACCACCACGAGGGTCGACAGGCCCGGCGCCGCGTGCTGCCAGCACGACGCTCGGCTCTGCGCGTCGAGGAGCACCTCGTGCTGGTCTCGATCGGCGGGCTCGGTGAGCTCGGCCACCTCCTGCTCGAGGAGGATCCGCCACCACGGCCGTCCCGCCACCTCGATCGGCCGCTCGACGACGAGCGTCTCGGCGTAGTCGTGCGGCCACCACCGCAGCGAGCGTTCGCCGCGTTCCATCCAACAGTCGTCGATTCCGGCGCAGCCGATTCTGGTCTCGAGGAGCCAGTCGACGAACTCGCGATCCTGGGATTCGATGGACTTCCTGGATCCGTCTTTCATGCCGGGAGCCCTCCGTTCTCGAGCATCACCTCGAGCCGCGTCAGCTGATCGAGCCACGCGATCGCCTCGGCCTCGACCTGGGCGATGTGCCCGACGACCAGGCGGGTCCGCTCGCCGCCGACTCGGCTGGAGCGATCGAGCAGGAGCTCGGCCGTCTCGGCGTCGATCGAGATCAATCGCGAGAGCGACTGGGCTTGCAGGCGTCTCGTGGCGGTGGCGGGCGGCGAGTGCGTGGGGAGGGAGTTGCGGCTCGGGAAGGCATCGAGCACGCGATGCCGCTCGAGACAGGCGGCCGCAAGCCGCGCGTAGGCGCATGCCGCGGCCACGCCTTTGAGCGGCCTCTGCGCAAGCAGCTGGAATCCGGCCAGGAACGCCGCGGCGCAAGGCATCCCGTGCCTCAGTCCGATCGCGCCCGCACCGCCCGCCGCACTCCCGAACGAGCGGCGAGCCCGTCGCCTCCGTTCCGGATCGGTGAACCCGTGCGAGGCCTCTTGAAGGAGCTTCGGCAGCAGATGGTGCGTGCTTCGCAGCGGCTCGAGGCACGCGAGGCCGAACGCCCACACCGCCGAGGCCCCCTGCTCCGACTGCAACTTCCCGAGCAGCGGATCGAGTTGGCCTTCCCGATGCCAGTCGAAGCAGGCCGGATCGACGTACGACTTGTCCCACATCGGTTCGATGCCGCCCGAGCCGCCTCGCGGCTCGTCGGATCGATTCTGGTCGTTGCCCATGGCAACCTCCACTCGTACCCGTGTGTTGCCGAGCACCGAGGGACCGAGAGCGTCGATGGCTCCGACCCGTCGGTTCAGCAACGAAGGGGGGCGAGTGTCCGCGTCCAATTCGATCAGAGTTCGATCAGAGTTCGATCAGAACTCGATCAGAACTGGCTTGGAACGACGCGAGCCCGCTTCGTTGCCTTCCGGCCGCATCCCCAAGGAACCTTTCCTTGGACGCCACCTTGCCCGGGCAGGCAGGTTGGCGAGGGCGGAAGCCCTCTCACGATGCTCTGTAAGCATATCTCGCCTTGCTGACGTGTCCATGCCCAGGGCGACGATTCGATGTCGGCGTCCAAGGTCGTGCGACGCGGCAGCGGGATCCGGCACGCGTGGCAACGCATGGGTCTCCGAACGTCCAATCTCCAACCGTCTCGGGACTTAGGAGCCGCCTGAGCGGTGACCGCGGAGGCCTCGGCGGGTCGTGCCGCCCCCGGGCTCCTCAAGCGGGGCTCGACCGGGCCGCTTTCCCATGTTCCCAAGCGTCCGAGAATCTCTGGAAAACCGTTGGTTTTCCCGGATGGGCCTTGCTCGCTGGGCGGTACCTTTCGACGAGGCCTGTCCGCTTTGGCGGCGGTCCGCGCTTTCAGGGGTCCGCCGACTTGGCGTTCGGACTCGACAATCTGTTCAGTCCCGCAAGGGAAGAGAACCCGCAAGGGAGGAGAAAAGGAATGGCATCAACCCGTTTGGCCGGCGTGTTGTCGGCATCCGCGGCGACCTGCATGGTCGGTACCGCATCGGCAGGCTTCTTCTTCGGGGGCGACGGTCCCTCCGGCACCATCGATCAGATGATGGTGGGCGACGGCTACTTCGACTTCACCGTCGGCGGCGCCTTCGACTTCGTCGACATCGTGTCGGTCGACGATCCCCCGCTTGGCACCGTGGTCGACCTGTACGTCGATATCCCCGGGGTCGAGACCACCGGCGCCCTTCTGGAGTGGAGCGCGGTCGACGGCGACACGGTCACGTTCGACTCGGCAACCCTCCTCGATCTCCAAGCCGGCGTGCCCGAGGGGTACGACGGCGCGTTTGCCGGGCAACGGCTGATCTTCACCACCAGTGTCGCGGTCGAAGTGAACCTCGCGTCGACGCTGTCGACGCAGGGCAACGGCGTCGGCTTCTTCTACAACTACCAGCCGGGCAACTACGAGCCGGTGATCTTCTTCGGCGACTTCGACTACAGCATCACCCTCGAAGCCGGCACGAACACCATCGCGTGGGGCGTCCTCGGTGCACTCGACGAGGTCGGCAATCCGGCGATGGCCGAGATGTTGTCGACGGTCAGTTTGACGCTGGTTCCGGCGCCCGGATCGGTCGCCCTTCTGGGCGTTGCCGGACTGCTTGGCGCGCGTCGTCGGCGAACGGCCTGACGGACCTCGAGATCGACCGCGGCCGTGGCCGTGGAACGAACGTGAACGCGGAGCATCCCCATGGGTGCTCCGCGTTTCGTTTGGACGATGGTCGCTCGCCGAGGCGGGCCGGATGGACCCGACGGGACCAGCGCCGGCCACCGCGCCCGTCCGCCGTGCGCCGTCCCGAACATCAAGCGCTCCCCGCGCGTCGCGGGTGTTCAGCGACTCGAAGAGCGGTTAGAACCTGCGACCGCCCCCCACCACCGAGACGACCGCCCGGACACCGGCCGAGGAAACTCCCATGACCCCAATCGCATCGCCTCGCCTCTCCCGCCGCGCCGCCGTGCGGAGCCTCGGTGCCGCCGTCGCAGCTTCACCGGCGATCGTGGCGTGTCGCGAACCGTGGGCCCATGCCGCGGATCGACCGCCGATCGGCGATGGCCGCGACCAGATCGCCGATCTCGAGGATCCCGCCAAGCGTCCGCAGCCTGCCGCCGAGGAGAATCCCGGCGATGCCCCCGCGGAGCGTCCGCTGGTGCTGTCCACCTGGCGGCACGGCCTGGCCGCCAACGAGGCCGCGATCGGCATCCTTCGCGAAGGGGGCAGCGCCCTCGACGCCGCGGAAGGCGGGGTGATGGTGACCGAAGCCGAGCCGGACAACCTCTCCGTCGGCCTTGCGGGGCTTCCCGATCGAGACGGGTTGGTCACTCTCGACGCCTCGATCATGGATCACGACGGTCGCGCCGGTGCCGTCTGCTTCGTGCAGGGAGTTCGCCATCCGATCGCGCTCGCCCGAATGGTGATGGAGAAGACCCCGCACGTCATGCTGGCCGGGATCGGCGCCGAGCGCTTCGCCCGTGAACAGGGGCTCGAGATCGTCGAGCAGGACCTGAGCCCGGCCGCGCGGGAACGCTACGAGAAGTGGCTGATCGACAGCCGCTACGAACCGGTGGTCAACATCGAGAACGAACCCGTCGGCGGCCCCGACAACCACGACACCATCGGCATGATCGTCCTCGACGGCGAAGGGCGTCTCGCCGCCAGCTGCACCACCAGCGGACTCGGTTTCAAGATGCACGGTCGCGTCGGCGACAGCCCGATCATCGGTGCGGGCCTCTTCGTCGACGGTGGAATCGGCGCCGCGACCTGCACGGGACTCGGCGAGACGGTGATGAAGACGCTGACGAGCTTCCTCGCGGTCGAGCGGATGCGAGAAGGCGACACCCCGCAGGCGGCGTGCGAAGCCGCCATTCGTCGCGTCGTCGAGAAGAACCCGAATCCGGAGAGCTACCAGGTCGGCATTCTCGCGATCTCGCGCGACGGTCGCAGCGGCGCCTATGCGGTGCAGCGAGGCTTCGACTTCGCCCGCAGCACCCTCGAGGAGACGACGCTGCTCGACAGTCCGAGCCTCCTCGAGACGCGGGGCTGATCGGAGGACTCTCGGCAACGGCATCCACGTCCGACCCGTCCGACACGTCCGATCCTGTCGGACGGCGCAGCCGCCGGACTCTGCGCGACCCCTACCGCGCCGCCGACGCCCGGCTCACCCGCTCGACCTGATCGATGAAGGATCGGAGGTTCTCGTTCGGCTCGAGGGACTGGCTGCGGCGCAGCAGCGGCAACGCCGCCGCGTAGTCGCCCGTCGAGACGAGCAGCTGGCCGTGCAGTCGCTTCGCCTTCGCCTCGAACCGCTCCATCGCCGCGGCCCGCTCGAACGCGAAGGCCGCCTTGATCGGATCGCCGGACCGCCGGTACTCCTGGCCGAGCAGGATCAGCGCCTCGCCGTCGAGCGGGTCGAGCGCGACGATCTCCTCGAGGGCCTCGGCCGCGCCCCCCTCGCCCTTCGCCGACGCCAGCCTCGCCTGCAGCTTCAGCAGATCCTTGGTCTGTTCGTCGCTCATCGAGTCGGCGAACCGTTC
>JAFMML010000004.1 GCA_017859745.1 Planctomycetota bacterium
GGCGGCATGGCCTCGACCGAGACCTTCGATCCCAAGCGCCACACGCCGTTTGAAGTCGGTCTGCCCGCCGAGCGGATCCTCTCGACCTTCCCGGCGATCGACACGTCCGTCGACGGCCTCCGGATCACCGAGGGGCTCGAGAACATCGCGCAGGTCATGGATCGCGGCACCCTCATCCGATCGCACACGGTCGCCGACCTCGGCCACATCCTGCATTCGCGACACCAGTACCACTGGCACACCGGCTACATCCCGCCGCAGACCGTCGCAGCGCCGCATCTCGGCGCGTGGATCTCGCGTCTGCTCGGGCCGAGGAATCCGGCGATCCCGGCGTTCATCGACATCGGCCAGCGGCTCGAAGGCGTGGGTGAACAGGAGGAGCTCAAGGCATTCCACACCGCCGGGTTCCTCGGCGGCGAGCATGGGCCGCTGCTGCTGCCGCATCCGATCGACGCGGCGCAGGCGGTGCGGCCGCCCGAAGGGATGACGCCATCGCGGTTCGAGAACCGCGACCGCTTCTACCGCCGCATGCTCGAGGCGACACCCGAATCGCGGCGCCAGGCGGGAAGCCCCGCGGAGTCGATCGTGCGCTCGATGGAGCAGGCCCATCGCCTGCTTGGGTCCGACGCCGCCGCGGCGTTCGATCTCTCGCTCGAGCCGAAGGCGGCCTTCGACGCCTACGACACCGGTCGCTTCGGTCGCGGCTGCCTGCTGGCGCGGCGGCTCGTCGAGGCCGGCGCCCGCTTCATCGAGGTGACCACCGAGTACGTGCCGTTCGAATCGTGGGACACCCACGAGAACGGCCACGAGACGGTGCGGAAGATGAAGGCGCAGATCGATCGTCCCGTCGCGCAGCTGATTCGCGACCTCGAGGAGCGTGGTCTTCTCGATCGCACCCTCGTCGTGCTCGCCAGCGAATTCAGTCGCGACATGATGACCGAGGGCCGGCCCGGCTCGACGGCGCGGGACCAGTCCCGGGCTCCAGCCGACGTGATGCAGGAGATGAGGCAGTACGGCATGCACCGGCACTTCACCCTGAACGGCTCGGTGCTCCTCTTCGGCGGCGGCATGAAGAACGGTCACGTCCACGGCGAGACCGCCGACGAGCGGCCGCTTGTGACGGTGCGCGATCCGGTCACGGTCTCTGATCTGCACGCGACGATCTTCAGCGCCCTCGGCATCGCGCCCGACACCGCACTCGATGTCGAACGTCGTCCCTTCTACGTGACCGAAGACGGCAAGGGCCGTGCCGTCGAGTCGCTGTTCGCCTGAACGCGCCTTCCGCCGCACCGCCGGGCGCTCCCGCAGGCGGCCTCCCCGCTCGGCGGGGAGCGGCCGACCCGTCGCCGAGCGATCGCCCCGCGTTCAACGCTCTCCCAGATCCCGCCGCTCGACGCCGGCGAGTCTTGCCGCGAGCGCCGCCTGGCTCGAGACGCCGAGCTTGCGGTAGATCCGCCGCGTGATCGTGGCCACGGTGTGCACCGACAGGCCCATCCGCTGGGCGACGTGGGCACGGCTCAGTCCGTCGGCGAGGGCGAGAGCCACCTCGCGCTCCCGCGGCGCGAGGGCGCCGACTCCGGTCTTCCGGACTTCTCCGAGGTCGGCCCTCGCCAGCTTCGAGCGGGGCGTCATCCAGACCGCCGGCAGCGGGAGCAGGTCGCCCACCAGCGGTTCGAGAGAGATGCTGATCGACTGATTGCAGTACGCCGGGCGCGGCTCGCTCCCGGCGGCGGACCGCTTCGCCCGAGACGGACGGGGTTGGGGCGTCGCGAGGAACTCGACGACGGCGAGAAGGCGACGCCGCAGCTCCGCGAAGTCCTCGTCGGTGAAGTGCCGCATGGTGTGCTGCCGGAACCGAAATCCCACCTTGGGATTGAACTCCGGATCGGCATGCCGCTCGACGCACCGGGCGAACTCCGCCTCCACCGACGCACTCGACGCCATGGCAAGCTCCACCGAGTTCGGATCCGCGTCGTCGAAGGTGACGACGATCCGATCCGTTGCCACGCGATAGGCGACCGAGGTGCGGGGCCTTCGCGCCCGCACCACGTCGATCAGATCGTGTTGGGCGAGGAGATCCACATGCGCCTGCAGCGTGCGGCGATCGAGGGCGAGCGAGGTCTCCAGTTCCGAGAGCGTGACCAACGACCGAGAACCCCGAATCGCCTCCCACGTCCGCAGCGCGGCGTAGTTCCGAAGGAGCGCGGCGACCGCCGGCTGCTCCAGATCAAGGACGGGACCCTCGGGCATGGTCCGATGATCGCACATCCCAGACGGCGCAGTCCACCGCGATCCGGTCGATCACACCGATGTACCTCTTCCGAGGTACAGGCAAATGCGGTCTCCGAGGCGGTTCGCTCGCGGCCGTCGTCCACCAAGGCGACTCTCCTCGCAACTTCGGATCCGACCGGAACAGACCGGAGGAATCCGCCGGATTCGCGGACTCCCCGACGGCACCGCGCCGTCGGGGACCTACTCTTGACAGGAACGCGTCTTGATCGCCTCGCGTCCGAGCACCCCGGTCGAGCCCGGACATCCAATGGAGACCTCAGCATGACCGTCAACCATCCGTTTCGCAGCACTTCGATTCGCGCGGCCAGCATGCTTCTCGGCGCCACGGCGTCGCTGGCCTCGGCCGACACGATCACCGTCTGCCCCGACGGATCCTGCGACTTCACCGATCCCGCCGCCGCCGTCGCATCGGCCGTGACCGGCGACGTCGTGGAGATCGCCGCGGGGACCTACCTGCTCCAGCAGCCGATCTCGGTCTATGGACCGGAGCAACTTGTGATCCGAGGCGAAGTCGACTCCAAGGGCATGCCGGCGACCGTCCTCGACGGCCAAGGCCAGTTCACGGTCCTCGGCATGCTGCACACGTCCGACGAGACCTTGATCGAGAATCTGGTCATCACCAACGGCCGCGCCGACTACGGCGGCGGCATGTTCTTCCACAGCGCCGACCCGGTCTTCGTCAACTGCCGCATCGAGAACAACATCGCGAACATCAACGGCGCCGGCTCGTTCATCAGCGGCGATTCGCGTGTGACGTTCGTCGGGTGCGAGTTCACGGGGAACGGCACGCCCTGGCCCAATGGTGCCGGAGGCGCGGCGTGGATCAGCGCGTCCGAAGTCGTATTCGTCGACTGCCTGATCTCCGAAAACACCACGTTGGGCTACGGCGCCGGACTCTTCGTCTCCTCCGGCAGCGTGGCGAACCTCGACTCGACTCGGGTATGCGGCAACTCCGCCCCGAGCACGCCGCAGATCTTCGTCGCCGCCGGCGGCGCATGGCACGACTTGGGGGCGAGTTGCGTGGTCGACGACTGCGACACCTGCCCGGAAGCCCCGGCGTGCCCGGCGGATCTCAACCTCGACGGCATCGTGAACGGCGCCGACCTCGGCATCGCCCTGGCCTGGTGGGGCGACTGCAAGGGCGGATGCGCGGCCGACCTCGACGGCAGTGGGGCCGTGAACGGGGCCGATCTCGCGATCCTGCTCGCGGCGTGGGGCGCGTGCAGCTGAGCCGGCAAGCCTTGTCGGAGGCGGCTCGACCGTCCCGCCCTCAGGCGTGGGCGGAGGCGGCATCCCCTCGACGCGCGACGGTGCGCTGGAAATGCCAGGCTGCGGCGACCGCCGCGAGGACGACGGCGAGGAAGGCGAGCAACGGCCAAAGCTGGGGCTTCGCCGGATCGGTGCAGCGGTACGCGAACGAGACCACCAGAAACAACTGGGCCATCGGCGTCGTTCAAACGGAGTTCACGATCCCGGCGGCCCGAGGTTCCTTCGTCGCAGACGGCCGCGGAAACTCGACCGGGGGGCCAAGGACCGACCCGAGGCACTTCGACATGCCCGAACCCACCACATCGTCTCCGGCGCCCTTGCGCGACTCGCTTCGCCGCATGAAGGACCTCCGGAGGTGGATCGCTGCGATTCTCGCGGCGAGTTGCCTCCTCGCCGTCGGGCCGACGGGCTGCGCGGGCGACCCCACGCCGCAGACCTTCGCGTCCGGCGTCGCGCCCGATCTCGATGCCGCAGACAAGCCGCCCGACGTCCCCCGTCGTCCCAACATCGTGATCCTGTTCACCGACGACCAGCAGGCCGCGACGGTGGATCGCGGCGTGCTGCGGCAGGTGCGGACACCCAACATCGATCGCCTCTCCGGCCGCGGCGTGTCCATGCGGAGCGCCTATGTGATGGGCGGCCCTCATGGCGCCGTGTGCATGCCGAGCCGCGCCATGCTGCTCACGGGCATGCACCACTTCAGACTGCCCCGCGGGATCACATGGACGTGGTCCGCACCCCCCGCCGAACGCGGTCGCCACGACGGACCCACACTGCCGAGCCTGCTGCGCGATGCGGGCTACGAGACCTTCTTCACGGGCAAATGGCACAACGGCCGCCCCTTCTTCGCGGCGAACTTCGAGGGCGGCGACGCGATCTTCTTCGGGGGCATGTCGGACCACGACGCCGTGCCCGTCCACGAGTTCGACCCGACCGGCCGCTACGAGGCCTCGAACGCGACGCGGCCCGACACCCACTCGAGCGAACTCTTCACCGACGCGGCCCTGGAGTTCCTGCGGGACCGCGACGGCGAACGACCATTCCTGCTCATGGTGTCCTACACCGCCCCGCACGACCCCCGGACCTCGCCGAAGCCCTTCGCGTCGATGTACCCGCCCGAGGAGGTCGCGCTGCCTGCGAACTTCATGTCCGCGCATCCCTTTCCGATCGGCGACCTCGACGTCCGGGACGAGCGACTCGCCCCGCTGCCTCGCACGCCCGAGGTCGTCCGCGAGCACATCGCCGACTACCACGGCATCGTGACGCACCTCGACGCCCAGATCGGACGGATGCTCGACGAACTCGACGATCGGGGTTTCGCCGACGACACCGTGGTGATCCTCGTGGGCGACAACGGACTCGCCCTTGGGCAGCACGGCCTTCTGGGCAAGCAGAACATCTACGAACACAGCAGCCGCGTTCCGATGATCGTCGCCGGTCCCGGCGTGCCCGCGGGCGAGACCCGCGACGGACTCTGCTACGTGCACGATCTGTTCCCGACGGTGCTCGAGTGGTGCGGAGTGCCCGTCGCCGACAACGTCGACGCCCGCAGCCTCGTGCCGATGCTGTCGCCGGGCGCCGAGGAGATCAGGCCGACCCTGCTGCTGGGCTACTCGACCGGAGCGATGCTCGACACGCCCGACGGCCCGCGTCCCAAGGGCGTCCTTCGCGGGGTGCGATCGGGCGGATGGAAACTGATCGAGTCCTGGTGCGAGGGCGTCCGCACGACTCGCCTCTTCGACCTCGAGAGCGACCCCTGGGAGTTGCAGGACCTGTCCGAACTGCCGGCGCTCGCCGATCGACTCGCTGCGCTTCGCGTGGAGTTGGCGCGCCTGATGCGAGAAGCCGGCGACCCGATCGATCCTGCGATCTTCGCGATCGACGCCTCGAGTTGAAACCCGATCTATCGCGGCCCCGACCAGATCCGCGACCACACCCCGCGAAGGCGGTCGAGGTTCATCGCGGTCGGAAGCCGCTGCGGTTCGATCTCGTGCCAGTGCGGGTTGCCGCGGCCGGCGACCGCATGGCGAAAGACGTGGTCGGGATCCTGGCCCATGCGCAGGTCCGTGAGGACCAGGAGATCGCCCTCGACGTCGGCTCGGACGAATCCGTCCGCGAACCAGTCGAGGCGGATCGCCGCGGGAATCCCCCTCGATCGTTCGAACGCCGCGGGGTCGCCGGGCCGAGGCTCGAACTCGATGGGACCATCCTCGGCGACAAGCGAGTCGAATCCCTCGAGATGTCCCGCGCCGTCGAGGACCACCACCCGCCACAGCAGCGTGTTGAACGGCGTCGGCGTCGCGAAGATCGGAGCATCGGCGAGGCCGCGATCCGCCAGCGAGGCCCGGGCGTTTCGCAGGACGATGCCCTGGGCGATCCAGGACCAGCCCAGATACGCGGTCGAGACGGCGAGCGCCGCAGCGAGGCACCAGCCGCTTGCCGGGATCCTCGGCCGCCACAGCACCACCAGCGCCGCGACGAGCAGCGGCGAGGTGTACAGCGGATCGATGATGAACACCGTCGCCCACGCGATCGGCGGCGAGGCGACCGGCCACCACAGCTGCGTGCCGTAGGCGGTGTGGGCATCGAGCAGCACATGGGTCGTCAGGGTCAGCATCACCGCCGCGAACCAGCGGCCCGGGCACTCGCCCACCGGGCGCCACCACCGTCGCATCGCCCACCAGATGGCGACCGCCAGCGGCACCAGCACCAGCAGCGAGTGGCTGAAGCCCCGGTGCTGCGTGAAGTTCGCCACCGCATCGCCGTAGTCGATGGCGACGTCGAGATCGGGCAGCGTGCCCAGCATGGCGCCGACGGCGAGAGCCTTGCGACGCTGCGAAGCGGGCACGCACGCCGCGGCGACGCAGGCCCCGAGGGCGATCTGGGTGAGGGAGTCCATGCTCGTGCGGGGGCGATGGCCTGATCGAGTGCGACGGCGAAGACCGGCCGGAACTCGCGCCTGGACTCAGGATTCGGCGCTCGGCGCCGAGACCGATCGCAGCGTCCGAGGCTCGTCGTCGTTCTCGATCTCGCGGATGCGGCCCGGAATGTCGAGCGACTCGAGCCTCTTCGGATCCCACTTGCGGGCGACGAGATCCTCGTGCAGCTCCCGCAGCCTCGGCACCTCGCCCGACGCCGCCCCGCCGTAGGTCCGCAGCGCGTTCAGGCACCGCTCGATCCGGTTGCCCATCCCCCACCGATCCGGATCGATCAGATCGATGCAGATCGGAACTCCATCGACGATCCCGTGCTCGGCGAAGAGATCCAGTCCCGCGAGTCGGATCTCGTCGGCGAACATGATCCCGCTCGGGGACGGCTCGCGCATCGCCTGCAGGATCGACGGCATCAGCGGCTCGAGTTCCTCGAAGGACAGTCGTCGGTAGACCGAACCGATCGCCCCGCGAGCGCGTCCGTCCTCGTTGCGGAGCCCCGCGACGACGGCGTTTCGAAGCGCATCGCGATCGACGCCCTCGAGCGACCGACCGACCATGCCGTCTCGTCGATCGAAGAGGGCGAAGCACAGATACCGCTGCTGCATGCCGCGAGGATCGGACGCGTCGGGACCTGCCGCAAGCATCTCCAGAAGTCTCGGCAGCAGCGGCATCGCCGGGGCGCCCACCGCGGCGATCGCCTCGGCCGCCTTGATTCGAAGCCACAGGTCGTCGGCGCCGAGGAGCGGCTCGAGAGCGCCCAGCAGCGGCGCCGCCCGACCCTTCAACTGCGCGGCGGCCTGACAGGCTCCGAGCCTCGCTTCGAGATCTCCTCGGGTCAGCATGCGTCGCAGTCGGTCGATCGGGATCTCCTCGCGCTCCGCGAGCACCATCGCCGCCCGCTCCCGGACCACCGGCGACCAGCTCGTCAGGTTCCGAAGGAGCGTCCGCTCGGAACGACTCGACCAGGACTCCAGCCTCGTGCGAGATCCCCAGTCGCGTCCGTCTCGGACCACGACCTCGGCCTCGCGGCGATTCATCTGCGGTGCGACGCTCGGAGTTCGACCGGTGATCGCAAGGCGTCGGCCCGGCTGCGCGTAGGCCAGCATGAACAGACCCGTCGCATCCCAGCCGCGATAGCTGTCGGGCTTGGTCTGCGGAGGGCCCTGGTGGGTGAAGCCGCCATCCCAGCGTCGGGCGAGGTCGTAGTACCAGCCGAACTCGTTCATCCACGCACCGCTCGCGACGGGGCCGGAGAGCGCGACGCCCGGCATCGCCCACAGCATGTTGAAGTAGTTGCCGGTGTGACCGTTGTCCCGCTCGTTGCCATGGGAAGCGACGCTCATCCGCGAGAAGTACTCGACCGCCTCGGCGTCCCCAAGCAGGTTGAACAGCACCGCCGCGGCGCCGTTCTTCCCGTTGTCGTCGTGGGTCTCGATCCAGGGATGATGGTCGCCGTAGGGGACGCTGCCCTTGCCGACGTAGAAGCGCACGAGTCCCGCGGACTTCGCGATGGCCTCGTCCAGTTCGGGGCTCTCGACGCCCGCCTCGCGGGCCAGCACCAGCGAGATCGTCAGCGGAAGGCCCGGCGCGTTCATCATGCCGTAGCCGGCGAGGCGACCGTTCTTCTGCACGAAGCGGTGTCCCCACGAACCGACCTCGCTCTGGCCCCGGACGATCTCCATGGTCACCCGTTCGAGCGCCGGCAGGACCGAGCGGTCGCCGGTCGCCAGCACGTACTCCGCCAGCAGCAGGTTGACGGGCCCGTACCACCAGGAGTGCAGCTGGCGTCGGTCGAGATCGGAGTAGGTCGACGCCCAGTCGACCTGAGCCTTCACCAGCGGCAGATGCTCCGGATCGCCGCAGGCCAGCAGCGCGAGCGCCGCGTAGCAACGCTCGATCGGATTGCCGTCGTCGGGATTCTCCCGCATCGCCGCCGCGATCGCCTCGCAGCCCTGCTCGAGAACCACGCGGGACTTCGCACACTCGAAGGGCGCCGTCGGCGAGTACGGCCCGAGCGTCTCGATCGCCACCACGGCTTCGTCGGTCCGGCCGTCTCGCCAACGGATCAGGCTCAGACGGCCGTCCGCCGCTTCGGCACGGCCGATCGCCCGTCCGAACTCGACCCGCGGATCGAAGGCGAATCTCCGGCCATCGACGCCCAGCAGCACGTCGCCCACCGCGACCACGCCCTCCGCAGGCGAGCCGGGCGCGACCGAGGTGACCATGATCTGCCGCGCCTCGGTGGTCTCGAGACGGTTCGAATGCATCCAGCCCCGCAGGCCGGTCGGCCCGAGGTTCCAGTCGTGGGTGGCGCCTTCCGGCACCGTCTCGCCGCGTGTGAAGTCCGGATTGGACGAATCGTCCGGAGGCGCGACCGCGGGACCGAATGCGCTCAGCACCGCCCAGGCCGTCGTGCCGATTCCGATTCTCGCCATCAGGTTCATGTCGATTCTCCAGGGTCCTGCCCGATCACCACGCTGACGGAACTCGCCACCGCGCGACCGTACTTGCGTTCGCCATCCGCCCCGTTGCGATAGCGCATTCTCGCCTCCACACAGAGTTCATCGAGCCGCGCCGCGTCGAATCCCTCGCGCGGAAGCCTCGGCAGGCCACGCCTTCGCTTGAACGACTCGATCCGTTCGAACAGTTCGTCGGGAAGGACCGCCCTTCGCGCGATCCCATCGCGAAGGCCTCGCTCGGCGAAGGTGAAGTCGCTGCTCCAGTTGAACCACTGGATCGAGCCGCCCAGGCGAAGGATCCGCAGGCGACCGTCCTGCGACCCCAGCTGAAGCAGCGGAGAGGAGATCGCCAGGCGCGGAAAGTGGAGGTTCGGGAAGAGCCGGCAATTCCAGTAGGACTCGGCGGTCCGCACGAACTCCTCGAGCGATGTCACGTTGCGGAAGCCCGATTCCGCCATCGGCATGTGCTCGATCTTCGGCTTCGCGACGTCGACCGTGTCGTTGGCGACATCGAAGTAGTGGGAGCCGAGCTGGAGGGCGTTCTGGAAGTACCGGTCCCGCAGGATGCCCCAGATCCGTCCGACATGGCCGCCTTGTTCGCCGAAGGCGAGGACCGCCCGGAGCGCTTCCGACGGGGTTCCCTCCTGTCCGCGGGCGAGGAACCTCCGCAAGGCGGTTCGGGTGATCGCCAGGCAGTAGCCCTTGGGATAGAGACTGGGGTCGCCTCGCAGCGCCTGGTCGGGATGGTCGACGAGATGCCCTCGCAGCTCCTCGTCGACCTCCGCACGAATCTCCAGGAACTCCGCCTCGAGATGCGGCAGCGCCGGGAGGATCCACCGCTCGGTCAGTTCGATCTGGCGCTCGTCGATCGGCTGGACTCGCTCGAACTGAATCGGCGATCGCGCGAGAATGCGCTCGACGAGCCCCTCGAAGTCCGTCTTCTCCGGCCTCATCCGCGGGCGACCGTCCGAGCGGCGTCGGCCGAGACGTCGCGCCGATCCGGGCGAGTCCCGTGCAGGACGATCGGCAAGCCGGGCATGGGGCAGGTGATCGCCGATGTGGCGCGGGCGACGGTGGGCATGCGGGGCTCCTGCGACTCGACCCTGTGGATCGGCGATTCCATCTCATCGTCCACGATCACCAGCGGCGATCAAGCATCCTTCCGACGAAAGTGCATCGCGGCCCCACGGCCTCCTCGATCCCCGTCCATTCCACGTGCCACCCTCGGCCCCGTGGACAGACTCCAGACGGCGATGCGGCGATTCGCGATTGCTCCCGGGCCCCCCGGTGCTAGCGTTGACGGAAGGCCGGTCGGCGCGACGTCCGGGCCCGAGCTTCGGAAGGCAGGAGCACGCCATGCGGACACGTCCACTCGCCGTCACCCTCTCGCTGACCCTCGCGGTGGCGTCCTCTGGGGACACCATCGTGCAGGAGGGTGGTCTTTCCGGAAGCGCCGGGCCTCCGACGGAGCACCTCATCGAGCTCGACCGGTTCGACACGCTCGATGGAACCCGCCAGCTCAACTTCGTTCTGCTCGAGTTCACCACGGCGCTCTTCGCCGAGAGCGTGACCACCGGCAAGGGCGGAATCGTCGAAGCCTCGGCGGCCTTGTGGGCGGACTACTTCCTCTTCGACGGCCCGATCATCGCCGAGACCGACACCTCGATCTCCACGACGGTCGACAACAGCGAACCACCGGTCGCGACTCTGTACCTCGACACCGACGAGGTCGCGGTCGAGTACACGTCTCCTCGGGATCTCGCGCCCTGGATCGGCACCGGGACGATCCTGCTCTCGGCGACGGCGCAACTCACCGTGGAGGAGAGTCCGCCGGACGTCATCGAATGGTTCGCGGGCGGCGAAGTGACCTATCGGGTGACCTACGACTTCGACCCCGTCGTCCCCTGCCCCGCCGATCTCGACGGCAGCGGCGCGGTCGACAGCGCCGACCTCGCGATCCTGCTGAGCGCGTGGAAGACCGCCGACGGCGACCTCGACGGCGACGGCACCACCGGCGCGGAGGACCTCACCGTGCTGCTCGCGGCGTGGGGCGACTGCTGAGGTGGGAAGTCGCGACCGCTCGCACCGGTCGCCTCATCCGGACAGTTCCGGCACGATCGCATCGGCCCAGATCCCGTATCCGGACGGCGTCAGATGGAGGAAGTCGGGCATGAGTTCGCGCGGAATCGATCCATCCGGATTCACGAAGCGATCGCCGAGGGCGTGCGTGTCGAATCTCGCCCGTCCGCCGGCGTTCTCCGCGGCGACGAACGCCCGCAGCGCCTGGTTGATCTGAAGGATGTCGCCCCGCATGGCGTTGAACCTCTCGCCGCGGGGGAGGATCTCGAGGATGTGGATCGTCGCTTCGGGACACTGCGCAGCGAGCGTCCGGGCGACCTCGACGATGCCCGCGAGCGTCTCGGCGGCGTTGCTCGTGCCGTGGCCAAGGTTGTTGGTGCCGATGAGAAGGACGATGTGCTCGGGCGCCAGTCGCGTCAGCGGCGCCTGCTCCAGGCGCCACAGCACATGCTCGGTGCGATCGCCGGAGTTGCCGAGATTGAGCGCCCCGAGCGGCGCGATCTTCTCGGCCCAAACCTGTCGTCCCGGCCCCTCCCACGACTGCGTGATCGAGTCGCCGACGAAGAGCACCCGCGTCGGACCGGACTCCCGCACCCGGCGAATGCACTCGTCCTGACGGGCGATCGAACCGGCCTGTTCGCGTGGCGCCGGGGTCGTCGAGGTCGGACCCTCCGGCGCACCGTCCTGCGCCGGCGACGAACTCGCGAACGAGAAGAGCACCGCCGCCAGAAGCGGACCGACCGTCGAGACGCGAGAGAAGGGCATGTGGACTCCTTGGGTTCGGGGAAGGCCGCACTCTACTCGTCGGCGGCCGGAGCCACCCGTGGCGTGCCGGCGGATTCGGTCGGCGATGAGGCGGGGCGCGCATGGAGCACGATCTGGTAGGCCCCTCGATCCTCGTCGTCGCCGATCGTCGAGCGGAGGTCGAGATCGCCTTCGGGCAATTCGACACCGCGAATCCACGCCCGGCGGGCGCCGGGCTCGAACATCCCCGCCGCCATCGTCCTTCCGAAGCGAAGTTCGATCGCCTCGCCCGCCCCGGCCGAGGCCCGAACCACCTCGACGTCGAAGGTCGTGGGCCGCGCCACGGAGAGATGCCAGTCGCCCTGACGGCCCCAGCCCCGTGCGTCGGTGCGGGTCCAGTCCTGCCGGGTGAGCGCCGTCGAGGTCTCGTGCGGTGTTCCGACCACGATGCGGGGACGGGCGAATGGATCGGGACGGGTCCCCGCGATGTCGTCGTACCAGGCGTCGTACGCCGCGAGAAGGCGGGCGACGACCTCAGGACGCTCCAACGCGAGATCACGCCGCTCGCCGGGGTCCGACACCACGTCGTGGAGCTCGTACGGCACGTCGGCGGGCATGGATTCCTTCCCGAAGCCGGTCTCGTGGGTCAACTTCCACCGACCTTCGTGGACCGCGATGTGATGCCTCCGCACCGGCACGTCCCCGCGGTGCGCCTGGATGACCAGCGTCCGATCGCTCGGAACCGGGCGAGTCGGATCCCGAAGCCACGGAGCCATGCTGATGCCGTCCAGGCGAAGTCCTTCGGGCGTCTCGAGATCGGCGAGATCGAGCAACGTCGGAAGGACGTCGATGTGCGCCGACAGGACCGCCGACTCGCCCGGCGGCAGCGTTCCGGGCTGGTGCCAGAGCGACACCGTTCGGATGCCACCTTCACGGACCTGCCCCTTGGTCCCGCGAAACGGACCGACGAACCTCGCCCCCGCGGGACCGTTGTCGGTCAGGAACAGGACGATCGTGTTCTCGGCGATGCCGAGACGATCGATGGTCGCAAGGAGGCGTCCGACGTTGTCGTCGATGTTCTCGATCATCGCGAAGACGCGACTCGTCCGATCGATCCTCTCCGGCGTCGCCTCGCCGAATCCGTCGAGGACCGGCGCAAGGTCCGCCGACGCGTAGTGATCGCGGAGTTCCTCCGGGACGTCGTGCAGCGGATCGTGCGGCGCGTTCGTCGAGATGTAGGCGAGGAAGGGACGTTCCGCGGCGACCGCCCGTTCGATGAACTCGATGCCCGCCTCGAACTGGACGTCGGTGCAGTAGCCCTCCGTCGCGACAAGGGCGCCGTTTCGGAACATGATCGCGTCGGTGTAGCGCCGCTCGTTCTCGATGGGCTCCGACGGCTGGGCGAGTCCGCCGCCGCGATGCACCAGGGCCTCGTCGAACCCCTGATCGATCGCCCGCATCGGATACGCGTCGCCGAGGTGCCACTTGCCGAAGACGCCAGTGACGTACCCCGCGTCGCGCAGGATCTCCGCGAGGGTGACCTCCTCCGGCTCCATCTGGGCACGGCCGACGTAGGTGTCGAACGCCCGGGTCCGCTGGGCGTGTCGCCCGGTCAGGAGCGATGCGCGGGTCGGCGTGCACACCGGGCTGACGTAGAAGCGCGAAAGCCGCGCGCTCCCGGCGGCCATGCGGTCGAGGTTGGGGGTGCGGAGGACGGGATTCCCGGTGAATCCGAAGTCGCCGTAGCCCTGATCGTCGGTCATGACCATCACGATGTTCGGCGGGGTCGCCGCCTCGGCGAAGGAGACGAGGAGGACGAGGACCAGGGCCGACATCGGATGAGCACGGATCATGCGCGGAAGGTAGTCCGGTCGCGATCCACGGTCATCTCCGTATCGTGAAGCGGTCCGTTCCCTCGACGCGTTCACCACCCCGGAGACCCCGACATGCCCCCGACGATCGACCGCGTCCCGATGCACGCCGCCGCGGCGGCCCTCGTCCTCGTGGGCCTCGGTGCGGCAGTTGCCGCCGCCCACGCCGACGACGGGCCGGTCAAGGTCTTCATCCTCGCCGGCCAGTCCAACATGGTCGGCGCCGGACAGGTCGCGGCCAACCCCGATCGCAACGGCGGCAAGGGCTCGCTCGAGTGGCTGGTCGAGCAGTCGCCGGATCGGGCGAAGTACGCGACGCTTCGCGACGCGGACGGCGAATGGGTCGAGCGCGACGACGTGAAGATCTGGTACCTCGGCCGCACCGGGGGACTGAAGCCGGGATTCGGCGGCAACGAGAACGCGATCGGACCGGAGCTTGGATTCGGCACCGTGGTCGGCGACGCGTTCGACGAACCGGTCGTGCTGGTCAAGATCGCCTGGGGCGGCAAGGCGATCGGCAAGGAGTTCCGGCCACCGAGTTCCGGCGGAGAGGTCGGCGCCGAGTACCGCCAGCTCGTCGACCTGTCGAAGGCGACCATCGCGAACCTCGGTTCGATCTTCCCGGAGTTCGAGGGGCGAGAGATCGAGCTCGTCGGCCTCGGCTGGCACCAGGGCTGGAACGACCGGGTCAATCAGGCGTTCAACGACGCCTATGAGGACAACCTCTCCAATCTGATTCGAGATCTTCGCAAGGAGCTCGAGGCGCCGCAGCTGCCGTTCGTGATCGCCGAGACCGGCATGACCGGTCCCGACGAGAAGCACCCGCGGGCCCTGTCGCTGATGGCGGCGCAGAAGGCGGTGGCGGAGAAGCCGGAGTTTCGCGGCACCGTCGCCTTCGTGCCGACGAGATCGTTCTGGCGCGACGAGACCGACTCGCCGTCGAAGCAGGGCTACCACTGGAACTCGAACGCCGAGACGTACTACCTGATCGGAGAGTCCATGGGCCGAGCGATGCTGGGCGTTCTGGCCGAACGATCGGCGCCCGGCTCCCCGGCCGACCACTGAGGTCTCCCGCCGACATCGCCGCGGACTCCCGACGCGCCGCTCAGCCCCGCGTGTTCCACGCCGCGAGCAGTCGAGACAGGTCCGGCGCTCCGACCACACCGTCGCCGTCGAAGTCCGCCGGTCCCGACGTCGCCCACTGGCTCAGCAGGATCGCGAGATCCTGAGGCCCGACGACGCCGTCCTGATCGAGATCCTCGATGGCCGTCTCCACCCCGCACTCGTCGGGCACGCCGTCGCCGTTCGAATCGGCGCTGCGGCCCGACTCGATGTCGCAGGCGTCGGGCACGTTGTTGCCGTTGCAGTCGAGTCCCTCGCCGGGAAGGAAGTCGAAGCCGGTCGGCGACCAGAGCCCGGTGTCGTGCCCGGTCACGTAGGACCGCAGGAAGTTGCCGGAGTCCACGTCGAACTCGTAGATGCGAGACGCGTTGACGTGCAGCTCGGCGATGTCGTTGTCGAAGAGCCCGCCGCCCTGCCCCCCCGGGTCGACGTGGTGCCGACTGGCGTAGACGTTCCCGTTGGGGCCGATCCGCACCCCCCACGGCTCGTCGAAGGTGAGCGCCGTGCTGGTGCCGCCCCGGTTGAACCGGCCCAGCGGCGCACCGGTCGTCCCATCGAACTCGAGAAGTTCGTCGGTTCCGCGACTCGCCACGATCAGGTGGCCATCCGGCAGGAAGATCATGCCTCGGGGCGACGCCAGACCGCCGTTGTCCAGCGAGCTCACGAACACGTCGATGAATTCGCCGGTCTCTCCGTCGTAGCGCCGCACCTGCCGATCGCCGCCGTTGACGTAGAGGTGGCCATCGGGTCCGAACGCGAGGCCGAAGGGCGAGATCAGCCCTCCCGCGTCCGCCTCGACGAACACGTCGACGAACGATCCGGTCCCGCGATCGAAGCGCAGCACCGAGTTGGTGCCGCCGCTCGCGACGTAGAGGAGGCCGTCCGTCGGGCCGATCTCGAGGCCGGTCGGCGCCGAAAGCATCGATCCGGCGCCGGCCAGATCGCCGAGTGCCGTGCCGCTCCGATCGAATCGCGCCACCCGATCGCCGGCGCCGCTCGACACGTGGACCACGCCGTCGCGATCGATCCGAACGTCGTTGCCGTCGAGCACCGGGGACCCCTGCGCGATCGCGGTGAGCGTTCCGGTCACCGCGTGGAAGCGCCGCGGCGCGCCATCCGCGGCATGGGTCGCGATCCAGCAGTCCAGTGCCCCGTCGAGCGCCGCGAAGTCGATCTCGCCGTCGCCGTCGCAGTCCTCGCAGGCGTCGAGGATCCGGTTGCGATCGAGATCGAGGCTCATGTCCGCCATCAGCTCGTCGTAGTCGGGGATGCCGTTGCCGTCGCAGTCCGCCTCGCACTCGTCCGGAACGCCGTTGGCATGGAGGTCGGCGCTGGTGCCCAGGGCGATGTCGAGGCGATCGGGCACGCCGTTGCCGTTGCAGTCGGCCTGGCACTCGTCCGGCACAAGGTCGCCGTCGACATCGGCGGCTCCGGAGGCGATCTCCTCGTCGTCGAGGATCCCGTCACCGTCGCAGTCCTCGCAGACGTCGGGCACTCCGTTGCCGTTGGCGTCCGTCGCGGCTCCGGAGGCGATCTGCTCGGCGTCGTCGACGCCGTCGCCGTCGCAGTCGAAGTGCCCGCAGGGAATCTGCTCGAGATACAGGCGCACCTGCTCCTGCACGTAGGTGTGGAACCGGAGATCCGACACCGCGTTTCCGCCGCTCACCGACTGGCTGCAGTAGCTCATGATCGTGCCGCGTTGCGGCGGCGCCGCGAGATTGAAGCAGTCGTCGAGACCGTAGGAGTGGGTGTGGTACGCGCCCACGTTGTGGCCGATCTCGTGGGCCACGACCATGACGTCGTAGTGGTAGATGCTGGGCCGATCGAGGTCGGGGATGAAGCCGAGGGCGTAGCCCGCCACGGAGTAGGCGGCGTTCCCGCAGAGCGCCGACAGGTAGGCGATGCCGCCCCAGGGCAGATCGCGGCGTCCCGAGAGGAACTGGGCGACGTCGCGCTCGACCTCGCCCATCTGCTGGTTCCAGTGCTGGCGAAAGGGCTGCAGCGGCTCGGGCTCGTTGAAGAGATCCTCCGGCGTGTCCCAGACTCGGACGAAGGTCAGTTCGATCCGGGCATCGAAGTCACGCTCGAAGATGTCGCTGACCGCCGAGTAGAGCTCGACGATGTAGTCGAGGGTGTCATCGACGTCGCCGCCGACCATCTGGTGGAGTTCGTGGTCGGTCTCGACGGCGAGTTCGATCACTCGCGTGGTCTGCGGCACTCCGAGCATCGCCGCCGTCCGGCCCGAACGCGGCGGCATCGGACCGAGACGATGGTCCGCACCGCATCCGCACAACGGCGTGTTCGGCGGCAGGCCCCGCTTCGACCCCCGCTTCGACGAGGGATCGGCCGACCGCTCGCGTGTGGAGATCCAGTGCCGCGTGCCGTCGAGATCGAGGTAGCCGATTCGCCCCTCGGCGGTCTCGACGAGGAACATCCGCGATCCCGACTCGCCATCGACCTCGCCGCGACGAACACGCACGCGACTCCGGTCCCAGCCGTGGGGTCGATCTCGACCGACGACGAATCTGGTGCGGTCGGTGACCACCGACGCGGGTGAGAGCTGAACCTCGACCTCGCCGAGGTCCTTGACCTCGATCGACGTCGTCGCCGAGGGCCGCGGTGGCGCGACGACTGCGGCTGCGGGTCCCGCCGCGCCCAGCGGAGCCGTCATCAGGGCTGCGAGGATCATGGTCGGAACTCGGCGCAAGCACCGGTCGGCGCGGCTCTCGTCGTGCATCTGAATTCGTTCCAAGCGTCTGGAGATCGGCGTCTGGAGATCGGCGTCTGGAGATCGGCGACCGAGTCGGTGCGAGCATCGACCACGGCCACCCTCTGGAGGATGATGCCGATCCGCGACGCGGGCAAGGTGGTTGCGGCGAAGTTCGGGAATCCAGCCGAGCCCTGCCGAGGCATCCGCCGCCCCGATCCGTCACCGCCGATGGCGGATCGGCAACGCCTCGTCACCTCGATCGAGGCGCGTGGCGATCCCGACCCGCCCGCGGCATCGTCGCGCGAGGCGGGCGCGAACGACGCCGCGCCGCGGCTCGAGCCGGCCGCGGTCCCCGGCCACCGACTCGGTGGACACCTCGCCGCTCAGTCGACCTTCTCGATCTCGCCGGGCCGCCAGGTCTTGTCGAACCACGGCTCGAGGGGGCCGTAGAGGCGGAGGATGGCGAACCAGGCCTTGCCGGGAACCGTCTGGATCCAGTTCGATTCGTGGCCTGCAGGCGCCTCGGGGGCGAACCAGAGCGTGATCGATCCGTCCGCGTTCGAAACCAGGTCCCTGTTGCGTTGACTGTTCTTGCTCGGGTAGGGCTGGCCGGTCTGCAGCATCGATCGGGTCTGGGGGTCGTAGACCACGATCGACCAGAAGTCCTTGGCCGGTGGATCGGCGGGAATCGTCAGCCTGTAGGTGTCCGATCCGTCGAGGTACGCCCCGCTCGAGTCCGTGGCGGCGAGGGCGTACTGCGAGCCGGCTCCCAGCAGCTTCAGCACCATGGCGGGCGTGTTCACGGTGGCGACGTAGAAGAACCGGGTCCGGGCGTCCTTGTTGCGACCGCCGTTGCCGTCGTCGATCAACCATCGATGGTCCTCGCCGTCGAAGGCGCTGAACCACACGCTGCCGGGATAGATCGACGCGGTCTCGGATCGAGACCGGAACGAAAGGGCCCGCGCCGTGGCGTTGCCGATCTTCGCCGCGTCGTCGAGGATTCGCCGCATCCGCTCGTCCGGCGCGAAGGTCTGTCCCTTCTCGATGCCGATGGCCGCGAGATTGCCGCGAAGCTCGGGGTCGATGAAGTCGATCGGCTCGCGCTGGATCACCTCGTCGATCTCCTCGTAGAAGGTCGCGTCGTTGGCGTGGATGGTGTTGAAGATCCGTCCGGTGCCGGGGATGAACTCCATCGGCGGCGGAGCGTCGGCCTGGGACAGCGGGTAGATCCTGAGGCCCTTGGTCCACATCTCGCGAGCCGCGTCGGTCTTGCCGTCCTTCAGAAGGCCCCGCAGCGGAAGCACGTTGATCATCGAGGGCGTCCGCGCCACGAAGTACCCCTCGGGGATCTCGCCCTCGTAGGACTCGGGCACGATCAGGTACTTGCCGCCCTTGCCGCGGTCGGGCCCCGGCGCACCCATGTCGATCACGAATCGGAAGAACGCGTCGTTGACCGTGCCGGGTCCGGCCCCCGGCGGAATCTCCACGACGATCGGCCCGTCCTTGCCGACGTCGAGCACGCCGATCGCGTAGACCGTGTCGGTGTTTCCGGTCAGGAAGAGGCTGTTGGAATCCATCAGGTCGCCGAAGAGCAGGACCTTGTTGCAGCCGTCGATGCCGACCTCCATCATTCCGCGACGGATGGCCTCGATGGACGCCGCGGGGATGAAGTCGAGGAAGGCCTCGACGGCCCGCATGCGGTGGAGGTTGTCGTAGACCGAGTCGACCGTCGCCTCGTCGGGCATGCCGTCGAAGAAGCGCATGGTGCCGATCGAGGTCTCGGCCTCGTCGGGGGTGAGGATCTCCGGCGGCATCCGATGGTTGAATCCCGGGGTCGCATCCGACGCCGGGGGGTCGCCGGCATGGGCAAGGGAGGCCGTGGACGCTGGAAGAAGCATCGAGAAGAGGATCGCCGTGTTCCAAACGCTCATGGAGTTCATCCTGTTGATGCCGGCAGGCTCGACGTGGAACGCTCGACACGTCGTCGCGCCGCCGCGGAGGAAAAGATGCCCGCACGGAGGTCCCCCCAATGCTGACACTGCGTCAAGATAGCCGAACGGTGCTCGGCCGTGACGACGGCGAGGCGGCGGGCGCCGACGATCGGCCGGAGCGCCTCCTCGCCCGAGGAACCCCGCGGGCGGAGGACTACGATCCGTTCGGTGCATCGCCGAGACCGCGTGCCAGCTTCCACCGAGCCCCAGACGGTCGTCCGGCCTCCGGAACAACGGCTTGGCGTCGATGTGTCCCGATCATCGCGACGCCGGGGCACGTGGCCTCGAACCGGTGCACGACCGCTCGGCGCCCCGGAGCGGGCCGGATCCGGGAACGATGCCCCATGAGGCAAGAGGCGCCTTCACCGACGGATCCGATCGTGCTGCGGACGATCCGATGGATCGCTCGCCTCGCGAGTCTCGCCAGTCTCGCCATGCTCGCGCTCTTCGCCACCAGCGGCGGGCAGAGCCCCACCGGATTCGAATGGCTGCTGCTCGCGTGCTTCCCCATCGGCGTCGCGATCGGGATGATCGTGGCGTGGTTCGCGGAGATCTCCGGAGGACTGATCACGCTGGCGAGCCTGTCGGCGTTCCACCTTCTTCACGCGCTCGGGGCCGATCGTCCGCCAAGCGGCCCGTGGTTCGCGATCTTCGCCGCGCCGGGACTCGTGCTGCTTGCGGTCGGACTCGTCTCGACATGGCGACGTAGGCGGCGGGGTCGGAACCGCCGGACCGCGGCGAAGCGGACCTGACGCCGCACGGTTCTCCGGAATTCACGGCCTCGAACGCCCGCTCGCCCACGCGCCGTCGCCCCCGACGGCACGGCGGCTCGGCGACGGTCAGGCCTTCCGGGCCGCGACGTCGAGGCTGGTGACCATGTCGCTCGGCCGCGTGCCCTGCGGCAGCGACGTCGCGATGCGCCTCCACAGCGGATCATCCCACGCGGTCATCGCCTCGACGTACTGCGGCTTCGAGACCAGTTCGATCTCGACGAGCCCGGCGGCCTCCGCGTCGCGACGGACCTCCTCGACGAGCACCGCACCGGCGATGCAGCCGACGAGCGCCTCGAGATCCTCGCGCACCGCACCGGGCAACGGCTGCAGCAGCGAGAGGTCGGAGACCGCGACGCGACCGCCGGGCTTCAGCACCCGAGCGATCTCCCGCCACACCTGCGGCTTGTCGGGCGAGAGGTTCAGGACGCAGTTGGAGATCACCACGTCGACGCTCCCATCGGCCACCGGCAGATGCTCGATCTCGCCGAGGCGGAACTCGACGTTCGCGAGGCCGGTGCGATCGCGGTAGCTCGCGACGTTCGCGCGGGCCTTCCCGAGCATCTCCGGAGTCATGTCCACCCCGATCACCCGGCCCGACGCGCCGACCTTCGCGCCCGCCACGAAGCAGTCGAAGCCGCCGCCGCTGCCCAGGTCGAGCACGACCTCGCCTTCGACGAGCGAGGCGAGCGCGGTCGGATTGCCGCAGGAGAGTCCGAGGTTCGCCCCTTCGGGGACGACGGCGACCTCGTCGGCGTCGTATCCGATCGCGGCGGCGAGGGCGTCGGGCGTGAAGGTCGCCGGACCGCAGCATCCGCCGCCACCACAGCAACCGCCGTCGTCGGACGCGGATACGAGATCGAGACCGCGGGACTCGGCCGTCGCCTCCGACCAGCCTCCCGCGACCGCGATGCGGGCGTAGCCCTCTCGGACCCGGGCTCGGGTGGAGTTCCCGTCGTCATCCGACGCGGGAGCGTCGCATCGTTCGTCGGCGGCCGTGTGGTCGTTCGGAGTTCGAATCGCGTCGTCGTGCTGGTCGGGCATGGTCGAGTTCCTCATTTCGCGTTGTGGTCCGCTTCCCATCGTCGATCGGGCCGGTCGGCCCGATCGGGTTTCCAAGCCGCGCCCCGAGAAGGGTCTCTGTCGGCCTTCCTCGCGACATTGTTCGGGGCGTTCGGGGTCATCCCGCTCTCCTGCGGCGACGCGTCCTGTCGGCGACACGCGTCGCGGTCCGGGGCGGCGAGGGGGGACCGCACTCCTCGATCGCCGCGGCGAGGCGTCGCATCCGATCGGCGATCTCCGCATGCGATGCCGCGTAGCGCACCGTTCGACCGGCCCGGGTCGCCTCGACGAGACCGGCACCGCCGAGCGTCTTCAGATGTCGAGACACCACCGAGAGGTCGACATCGCAGCAATCGGCGATTTCACCGACCGAACAGGGTCGGGCACACTTGACGAGGCACCCGAACAGGCGCACCCGCGTGGGATCGCCGAGAGCGCGGAAGAGCCCCGGATCGAGCAGGTCGTCGACCGGTCGGCAGCAGGCCGCGGCGGCGCGGGGGGTGGCGGGCGGACGCTTGCGTGTTTGCACCATGATGCAACTGTATGGCCGTCCTATCGCGGTGGGCAAGCGCCTCGTTCGGCCGGCGATGCCCCGATGGCGTCCCGGCGATCCTCCTCCAGGTGCAAAGGCGCGAGTCCGGATCCCCACTCCCCTGCTCCCACCTCGGCATTCCGCGGCTCACGACCCCCGCCGAGAGTCCGAGAGGCCGGGCGCACGGATTTCGGCCCGCCGCGGGCGACCTCTCCGGACGTCGAGCCCGAAGCGTTGCCGGACCCTCATAATGCATGGCTTCGACCAAGCCCCCGCAACGTTCCGAGATCCTCCGATGCCCACGCTTCCCGATCGTCTGAGTCTGCGCCTCGCCCTGCCCGGCCTTCCCGAGTTCGAGCCGCTGGTGCGGGACTTCGCCGGCCGGGCGCTCGACTTCTCCGACTTCGTCGGCGCTCGTCGGGATGCCCTTCTCGAAGCGTTCATCTCGAGCCTCTCGCTGATCGAGGAGACCCTGAGGCAGGAGGGTGATCCCATCGTCGACTTCGAGATCGAGGCGGCGATCGACGCCGATGCGCTGGAGTTCCGTGTGCTCGAGCACGGCATGCCGCTCGGCGCCGCCGGCGACGAGTCGGATGCGATCTCGCCGCGGCCCGGCGCCGACATCGCCGACCGCGTGCGACCTGCAGAGGTCTTCGATCGCCTCTGGTGGGTGCAGAAGGGTGCCGACGGATCGGAACTGCACCTTCGAATCCACCGCCCCCACGCGACGATCGACGTGCTCGAGGAGGTTCAACATCGTCTCGAGGAGGCGAACGAGGCCGAGCACACCGATCTCGAAACGTCCGCGAGGACCGCCGGCTATCGGATTCGCGAGTACCGCCCGAGCGACGGTCTCGAGATCGCGAGACGCGTGTACGAGGCCTACGGACGCACCTACGCCAACCCCGATCTCTACGTGCCGGAGCGCATCGAACGCCTGAACCGCGACGGTCGGCTCCACTCGATCGTCTGCGAGGCGCCGGATGGTGGGATCGTCGGCCACTACGGATTGGAACGTCCCGATCTCGGACCCACCGGCGAAGCCGGTCAGGCGGTCATCGACCATCGCCATCGCGGCCACGGCCTGATGCGACCGATGCGCGAAGCCGTCGAGGAGTTGGGTCGAAATCTCGGTCTGATCGGCGTGTGGAGCCAGCCGACGGCGATGCACCCGCTGAGCCAGCGCATGAACATCAAGTTCGGTTCCGCCCCCTGCGCCCTGCAGCTCGGTCGAATGCCGTCCGGCACGGTCTTTCGAGGGGGCGTCGCAGGCTCGTCGTCCGACCACGCGCCGGGCGGTCGACGTTCGAACTTCCTCTACTGGCATGCGCTCGAGGAGGAGGCCCCGCTCGCGGCACACGCGCCCGACGCACTGGTCGAACTGCTGACGGCCCTCTACGCAGCGCGAGGTCGCGAGGTCGAGTTCAACCACGGCGGCAGCGCCTCCCACGCCCCCAAGGGCGAACCGGTGCACTGCCGATACTCCAACGAAACCGGATCGGCCTGGATCTCCGTGGATCGGCTCGACCCCGGCACCACGGACGCGATTCGTGCGGCCGCCGACGCCATGGAGTCCGCCGCCAACGCCGAAGCGGTGTTCGTGGATCTTCCGATCGACGACCCCGGCACGCCGGCGGCGGCCGACCGACTTCTGAACGACGGCTTCTCGCCCTGCGGCATCGCCCCACGAGTCGTTCCACGGGAGGACGGACGTCGTGCCGAGGACGCGATTCGCCTCGTGCGTCACACCGCCCCGGTCGATCTTCCAGGCGTCGTGGCCGAGGGCGAACTTGGACGGCGACTCGCCGAGTTCGCCAGCGGCGGCGCGTGGACGGGTCCGGAGGACTCCTGATCGAAGTTCGAGCGCCCGACCCTCGCGCGCCGAAGATCCCTCGAGCGCGCCATACCGCGCATCGATCGCGCCGGAGACGACCATGCGACGCCACTTGAGAGGCATTCTTCTCGCGACGCTCGTCGTGGTCGTGGCGTTCGGACTGCTCTGGGCGATGCAGCGCGCAGCGAGCCCTTCGACCGACGGCGCCAACATCCACCGTGCGATCGTGCTCGGATGCGTGGCCATCGGCGCGGTCCTCGCCACGGTGTCCGCAGGCGCCGTGATCTGGATGCGGTCCTGGCCCGCGCGAGTGCTGCTGGTCGTGGCCGGCGTGCTTGCGTTGTGGGCGAGTCTGGTGATCGGCACCGGCGCGGGATATCGCGCCTGGCAGGCCATGCCGGAACCGCCGGAAGCGGCGTTCGCCGACGGTGGCCCGCTGGTCTTCAGCCTCCTTCTGGGTTGGCTGCCTGCCACGGTCTTCGTCGGACTCGCCATGCTCGTCCTGTGGCTCTTCAAGAAGATGATCGATCGGATCGCTCCGATGGACCATGCGACAGACACCCCGGCGGGCTCCCCCTCCAGCTGAGCGTTCCCGAAGAGGTCGGGCTCCAGGCGACCCAACGGGCAAGGACGCCATCGACCACGCGGGATGAGGTCCTTGCCTGAACCCCGCTCCCAAGAAGCCAAGTCCACACTTCTTCCACGGTGTCGGCCGGCGCCGCTGTCATGATGGACGCTCGCGAGGAGCGGTTTGCGCTGGACCGCCTGCCGATCTCGGTCGATGACCTCATGGATGCCGAAGGAACTTCAATGACGCGCCGATTCCGACCGACAACCTCCGCCGCGGTCCTGCTGGCTGCACTCGTCGCCGTACCGACGACGACGCTCGGACAGACCTGCGCCCCCGACCTCAACCACGACGGGGTCGTCGATGCGGCCGACCTCGGACTGCTGCTGCTGGCCTGGGGCAAGTGCAGCGACGGCAACGGCGGCGGCGTTCCGGCGGTCCTCGACTGGACGATCTCCTCGCGGGTGGACGCCGAACCTTCTCAAGGCAGTTCGGTGCAGAACCCCGGCGGAACCGCGGTCAGGATCTGGGACAAGAACGACAACAGCACCTACTGGAGCGACTTCGCGGTCAACAACCTTGAACTGCTGCGCGGCCCGACCGGATCCGACGACCGCCTCCGCATCGGGATCACCGTGGACTTCTCGACCATGCAGGGCACCGACGGACCGGTGAACGCCAACTTCTACATCAACGGGCATGGCGTCGACGGTTCCGACACTCCGGCGCTCGTCAACGAGACCTACTCCCGCTGGTACTACGGCGATTCGAACAGCGGGCCCGGCGCCGCATGCACCAACAGCACCACGATTCCCGAACTCGACCTCTTCGAGACCGGTTCCTCCTCGACGATCGCCGGAGGCCTGCCGACGCTGATGCAGATCACCACCCATGCGGGCATCGGCGGAGGCGGGCAGCCTGGGGCGTTCATCGGTCTCGGCGACACGGCGGACTACTCCGTCGAGAGTCAGAACATCACCACCAGCGAACCCACCCTCGTGGTCGAGGGAACCAACGCCACCCATCTCGGGATGAACCTCGATCTCCCCTTCAGACTGGTGTACGAGATCTCCAGCACCCGCATCACGCTGACCGCGACCCAGGGCAAGGTCGTCTCGGTGGTCCGGTACGACCCGCCGGAGGGCGTCCGGGACTGGACCAGCTATCGCTGGTTCAGCGCCGTGATCGGCGTGAACAACAGCTACTACGCGGGCCAGTACAACGGCATCTCCGTGTCGACGGACCACGCCGCCGAGTACCAGTCCTGGCTGGCCTCGGAGATCACGTTCGAACTCAGCACCGACGGCGGACTCACCTACCAGCCCTGTTCGTCGCTGGAAACCTACAGCTCCGGCTACCACTACGAGGCCAGCGAGTGCCCGGTCGAATCGAGAGCCCTCCCGACCACGCTGCCGTGACCGAAGGCTGCACGCCGGCACGCGGCGGACGTGACCAACACATGGCGTCGTGGAGTCGGACACGGTGACGGCTGGCACCTCCGTCCACCGCCGGCGTCTCCGGTTTCTGCTGCTGGCCGTCCTGACCGTCCCGGTCGGCCTCGCGACGCGGCGGTTTCCACACTGGTTCCCCGACGTCGTCGCCACCTACGCCGGCGACGTGCTCTGGGCGGTGGTGGCGTACGCCGTCTGCAGCGGCGTCGTTCCGGGATGGTCGATTCGCGCTCGCATCGGGGCGTCGATCACCGTCGCATTCGCCGTGGAGTTCAGTCAGCTGTGGCATCCGGAGTGGCTCGACGCGCTGCGCCGCACCACGCTCGGGCATCTCGCTCTCGGCATCGGGTTCGAGTGGAGCGACCTTCCCTGCTACACGCTCGGCATCCTTCTCGCGGCTGCCGGCGAGGCGTTTCTGGCGGGACGCCGAACCGAATCGAAGCGCGACCGGGCGGCTTGACCATCGGTGCGATCGGGACCGGGCCCAGAGCCGGTGACTTGCCGGGAGAGCCGTGCGGAGGCGCGGCGATCCGACCTCGATCCGACCTCATCAGTTGCTTCGACGATCGGTCGGCCGTCACGCCTTCGGGGTCGGCACGCGACCTCGATCGACCTGCGCGTACAGCGTGGCGTGCCAGAAGGTGTGCATGATCCCGATCACGTATTCGGCACGGTCCTTCTTCTGCCGCCGGCTGCCCCTCGAGCCGAGATGCTCGATCAGCAGCGCGGCGTCGAGGCGATTCAGGGCGTGGGCGATCGCGCCGGCATCGAGGGACCGGTCGATCAGACCAGCCGTCTGTTCGAGGCGAATGCGAGCGGCTACGCCGTCGTCCCAACGGGTCATGAACTTCGACCACGCCCGCTCGAGGCGGGAATCGAGCGGGGCCGCCTCGGAGACGGCCCGGAACAGCGGGCCGTGGACGACGCAGGCCTCGGCGATGCCGCGAAGTCCCTCGCGGGCACGTCCGTAGGAGGATGCCGCATCGTCGCAATCGCCGCCGAACCAGGGTCCAGCGGACTCGTGCATCGCCACCTCGACCTCGGACAGCAGCACCTCGATCAGTTCGTGGATGTCCTCGAAGTAGACGTAGAACGCCGGACGGCTCAGAGGCGTCGCCGCCATCAGTCCGCCGACGGTGAGATCCCGAAACGGCCGTTCGGACAGGAACTCCAGGGCCGCCGCGACGATCAGCGACCGTGCCTGTTCCGGCGAATGCCGAGGCGATCTCGTTCGTTCGGCCGGGCTCCGGCGTTGGGGGCGTGGCGGGAGTCGTCTCACGAGGGCATGCTAGTCGCGTCGCTCCGACCGCCGTCCGTTGCCGAGGCCGAGTGGATCGATCGAATGGCGATTCGGGAGACCACGACCGCGACGATCACGCTGGCCGCGACACTGCCGTAGACCCCGACTTCGCGAAGGACCGAGTCCCCGGGCGGCAGGTCGTCGGCGCGGGTCGCCAGATCGGCGGTGTGCCGGGCCGCGAAGCCGATCGACACCGCGGAGAGGGTCCCCGGGACGAGACCGACCAGACCCGCGAGGTACTCCCGAAACCGGATCCGGCTGGCCGCGAGGATCCAGTTCATGATCGCGAAGCCCACCGGCGTCATGCGAAGCAGCACCACCGCGCGTGTCCCCCGGTCGCCGACGGCGGTGTCGATCGCCGCGAGACGCGGATGCCGGTCGAGCACCCTCCCGACCCAGGATCGGAATCCGCGACGCACCAGCGCGAAGGTCGCGATCGCCGCGATGAACGAAGCCGTCAGCATCCAGACGAGCCCCCACAGTGGCCCGAAGATCGCGCCCGCCGCCATCGAGAACAGGGACTTGGGCAGGAACAGGAGCAACGCGAGAGCGACGCTGGCCACGAACATCGCCGGCGCCCACGGACCAAGGGTGCCGAGCCACCGCTCGAAGGCGGCCTCGTGAGGCTCGACCCAGCGAAACCACGCCGACGCCAGCGCCGCGATCAGCAGCGCGGCGACGCCGATCTTGACCAGCATCCCCCACCACGCGCGATGCACGGCGGGCACGGGCCGTCCGGAGGAGCGAACGCCGTTCGACGACATGTCCACAGCCTAGCCGTCGGAGCATGCGCCAATGCCCACGACGCCGACCTCGTCCCCACGCCGTCGGGCGGTCCCGAGGCTGCTCTGCTCGCGCGCGGGACGGCCGGGATCGCGGAACCCGAGCGCCGGGTTAGCATCCGTCCCGAGGACCACACCCCATGCTCGAACGACTTCTCGATCCCATCGTGTCGGCCCAACTGCTGTCGGCCCTGCTGCTCGCCATCCTGTTTCTGCAGTCGGGTCTCGACAAGGTCTTCGACTTCAAGGGCAATCTCGCCTGGCTCAACGACCACTTCGGCAAGAGCCCGTTGCGCGGACAGGTCCTTCCGATGCTGGTGGTGGTCACCATCACCGAGTGCGCCGCCGGGGCCCTCGCCGCGGCCGGAGCGTTCCAGATCGCCTTCGGCGACTCCACGACGTTGGCTCTCTGGGGTGCGCAGCTCTCGGCCCTGAACCTGGTCATGCTCTTCTTCGGCCAGCGGATCGCGAAGGACTACGCCGGCGCCGCGGCGCTGGTGCCGTACTTCCTTCTGAGCATCGGATCGATCCTGCTGTTGGGACTTCTCGCCTGACCTTCCGGCCTTGACGCGGACTTCGATCGGTCCCGGAACCGCGTCGACCGCTTCCGATGGAGTCGATCCCATGAACGACGCCGACCGGATTCGCTTCCTGCGCCGAAGTCCCCATCCGGCGCTTCTTGCGTCGGCGATCGCGACCCTTCTGGTCGCGTCGGGCCTCGCCGCCTCTCCGACCGCCATCGATCCGCCTGCGGCCGCCGGATCGTTCGGCCTCGAACTCGTCGAGGACGACGGAGCCGTCATCGCCACCTGGATCGAACCGCGCGAAGGCGCTGCGGCGATTCGGTTCAGCCGCTTCGATCCCGCCGGAAAGGGCTCGTGGTCGGCGCCGCGGACCGTCGCGGAGCGGAAGGACCTGTTCGCCAACTGGGCGGATCGTCCCGCGGTGCGTCGGGTCGCCGACGGATCGCTGCTGGCCCACGAACTTCGCAAGATCGCCGAGGGAACCTACGCCTACGGGGTGCGGCTGTCGCGATCGACCGACGAGGGCGCGACATGGACGGATCTGGGATGGCTGCACGACGACACCCGATCCGTCGAACATGGATTCGTCTCGATGCTGACCGAAGGAGACGACACGCTTGCGGTCTGGCTCGATGGCCGCGAGATGCCGGAACAGGCGGCCGGCGACGGACACGGCCACGGCCACGGGCACGAGGCGGCGGGAGGGGCCATGACGCTGCGCACGGCGATCCTCCCCGGCAAGGGGCCGGCACCGAAGGCGGAGTCGCCGAAGGGACCTGCGACCTCGCGAGGGCTCGACGGTCGAGTGTGCGAGTGCTGCGCGACCGACGTGGCGATGACCGACCGCGGACCGGTGGTGGTCTATCGAGATCGGGGCCCCAACGAGGAGCGAGACATCTCCATCGTGCGACGCGACCAGGGTCGCTGGACCGCTCCCGCACCCGTGTCTTCCGACGGCTGGATCATGCCGGGATGCCCCGTCAACGGGCCGTCGATCGCCGCGGACGGCTCGAAGGTGTGTGTCGTCTGGTTCACCGCGGCGGTCGGCGATCTCGACGACCCGAGTCCACCGAGAACGCTGGCGGCCCGCAGCCCGGATGGCGGCGCGACCTTCGGGCCCGCGGTCGAACTCTCGGCCACCACCATCGGCCGCACCGATGTGGTGATGCTCCCCTCGGGCGACGCCGTCGCGTGCTGGGTCGATCGTCTCGATCCACCGATCGCGGGTGAGTCGCCCATGGACCGCAGAACCGATCGGGGTTCGATCGCGCTGCGCCGCATCCGCGCCGACGGATCCCTCGGCGAGACGCTGCTGGCGGCGCCGATGCATCCGGGACGCCTCGCGGGCGTCCCCAGACTGGCGTCGCTCGGCGGCGACGGGACCGAACCGCGACTGCTGCTCTCCTGGCGCGACGAGGACTCGGATCGCCTGCGGGCGATGGTGCTGCGTCCGCCGCAGTGACCGCCGCCGATTCGTCGGCGGAGGCGTCGCGATCGGGGTTCACTACGATTCGGGCATGAGCATTCGAACGCTTGCCGGAATCGCACTGGCCGCCGCCACGACCGCGACCGCGTCGCCGCAGGCCGAGCCGTCCGCCGAGGCGGCGCGTCGGCCCAACATCGTCTTCATCATGGCCGACGACCACTGCATGCAGGCGATCTCCTGCTACGGCGCGTCCGCCGGCCCGAACGTCGTCGAGACGCCGGGCATCGATCGGATCGCCCGCGAAGGCATGCGCTTCGATCGGGCCAGCGTCACCAACGCGATCTGCGGCCCGTCGCGGGCGACGATCCTCACCGGGAAGCACTGCCACCAGCACGGCTTCGCGACCAACGGCCAGAAGTTCGACGGATCCCAGCAGACCTTCCCGAAGCTGCTGCAGCAGGCCGGCTACCGCACCGAGGTCGTGGGCAAGTGGCACCTGTCGAGCCCGCCCAGCGGATTCGATCGAAGCGAGGTCCTCGTCGGCCAGGGCGACTACTGGAACCCGTTGCTCGTCCTGGACGGGAAGCGGTCGCGGCGCGAAGGCCACACCACCGATCTCATCCACCAGTCCGCGGTCGAGCGCCTCGAGGCGTTCGCCGCCGACGACGACGCCCGCCCGTTCCTGCTGATGGTGCATCACAAGGCGCCGCACCGGAACTGGATGCCCCATCCGCGACATCTGGACCTGTTCACCGACGGCGACCTTCCGGTGCCGGACAGCTTCTTCGACGCTCCGGACCGGCGCTCCCCCGCCGGCGCGATCCAGACCATGCAGATCGATCGGGATCTCGCGTGGCTCTACGACCTGAAGATCGATCCCACGACGCTCTACCCCGACGAGGAGGTCTCGCGGCTCGATCGGTGGATGACGAACGAACTCGCCCGCGTCCCGCAGGAGGCCCTCGACGCCTACGCCGAGGCGCACGGCGAGGAGAACGCGGCCCTCGCCGCCGCGATCGACGCCATGAGCCCCCGCGAGCTTGCGCTCTGGAAGTTCCAGCGCTACGCCAAGAACTACCTGCGGACCGCGCAGGGCGTCGACGACTCCGTCGGCGGCATCCTCGAGGCGCTCGACCGGCTCGACCTGGCCGACGACACCATCGTGGTCTACACCAGCGACCAGGGCTGGTATCTCGGCGAACAGGGCTGGTACGACAAGCGGTGGATGTACGAGCCCAGCTTCCGCACCCCCCTCGTGGTGCGATGGCCCGGCGTGGTCGAGGCGGGCTCGACCTCCGACGCGCTGGCGCAGAACCTCGACTTCGCCTCGACCTTCCTCGAGGCCGCGGGCGTCGCGCCGCCGGCCGATCTCCAGGGCCGGAGCCTCGTGCCGGTGCTGCGCGGCGAATCGGGCGCCGACGAGACGCTGCGCGACGCGGCGTACTACCGCTACGAGGAGTCGCGAGGCGCCCACACCGTGCCGCGGCACGAAGGCGTCGCGACTCGCGAGGCGAAGCTGATCCGCTACCTCGATCTGCTCGACGACGAGGGAGACGCGATCCTCGAGCTCTACCGTCTCGATGTCGATCCTGAGGAGCGCGACAACCTCGCCGGCCGCCCCGAGCACGCCGAACTCGAACGAAGCATGCTCGATCGCCTCGACGACCTCCGCGCGTCGTACCAGGCGCCGGAGAACGTGCCCGCTCCGACGCCCCGCCCGGGAACCTGATCGCATCGGGACTCGCGAATCGGCCGGGCCCTTCGGTCTCCGCTCCGACGCGACGGCGGCTCGCCTACCTGGTGCGCGACCAGCTGCCCAGCAGGTGGGCCAGATCGCTCGCCCCCACGACGCCGTCGAGATCGAGATCCGCCGGACCGCCCGGCGACCCCCAGTGGGCCAGCAGCATCGCGACGTCCGGCCCCGAGGTGAAGCCGTCGCCGTCGAGGTCGCCCCGCGGCGTCGACGCCGTGTTCCAGAACGCGTCGACGTCCGCCGCGTCGAGGCTGCCGTCGCCGTCGAAGTCGAGCATTTCGCGTCCGGGGACCAGCGGGCCGAGGCCCCATGCCTGGAACGATGCCCAATCGGCGCGGTCCACCGCGCCCCCGCCATCGACGTCGCCGAGCCGCGACGGTGGATAGGCGGTCCACAACTCGCCCGCAGGCAGATTCGCCAGCGTGCGAACCGGTCCGTCGTTGGGCCATCGCACCGTGATCTCGTCGGCGGCGTCGTGGGGCCCCATGCCGAAGTGCAGGACGGTCTCGTTCTGCCCCAGGTAGCCGTTGCCGCCGACGTGCACTTCGGCCCACTGTCGAAGGGTCCCCACCCGAAGTCGAGCGGTCGCGCCGATCGCGTGGTGGTTGGGCGCCTCGCCGACGACCCGAACCCGGAGCCAGTTTCGCACGTCGCCGTGGTGGTTGATGTAGAGCGCGACGTTGCCGCCGTGATTGTTCTGCAGCATGTCGAGGTCCCCGTCGCCATCGACGTCGCCGACGATGGAGACGTAGGAGACCCCCGCGGTGCCGGCGAGATCGGCGCCGGCGGTGACGTCCACCATCGGCGGGGAACCCGGGTTCATGTACAGGTTGTTGGCGTCGAACTGGTCGTTGACGTAGAGATCGAGGTCGGTGTCGTTGTCGAAGTCCCAGAGGATCGCGGCCCAACTGAGGGTGTGGTGGGCGACGCCCCACAGCTCCTGCTGCTCCTCCCAGGTCCCGTCGGGGCGGCTCACGATGAGCGGATTCGCGCCCAGGAGCGGCGGAACGGGATCGCTGATGTTGGTGAGGTAGAAGTCGGGGCGTCCATCCCGATTCAGGTCTCCAGCGGCGATGCCCATCGAGAACAGCGAAACGTCGGTGCCGCTCGACTCGGAGACCTCCACCAGCGTCCCGACGTCGTTGCGGAACAACTGGTTCGGCCCGGTGAACGGGCCTCGATCGTTGCTGAGATAGAGATCCGGCCAGGTGTCGCCGTCGGTGTTGGTCCACATGCTCTGCAGCGAGGCCCGCTCGCTCTCGGCGCCCCATTCCGAACCCACGCGCTCGAAGGTGCCGTCGCCTCGATTTCGGTAGAGCCGGTTGCGGATCGAGTCCCCGGCACCCGGGATGATGTACTGGCACGTGTACAGGTCGAGCCAGCCGTCGCCATCGAAGTCCGCGACGCTCGCGCCCTTGGTCGGCAGCGACTCCGCGATGCCCGCCTCTTCGGAGACGTCGGTGAAGCTCCAGGGCGAATCCTGCCGGTACAGGCGATTGTCGTCGCCGAGGTACTGGCCGACGAAGAGGTCCAGATCGCGATCCCCGTCGTAGTCGAAGGCGAGCACCACACTGGGTTCGGTCAACGGGAACAGGGCCGCGTCGAAGCTCCGATTGGCGAAGTTCCCCGCGCCGTCGTTCTCGAAGAACCCGATCAGTCCGTTGCTGCGACCCAGCAGCACGAGATCGTCGTCCCCGTCGAGGTCGAGATCCGCCAGGGCCATGCCGAAACCGGAGTACCCGAACAGCGGCGGGTACTGTTGCATCGTGTACTGGATGCCCCGATCGAACGCTTCGGAGGTGAACGGGATCACCTCGTCGCCGGCCGACGCCGCGCCGACCGCTGCCGGCACCGTCAGAAGCAGCACGAGCGAGGTTGTGCGGGGGACCGGCATGTCCGAGACGCGACCTCCTTCCGCTGAGCTCCGCTCTGCCGAACTCCCCCCCCATTTCGCACGGAAGTTCATCAACAAGACTAACCCGCGATCGCCCTTGGGCAACGACGACATCGTGACCACCGATCGATTTTCCGGGGATCGGTCCCCGATGCGGGCGATCTTCCCGGTCGCGGTGGCGATCTCGCTTCTCGGATTCGCCATGGCGGCAGGTCCCCACGCCCTCACCGCGAGCGTGGCAGGCACCGACGCCCGGGCGATGTCCCCTGTGGTTCCGGGGCACGCCAGATCGAAGGAGGTCGAACCTCCAGCGGCACCGGAACTCGACGAGGCGGGCGAGGAAGGTCCGGGTGCCGAAGCCGCCCGGACGATCGATCCCGACGAGATGGCCGCCCTCGCCGAGCTGCTCGGAGGCACGACCTGGGCCCGCCGCGCCCTCGGTGTGATGCGACTCGAGTCGATGCCGTCGGCGATCGCGGGGCCGCGCCTCGCCGCGGCGCTTGCCGATCCCGCATGGCAGGTGCGTTCCTTCGCCGCCGCCGTGTCGTCGCGACGCGGCGAGCTCGAACGTCTCGACGAGCGTCTGAAGGTCGAGCCCCATCCCCTCGTGGTGCGGACGCTCCTGCGCGGCCGAGCCCGAGGCGACGAGATCCGTCTCGCGCGCGGCATCGAGCAACTGCTCGCCAGCGGCGACGACGCCGAGCGCCTGCTCGGCGTCGAACTCGCCCTCGCCTCGGGGCTCGATGCGCTCGCCGAGAGGGCGGAGGACGTCTTCGTCTCGATCGTCCTGCGGATGACCGCGGCCGAGGCCGGTCGCTTGTCGCCTCGGCTCGCGGAGATCTCCCGTGCCGACGATCTGCGGCGCGACCATCGCTGGCGCTCGTGGCTGCGCCGAAACCGCGGCCGGCTCGAACTCGACGGCGCGTGGCTTCGTCCTGCCCGAACCGCCGTGTCCGACGAGGACGTCGGCGGAGCTTCCCGCGAACCCGCGGCCGCGCCCATCGGCCCGCCCAACGCCATCGCGGCCCTCGAACCTCGCTCCTTCGTCGGACTCGTCGAGTACGTGCGGGAACTTGCCGAGCGACGCGTGGATCTCGCCGTGGCGATCGACTGCACCGCCAGCATGTCCGGTGAACTCGCCGAGGTGCAGGGTGGCCTCGACGATCTGATGCTGTTCGTGGGCGACGTCTGCGCGGACCTTCGAATCGGCGTGGTCGCCTACCGAGATCGCCGCGACCGGTTCGAGACGCTGCCGATGGACTTCACGGGATCGCTCGCCCAGGCGCGGACCTTCCTCTGGCGCCTGACCGCCGAAGGCGGCGGCGATCGGCCCGAGGCCGTTCGGCCCGCCCTGGAACGACTGTTCCGGGAGTTCTCCTGGTCGCCGGATCGAACCGGAGTGGTCGTGCTGGTGGGAGACGCGCCGCCGCACCCCGGTCACGGGGCCGCCTGCATCGACCTCGCGAAACGAGCGGCCGCGGTGGGCATCACCACCCACGCGATCTCCGCGGCGCCGCCGCTCGAGGATGAAGAGGCTCCCGCGCGAGGCCGTCGCGGTCCGCCGGAGCACTTCCCCGAAATCGCGGCGGCCGGTGGAGGGCGACTCGTCGAACTCGCCGAGGACGACTCGCTGGTCGCCGAGATCGCGGGTCTCACCATCGGGGGCCGGTTCGAGGAGGCCCTCGGCGGATTCTTCGAGGCCTACCTTGCCGTCTGCCGCTGAGCAGGATCGCGATCGAGATCGGTCGCATCGACGACCTTCCACACCCCCTCGAGCAGATCGCGCACGCCTTCGCCCGTCGCACCGCTGACGAAACCGACCGGCGCGACGCCAGACGCCTCGGCGAAGGCCTCGAGCAGTTCCGCTCGAAGGTCCTCCGGCACGAGATCGCTCTTGTTGAGCACCACGATCTCCGGCTTCTCCGCGAGTTGCGGTGCGAAGCGCTCCAGTTCGGCCCGAATGATCCGGTAGTCCGTCGCGGGATCGCGCGACGCCTCGGGCGCGGCGTCGACGAGGTGGATCAGCACGCCGGTCCGCTCGACGTGCCGCAGGAAGTCGTGTCCGAGGCCCGCCCCCTCGGCGGCGCCCTCGACGAGGCCCGGGATGTCCGCCACCAACAACCTTCGCTCGCCGGGAAGTTCCGCGATGCCCAGTTGCGGCGACAACGTGGTGAACGGGTAGTCCGCGACCTTGGGGGTGGCTCGGCTGATCGACCGCAGGAAGGTGCTCTTGCCGGCGTTGGGCAGGCCGACGAGGCCGACGTCGGCCAACAGCTTCAGCTCGAGCGACAACCGCCGCTCGATGGCGACACCGCCGGGCGTCGTTCGGGTCGGCGCCTGCTGTACGGAGTTCTTGAAGCGATCGTTCCCGTATCCACCCCTGCCTCCCGCCGCGACGAGGACCTCCTCGCCGGCCGTGACGAGATCCGCGATCGCTTCACCGGTCTCGGCATCGTGGACGAGGCATCCCACCGGCACGGCGATGCGACAGGCGGTTCCGTCGGCCCCGTGCCGACACGCCGCGCCGCCGGGCTCACCGTCGCCGGCAGCGAATCGTCGGCGGTGGGCGAAGGGCAGCAGCGTGTCGAGATGCGGGTCGGCGACCAGCACCACATCTCCCCCACGTCCACCGTCGCCCCCGTCGGGACCGCCCTTGGGCACGAACTTCTCCCGCCGAAAGCTGCACTTCCCATCACCGCCCTTGCCGGAGCGAACGGTGATCTCGGCGGCGTCGATGAACATGGTGAGACGGACTCCCAACAGACGGAAGGCGAATGCGAAGACGCCGCGACGACTGCCTCGAGGGGGCCGGTCGCGCGGCGTCGGATCGAACGAATGGGTGGTTTCCGGCGTCGATGTCGCGGACGGTTCAGCCGCCGGCGACGCAGGTGAGACGCGGGGTGGCCGGATCCGCCGGGATGATGTCCACCTTGCGGCCACGGAAGCGGACTTCACCGTCGGCGAGCGCCATCAGGCAGTCGTCCTTGGCTCGCATGACGAGATAGCCGGGCTTGAAGGGCGTCCCGCACTGCCGAAGGATGATGGCCCCCTTGCGAGCGAACTGGCCGCCGTAGAGCTTGATGCCACGGTACTGCGGGTTCGAATCGCGACCGTTCTTGGTGGAACCCTGTCCCTTCTTGTGTGCCACGGCAATGCTCCGAATACCGAACGAGAAGACGCGAAGGCGAGATTCGTGCCATCAGAGGCGAAGACCCCTGTGATGGACAACGACCCGCCCGACGTTCCGAGGCCATGGAGACCCCCAGTCGAGGCGAGCCCCGAAGTCTAGCGGCGATCCCGAGGAACGCCACCCCCCAAATCGCCGCCCGCACGAGGATTCCGGTCGTTGGACGCCCCGCCGAAGGGTGTGCCACCGAAGGATGGAAGACTCCTCCGACAGCCGCCGCGCCAGTCGAACCAGCCGAGCCAGCCAAGCCAACCTCGAAACCTCAGGATCCCGGAGGATCCCGGAGGATTCCGGAGGATTCCGGAGGATCCCGGAGGATCCCGGAGGATCCCCGAGGATCCCCGAGGATCTCGGGAGGATCCCGGGCCCTCGGCGTCGCAGACTCGGCGAGGGCTCAGCGGAAGGTCAGCGTCTCGGAGACCGGCTTCAACGCCGTTCCCGCGAGGGCTCCGACCCGCCCCGGGGTCTCGAACCGGATCACCTTCTGCTGTCGGAGCACCACATCGTCCCCGGTTGCGGGGTGCTTGACGGTGCCACGCCGATTGGAAACGCCGCCGACATAGACCACCAGGGCCGACGGTTCTTCGTTGACGACGGTGAGAATCGACGGATCGAAGACCGGCCAGACGGCAAACCCGTCCCGGATGTGCGCTCGACCGACCGGGAGCAGCCCGATCGCCTGATTCTGATCGAGCACCGGGGGACGCTCGGCCGCGCCCATGGCCTTGGACCTGTTCAGCATCCGCTTGACGTCGTCGGTGACGACGCTGGGCACTTCCCGTCCAGATCGCTGCAGCGGGCCACCGTCGCCCTGGAGTTCGAAGACGGGGGCCCAGTTCCGAGGCTGCGAAGTGCGGTTGCCGACCTCGTAGGTCAGCACCCAATAGGCCTTGCCGGTCGCGTCGTCGATGTGGACGCGAAGCGCCTTGGGCGTGAAGTCCAGTTCCCATTCGTCCCCGGCAGGCACTCGCTCCATCGGGGGCGCGGTAGGCGCCGCTGGCGAGACCTGCGAAGAGGCCGGGGCTGAAACGGCGAGTGCGGCGACGGCCGCGGCGGACCAGAGGCGGCAAGATCGGGCGAGGAGATGGAGACGATCGATCGAGTGGGCCTGGTTCACGGGAAGTCTCGCAATGGGGCGAATCTCGAAGTGTAGCGGCGGGATCCGCGACTGCGGCTCGCCAGAGGCTGGATCCGGCGTAGGCTTCATCCAGCGATGCCTCCCCTCGGCGACTCAACCTCGATCCAGAGTTCTCAGGACCGATCCAGCCACCGCATCGATCGGGTCTCGTCGGGCCCACGGGCCCAGGGAGATCCGCCGTCGGACGCCGTCGGTTCCTGTGGATCGGGCGGCGACTCCGATCCGGTGGCGAATCCGGGCGCCGCTGGGGTAACGCCCGAGGTCGAAATCCTCCCGAGCGACAGCGATGCCCCGGCCCGGGGAGGTCGACGCCTCGGGCCGGTGACGGCCGAACGTCTCGAGACCGCGCTCCAGCGGCTTGTGGGGAGCACCGCGGCAGCCCGACGCCTCGCCGTCGGACACCGGACCGGGCAACTTCGGCTCGACGCGGTCTGGGGCCTCGACGGACCCACGGGCGGATTCGAGTCGGTAGCGGTCCTGATGCGCAACGCCGGACGGACTGCCGGCGTCCTGCTGTCCCCGGTGCGGAACCGGAGTGAGATCCAGCCCGCCGCGGAATTGATCCGGGCACTGCTTGCGGATCGACGGTTCGACGCCGACCTCGCTCAGGCGATGCTCGATCCGGCCCGCCCGCTCGACCGCGAACCGCTGCTCGCGGCCGGGTTCGAGTCTCTGGCGGAGCTTCGATTCATGGATCGACCGCTCCCGGGACCGTCGATCGCCCCCACGCATCGCGACAACGGGTCGATCCGGATCGAGACCTGCGGCGACGAGCCCCCCGCTTCTCTGCATCGTCTGCTCCTCGAGACCTACCGCAAGACCCTCGACTGCCCGGGACTTGCAGGGGCACGACGAGTCGAGGACGTGCTGGAGGGACATCGAGCGGCGGGACACTTCCGTGCGGACTTCTGGCGACGCCTGCTCGTCGATGGCGTGCCCGCCGGCCTGTCCCTGCTGAACCCCAACCCCGATGCCGGATGCGTCGAACTGGTCTACTTCGGCCTGGCCGAATCCTTCCGGGGGCGGGGACTTGCGGCCGCTCTGCTCGGCGACTCGATCCGAATCGCCGGCGGCGCCGGACTTCCTCGACTCTCGCTCGCCGTCGACGACCGCAACATTCCGGCACTCCGCCTCTATCGAAGGCACGGATTCGTGCCGGGCGCCGTGCGATCGGCGCTGGTCAAGCGTCTTCGAACGCCCGACACCACGGTCGCATAGACGCTTCGCGCCAACGGCTCAACTGCCCAAGTTGTCCACAACCGACAGACAGCCCCATTCACGGTCGGTGGGGAAATCGTTTGCGCCGAGTGAACACGATGGTTGCGCGCCAAACGCCCCAAGTTCGCCCGATGGAAAAGTCCGGCGGCGTCCTCGAGGGGTCGACTCCCCGGTACCTTCGCCGGTGGTCCCAGGGATGGGATCCCCGCTCGTTTCGGGTCGCTCGACACTCGTCGGGGCCGATTCGATTCGAGGGGTGGAACGAGGACCGCATGCGGCGTGGTGTTGCCTCCGATGCGGATCGGACCTGATCGGACCTGATCGGACTCGGATCGAGCCGCCAGAAGGCCGCCCGACCCGAGTCGAGGACGATCGGACCCGCCGAAGTCGAGCGGATCTCCCCGCGAACCGCGCGAGGAGATGCCAGAGCGGCTGCGGTCCCCGTCGCGAACGGACTCGAGTCGATCTTCAGATCCCCGCGGCCGCAATCGGTGCGTCCGCGACGCCGAGACCGTTCCCTGCTGCCCGTCCATGCCCGCCTCCGACGCCTCGATCTCCAGACTCGACACCGCCTCGGCCGCGCTGGCCCGCCGCATCGGTCCCCAGCGCTTCGACATGTGGTTCGGAGGCGGAACCCGTCTGGAACTCCGAGACGACGCGCTCGAGGTGATCACGCCGTCGCCGTACGCGGCCGAGTGGATCAAGCGGCACTTCACCGAGGCCCTGCAGGGGGTGGCCGCCGACACCCTCGGACTGGGGGACGCCGCTCGGATCCGGGTGCGGGCAGTCGCCGACGCCCCCGGCCGCCCTCGTGCGGAGGGGGGTGAGGCCGACGCATCCAAGTCCAGATCGGAGACTTCGGCGAATTCGACGGCCTCCGAGCGGCCCGACGCCCGAGCCGATGCCGACGGACCGGGCGGCCGGCCCGCCCTGCCACGACGTCGGCCTTCCTCCGAGCGATGGCGGCGTCTCGACGACTTCGTGGTCGGTCCTTCCAACACGCTCGCCTTCGAGATCGCCCGACGCACCGCCGACGGCGGAGCGGGCGCGGAACGGATGCTGTTCCTGCACGGCGAGTGCGGTGTCGGCAAGACCCATCTGCTGCAAGGCATCTGCCGGCGGCGGCACGAGCGATCCACCGATCGGATCCAGGCGGCGCGGGTTCGCTACACCACCGGCGAGCAGTTCACCAACGAGTTCATCGCGGCGGTCCGAGGCGGTTCCGTCGACGCGTTTCGGCGTCGGTTCCGCGGCCTCGACGTGCTGGCGATCGACGACGTCCACTTCCTGTCCAACAAGACCGCGACCCAGGGCGAGTTTCTCCACACCCTCGACGCGATCGGCCTTGGCGGCGCGACGGTCGTCCTCGCCTCCGACGAGCATCCCCGTCAGATCGGTCGGTTCAATCGATCCCTCGTCAGCCGATTCCTTGCGGGCATGGTCGTCGAGCTCGATCCGCCCGATCGGGAGACCCGCCGGCAGTTGCTGCGACGCCTGCTCGCCGCCCGAGGCTTCGAGGCGACCGAGGCCGCCGAAGAGGCCATCGTGGGTCGCTACGTCGCCTCCGCGCGCGAACTCGAGGGCGTGGCGGCCAAGCTCACCGCGCTGTCGGCCCTCGACGAGGGATCTCGGCCTCGTCAGCCGTCGGCGACGTCGGGACGTATGACTCTGGGCATGGTGCTGGTGGAGCGGCTTCTCGAGGAGGATCGCCGGGCCACGCGACGGACCCCGGTGCGGTTGGGTGCCATCGTCGATGCGGTGGCGTCGGCCTTCGACGTGGGACGCGAGGACCTGCTGTCGGCCTCGAAGCACCGGGCCGCCTCGGAGGGCCGCGGGGTGGTGGTGATGCTGGCCCGACGCCTCACCACGCTCAGCTATCCGGAGATCGCCCGCGGCCTCGGCCGACGCAACCACTCCGCCATCCACGCCGCCGAACGTCGGATTCGCACCGCGATCGAGACGGGTGATCGATCCGCGGAGGCCCTGCGCGAACGCATCGACCGCATGGCGCACGAACTCGTCCGCGCCGACTGAGGGCGACTGCCGGGGGCCGCATGTCGGCGCCTCGCTACACTCGCCCCGTGCGACACCCACGCCTCCACAACATGCTTGCGGGATTCGCGCTCGCGAGCGTCGCCTCGGTGGTCGTCGCGCAGGAGGGGACCTCGCCCTATGGGCCGGTGGATGTGCCTTCGGAGGCGATGCGCCGGGTCCGCGCCGCCCTGACGCATCGCCCGGACGGTTCGCACCACCTGCTCCTGACGTCGTTGAGGCAGCTGCGGACCGATTCGCTGCGTCCGTTGTTCGAACAGCTCGTCGAGGCCGACCACTGGACGCTGCAGCTCGACGGCATCCTCGGACTTGCCGAACTGCAGGACCAGCCGGTCGATCCCGCGCTGCTCGAGCTGATCGAGGCGCCGGCGGAGCGGGCCGCCGCGATCCGCGCGGCGATCGCCTTGGATCTCGTTCGCGTCCCGCAGGCGGAGGAGATGCTTCGCTGGAGCGCAGTGCCCCCGCAGGAACAAGTGGCGCTGATGAGCGAACTGCGCCTCCGCGAAGCCCGGGTCGACGCCGCGCAACTCGCCGCGTTGGCGAAGGACGCCGACGCGAAGGTCGCTGGGGAGGCGTCGGTGCTGCTGGCCGATCTCGGCGACGCCTCCGCGATCGACCAGTTCGTCGATCGAACCCGTCGTCTCTCGGGCCCCGGTCGGGAAACCGCCATCGTCGCGCTGGCTCGCGCCGCCGAACGGCATCGCTCCAAGGCCTGCATCGCGAGTCTCGCGGCCTCTGCAGGCGCCGACGACGCGACCCGCGCCGAGCGACTGGCCTGCCTCGCGGCGCTTCTCGCCACGGACCTCGAGGTCGGCCTGGAGATCTGGGCCGAGTTGTTCGAGTCGGCCACCTCCAACGCGGCTCGCCTGCGAACCGCCCTGCTGCTGCTGGCATCGGAGCAGCCGATCCCGCCGGAGACCTTCGCGCTGATGCAGGGACGCGGCGAGGTGCTCGAAGCCCTCGGCGCGGCGGCGACGGCCATGGCGACCGGCACCGATCGTGTCGAAGCCTTCGAGCGGATCCTGGCGGGAGGACATCGAATGTCCGTCGCTTGGGCGATGACCGCGTTGCTCGATCAGCCTGCCGAGGTCGCCTCGTCCATCTACGTGTCCCTGCTGGACTCGCTGATCGAAGGTCGCCTCGGAACTCCGGTGCTGGCGATCGAGGCGGCGTCGCGACTGGCGGCCATCGATCCGGACGCCATGGCGGCGGTGCTCCGGAAGGCGGCGGCCGAGGACGACGCGATGCTCGAGGCGATTCTGGTCGGCGTGCTCTCTTCCGACGATCGCGCCGCCGCGGGACGCCTCGCCCGCGGCATCCTCGGTGAGGGCGGACGACGCTGCGACTCGCTGGCGATTCTCGCGATCGCCCGAACCGACGAGCCACTGTCGCCGGACGATCTCGAGATGCTCGCCGTGGCGGCCGCCGGTGGCGGTCGTCTCGATCCGTCGCTCGAAGTGCAGGCGGCCTGGCTCTACCTGGACCGACTCGATCGCATACCCGAGACGCTCGCCAGCGCCGCCGGGGAGCCCTGATCCGCGTCGACCATCTCGTCCCGTCCGTTCCGACCGAGTCCGCTCAGACGTGTTCGATCCCATCTCGACATCGCAGCCGCGACCGGTTCCCGGCGATGCCCAGGCGCTTGCCGAGGCGTTGCGGACCGCGGTCGGCCACGAAGCGAGACGCCTCGAGGAGACGCTGGCCTCGATCGCAGGACGGCCGTTCGGCGTGGGCGTCGGTTCTCCCGGCACGGCATTCGAGGTCGCGTTCCGCGCGTTGGGCATCGGTCCCGGCGACGAGGTGCTTCTGCCGGCGCTCGGATCGGTCGAGGCCGCGGATGCCGTCGCTCGGGTCCACGCGATGCCGGTGTTCGCCGACGTCGATCCCCGCAGTCTTGGACTGTGCCCCAAGTCGGTCGAAGCGAGGATCGGCGAACGGACCCGGGCGATCGTCGCGACGACGCTGCTGGGCGACGCCGGAGGCCTCGAGACGATCGCCAACCTCGCCGCACGACATGAAGTCACCCTGGTCGAGGATGCCAGCGATGCGCTGGGAGCCTCCCACGGCGGGCGCCCGATCGGCAAGTTCGGCCGCGTCGCGCTGCTCGCCCTCACCGACGATCGTCCCGTCGCGGCGTCCGGCGCGACGGTGCTGGCGACCCACGACGACGTGCTCGCGAAGCGATGCCGCCGGTTCGGCGCCGGCGTTCCCGACGAGGATCTCGATCGGGCGGGCGTGGACAGTCCGCTCGACGACTTCCGGGCCGCCGTCGGCCTCAACCGGCTCGTCCGACTCTCAGAGGCGCTCGAGGCGAGGCGGCGCATCGCCGACACCTACGTGCGGCGCCTCAGTGGAGTCTCGGATCTGATTCTCCCGGCACCACGTGGCGACGGAGGCGGTGCGTGGCCGCGATTCGTGGTGCGCCTGTCCGATCGTTTCAGCCCCTTCGAACGCGACGAGGTTCTCGAGGGGATGCGGAGACACGAGATCCTCGCGACCACCGGTCCCGTCGCGACCCCGTTGCTCGTGCGGCACGGCCATCGCACCGGTCACACCGACGGTGCATTCCCCGTCGCCGAACGGGCCGCAGGCCGATCGATCGCCCTGCCCTTCCACGAGGGTCTCTCCGAACCGGAGATCGACCTCGTCTGCCAGACCCTCGACCTCATGATCCAGCGGACCTCCTTCCGACGGGATTGACGGTTCCGTCGGGATCGAGGTCGACACGCCGGCACCGATGATGCGATCCGAGGCCCCTCACTCCCACTCGATGGTCGCGGGCGGCTTGCTCGAGATGTCGTAGACCACGCGGTTGACGCCGCGCACCTCGTTGATGATGCGGTTGCTCACCGTCGCCAGGACGTCGTAGGGAATGCGGGCCCAGTCGGCGGTCATGAAGTCCTGGGTCTCGACGGCGCGGATCGCCACCACCGAGTCGTAGGTCCGTCCATCGCCCATCACCCCCACCGCCCGCACCGGCAGCAGAACCGCGAAGGTCTGGTCGGTGCTGCGGTAGAGCGAGTTCGCGACGATCTCCTCGAGCAGGATCTCGTCGCACTGCCGCAGGACCTCGAGGCGTTCCGAGGTGACTTCACCGAGCACCCGCACCGCGAGTCCCGGACCGGGGAACGGATGCCTCCAGACCACGGCGCTGGGCAGGCCCAGCACCTCGCCGAGCGCCCGCACCTCGTCCTTGAAGAGGTCCCGCAGGGGTTCGACCAGCTCGAAGCCCAGCTCCTCGGGAAGACCGCCCACGTTGTGGTGGAGCTTGATGCCCGCGGCAGTGCCGGCATGACCGTGGCCGCTTTCGATCACGTCCGGGTAGAGCGTGCCCTGTGCAAGGAACGCGGCGCCGCCGACGCCCTCGGCAGCCTCCTTGAACACGTCGATGAAGCGATGGCCGATGCGACGCCGCTTCTCCTGCGGGTCGGTGATGCCGGCAAGGTCGCCGAGAAACGCCGCCGAAGCGTCCACGACGCGGAGATCCGCCTCGAAGTGGTCCCGGAACGTCCGTTCGACCAGTTCCCGTTCGCTGGTGCGCAGCAGGCCGTTGTCCACGAAGATGCAGGTGAGTTGCCTGCCGATGGCCCGCTGCAGCAGCGCCGCCACCACCGAGCTGTCGACCCCTCCGGACAGGCCGCAGATGACGCGACCGTCGCCGACCTGGGCTCGAACCCGCTCGCAGGCGGCCTCGAGGAAGTCGCTCATCCGCCACGACGCATCGCAGCGGCAGATTCCGTAGAGGAAGTTCCGCAACAGATCGCCGCCATGCGGAGTGTGGGTGACTTCGGGGTGGAACTGCACGCCGTAGAACCGCTTCCCGAGATGCCGAACCGCCGCATGCGGGCAGGTCTCCGAGGACGCCAGCACCTCGAAGCCGGTCTGGAGTCCCGAGACCTGATCGCCGTGGCTCATCCAGACGCTGGTGCGATCGGGCAGGCCTGCGAGCAGATCGCCGCCATCCTCGATGCGAAGCGCCGTGCGTCCGAACTCGCGGGCCTCGGCGGCCTCGACGGTCCCGCCGAGGATCTGGCAGCCGATCTGCATGCCGTAGCAGATGCCCAGGATCGGCACGCCCAGATCGAAGATCGCCGGGTCGCAGCGAGGAGCCTCGCGATCGGTCACCGACGACGGTCCTCCGGAGAGCACGATCCCCTTCGGGCGCATCGCGGCCAGTTCCGCGGCGGGCCGATCCGGTGCGACGAGCATGCTGAAGACGCCCGCCTCTCGAATCCGCCGCGCGATCAGCTGCGCGTACTGGCTTCCGAAGTCGAGGATCAGGATGGTGTCGACGCCCTCGGGCGGCGTGGGTTGGACGGTGGACATGGTCGCTCCATGGTCCGGGGCCGGCGAAACCGCGAAAGGTATCACGACCCGCTTCCATTCGGGGGGGCGTGCCTCCGGAGCGCCGCTCCGCGAACCGCTCGTCGCCCCGGCCGCCGAGGACGCATCGCGTCTTCGGGTACCCTTCGACGCGATGCGAGGTCTTCGACGTGGTCGATCTCTCTGGAGACTCGGTTTCGGCTGGGCATCCGCGCCGGCCTGCGATCGACCCGTCCGGGTAGGCCGCCTGATCGCGACATCGCTGGTCATGACGGTCCTGGCGGTCGGGGCGGTCGCGGCGCCCGTGGCCGCCGCAGCAACGCAGACCGCCGATGCGACCAGCTCGGAGATCTGCGATCCCACCTCCGGCCTGCCGCTGCCGAGCATCCCGTCGATGTTCGAGCCGGCCAGTCCGCCGGCGGCGGACATCGAAGCCCTGACCTGGCTGCTGCTGGGCATCTGCGCCGCGATCTTCGTGGTCGTGCAGGCGGCGCTCGTGCACGCGATCGTCAAGTACCGCGCGGGACGCGCCGCCGTCGATCGGGATGGCGTTCCCGGCGAACCCCGCCAGGTCTACGGCAGCAATCCGGTCGAGCTGGCCTGGACGGTGATTCCGATCGTGATCGTGTTCGTCCTCGCGATGACCTCGGTGCGACTCATTCGGGACATCGAGCGGACCTCGCCGCCCGAGGGAGCCCTCGCGGTCACCGTGATCGGGCATCAATGGTGGTGGGAGTACCGCTATCCCGAACTGGGCATCGTCACCGCCAACGAGCTGGTGGTCCCGGCGAACCGCCCCGTCTGGCTCGAACTGCATTCGGCCGACGTCAACCACTCCTGGTGGGTGCCGCAACTGTCCGGCAAGAAGGACTGCATTCCCGGCCACACCAACGTGCTCTGGTTCGAGGCGGAGCGCCCCGGGGTCTTTCTCGGCCAGTGCGCCGAGTACTGCGGCACCCAGCACGCCAACATGCTGCTCCGGGTCGAAGCCCGCGACGACGCGGGATTCGACGCGTGGGTGCGGGGCCAGCAGTCGCCGCCGGCATCCGACGACGACGAAGAGGTTCTCCGTGGTCGCGAGGTCTTCCTCGCCCTGGCCTGTCAGGCGTGCCACGACATCGCCGGAGTCAGCGAAGGCGCCTTCGGGCCGAACCTCACGCATCTCATGAGCCGGTCCACCATCGGCGCGGGCGTGGCGCCGCTCGACCGCGACACCCTGCGGCAGTGGATCGACGACCCGCAGACCCTCAAGCCCGGCTGCAACATGCCGAGCCTCGAACTCGACGACGCCCAGCTCGACGCGGTGGTCGCCTATCTCGCGACGCTCCGCTGACTCCGCCCACTCCGCCGACTCCATCCGTTCACCGATCCCGATGACCACGCTTCCGACCACGCCCGCCGAGACCGTCGCCGACCGCAGGGCCGAACCGCTGTCGGCGCGACTGCACCTGTGGGCGATCACCGTGGACCACAAGCGCCTCGGGATCATGTACGTGCTGTCGGGGCTCGTCTTCTTTCTCGTGGGAGGCCTCGAGGCGTCCGCGATGCGGGCCCAGCTCGCCCGGCCCGGCAACGACCTCGTGAGTCCGGAGGTCTTCAACCAGCTCTTCACGATGCACGGCACCACGATGGTCTTCCTCGTGGGCATGCCGGTGCTGCTGGGGATGGGCAACTACCTGATCCCGTTGATGATCGGGGCGCGGGACATGGCCTTCCCCCGCCTCAACGCGTTCGGGTTCTGGCTGTTCCTCTTCGGCGGCCTGCTCCTCTACTACAGCTACATCGGCGCCCAGGGTCTCTACGGGACCTCGGCGGCGCCCGACGTGGGCTGGTTCGCCTACGCCCCGCTGACCGATCGCACCTTCAGCCGCGGCAACAGCACCGACTACTGGATCCTCGGGATCATGGTCAGCGGCTTCGGCTCGATCGCGACCGGCGCCAACCTGGTCGCCACCATCCTGTGCATGCGCTGCCGGGGCATGACGCTCATGCGGATGCCGCTCATGGCCTGGATGATGCTGGTCGTCGGCGTGCTGGTGCTGACGGCGCTGGGCCCCCTGACCGCGGCGCAGGTCATGCTGCTCTTCGACCGCAACCTCGGCGCCCACTTCTTCGATCCGCAGGAGGGCGGCAGCGCCATCCTGTGGCAGCACTTCTTCTGGTTCTTCGGCCACCCCGAGGTCTACATCCTGATCCTGCCGGCGTTCGGCTTCGTCAGCGAGATCGTGCCGACCTTCAGCCGCAAGGTGATCTTCGGCTACCCGCTGATGGTGGCCGCGACGGTGGGCATCGGCTTCATCTCGCTGAGCGTCTGGGCCCACCACATGTTCGCGGTCGGTCTCGGGCCGGTGCTCGACGCGTTCTTCAGCGCCATGACCTTCATGATCGCGGTGCCGACCGGGATCAAGATCTTCAACTGGATCGGCACCATGTGGGGCGGCCGCATCCGCTTCGCGAGCCCCATGCTCTTCGCCACAGGCTTCGTCGCGATGTTCGTGATCGGCGGGCTCACCGGCATCATGCTGGCGATGGTGCCCTTCGACTGGCAGGTCAGCGACAGCTACTTCGTGGTCGGCCACTTCCACTACGTGCTCTTCGGCGGCACGATCTTCGCGATCTTCGGGGCGCTCCACTACTGGTATCCCAAGGCGGTCGGCCGCATGCTGAACGAGACCATCGCGAAGTGGTCCTTCTGGCTGCTGTTCGCGGGGTTCAACCTGACCTTCTTCCCGATGCACATCAGCGGCCTGCTGGGAATGCCGCGCCGCATCTACACCTTCCAGCCCGACCGAGGCCTCGAGCTCTGGAACCTGCTCTCGACCGCCGGCGTGCCGCTGCAGGCCGCGGGCGTCCTGCTCATCGTGTGGAACCTGCTGCGTTCCCACCGCAAGGGCGCGATCGCGGGCAACGATCCGTGGGACGCGTGGACGCTCGAATGGGCGACCACGAGTCCGCCGCCCGAGCACAACTTCGACGAGCCGCCGACCGTCGGCAGCCGCCGCCCCCTGTGGGACCTGAAGCACCCGGAGGATCCCGATGGCCGCTACGAGTGACGCCACCGTCGATCCCACGGACGGCGCGACCCGCCGAGACGCCGTCGAATGGCGGCCCTCCCGCGGCAAGGTCGGCGTGGCCTCGCTCATCGCGATGGAGAGCTTCTTCTTCGGCACCTTCATCGTGGCGTTCCTCTTCTACATCGGGAAGGACGTCCACGGCCCCACCGGCGCCACCGCCCTCGACGTCGGCCCGGTGATCGTCTGGTCGATCTGCCTGCTCTCCTCGAGCGCCACCGTCGTCGCCGCCGTGAAGGCTCTCGCCCGCGGCGCGAAGGCCGCATTCGAGTTCTGGATGGGGGCGACGCTGCTGCTCGGCGGCGCGTTCGTCTACGGCACCGCGGTGGAGTGGCGCGGCCTGATGCTCGACCACGAACTGTTCATCTCGACCAACCTCTTCGGCAGCACCTACTACGGTCTCGTCGGCTTTCACGCGTTCCACGTGGTGCTGGGACTCCTGGCGCTCGGCATGATCTGGACGCTCTCGAAGCTCGGGCACCTGCGGGCCGTCGATGCGGAGAAGGTCGAACTGGTCAGCTGGTACTGGCACTTCGTGGACGTCGTGTGGATCTTCGTCTTCACCAGCGTCTACCTCTTCGGCACGGGGATCCTCTGATGGCGACTCCGGACGACGCGCGAGAGACGCCCTACGCCCGGGCGATTCCCCGACCGACCGCGGGGCCGCTGGTCGCCGCGTTCGGCGTCGCCATGCTGTTCGCTGGCATCGTCACCAACGTCGGCGCCAGCGTGGTCGGCGCGGTGGCGCTGGTCTTCGGCGGCGTGATCTGGTTTCGCGAGGTCATGCCGGACGAGGCCGTCGAACCGATCGAGGCGACCGGCGGCCAGACCGTGGTGACGCCTCCGCCGCTGCCGGCCCGGGACGCCCCGAGCCGAAGACTCCTGCTGCCGGTCGAGATCCATCCATATCGGGCCGGACTCGTCGGTGGACTCGCCGGCGGCGCCGCCATGGCGGTCGTCGCGGCGGCATGGGGCCTGGTCGAGCACGGCAGCGTGTGGCTTCCGATCAACCTGCTCGCGGGCGCGGTCAATCCCGGCATGGCGGCGATGGGCGAGCCGGAACTCGCCGCCTTCGACGGAGGTTGGATCGCGATCGCCGTCGGCATCCACGCGGCCCTTTCGATCATGACCGGCCTCCTGTTCACGGTGGCGCTCCCGATGATGCCGCGACGACCGATGCTGTTCGGCGTCGTCGTCGCGCCGGTGATCCTCTCCTCGCTTTCCTGGAGCACCATGGGCATCGTGAATCCAGCCATGGAGGAGTTCATCTCCTGGCCGTGGTTCGTCGGCAGCCAGATCGCCTTCGGCGCGGTGTGCGGCGCGGTCATCTCCCGCGTCGAGAAGGTGCCGACGATGGCGGCGCTGTCGACCTCGGAGCGGCTCGGCATCGAGCAGAGCGAGGTGGGATCGTGAGGGCGACGCTCCTTCTGGCGACGTGCGGCGCACTCCTCGCCGGCTGCGGCGGCGGGGCTCTTCCTCCCGGCAGCGTCGAGGCGGCCCCGCCCGAGGCGCCGGGTCTCGACACCGCCGAAGGGGTCGCCGCCTTCTACGCCAACGCCTGCTCGGGCTGTCACGGCGCCGACGGCTGGCACGGAGCGGCACGACCGCTCGCCGATCCCCTGTGGTGGCGCACGATGCCCGACGAGCAGATCGTCGAGGCGACCGCGGTCGGCCTGGGTCGCCTGATGCCGGGCTTCTCGAAGGATGCCAAGGGCGGGCCGTACATCGCCTACGCCGGCCTCGATCGCGACGACGTCGCGACGTTCGTGAAGGGACTCCGCAAACGCTGGGAGACCGGGGGTGAACCGGCCCCGGCCGGATCGGCGGTTCGACTCGGCGACGCGTCGATGGGCGGCGAACTCTTCTCGGCGCACTGCGCGTCCTGCCACGTCGAGGGAAGTCGCGACAGCGTGCTGAACCCGTTCTATCTCGCCAACGTCACCGACCAGGGCCTCTGGAGCGCCGTGGTCTTCGGCCGACCCGATCTGGGCAAGGCGCCCTCGTCGCTGTCGCCGGACGAGATCGCCGACGTCGTCGCGTTCATGGCGAGCAGGCGACCGTCGTGGGCCTCGCAAGGCGCCGTCGAGCCGCCGCTTCCGACATCGCCCGATCCCGACACCACCAGGGAGACCTCTCCGTGAGTGCAGCCGAGGACGAACGCAGAGCGAACGACACGCCCCTGCCGCAGGCGAGCGGCGCCGACACCCAGAGCGCGACGGACGGCTCGCCCTGCGAAGGCTGCGGAAGCTCCGCGGCAGCCGGTGGCGGCCGGCGAGAGTTCATGTTCAAGATCGGGCTTGGCCTCATGGGTGCCGGCGGTGTCGCCGCGGCCGCGCCCGTCGTCTCGGCGATGCTGGCGCCGGGATTCCGTTCCTACGCCGAACAATGGGTGGACCTGGGCGCGGTCGAGGACTTCCCACCCGGCGAGACCCGCTTCGCCACCTTCGTGAACCCCTGGACCGCACCCACCGACGGGCTCACCGCGAGAACGGGTTGCTGGGTCCGCCACATTCCGCCCGGCGGCGCATCCAGGCGTGGGCCGGTGCAGCCGCTCGATACGAGCTCGGACGAGCCCCCGCCGCCGGACGCGTTCAATCCGGAGGCGCCGGACTTCCAGGTGTTCGCGGTCAACTGCGCCCATCTGGGCTGCCCGGTGCGCTGGTTCCCGCAGTCGCGGCTCTTCATGTGCCCCTGCCACGGCGGCGTCTACTACGAGGACGGTTCCCGGGCGAGCGGCCCCCCGCCTCGCGGACTCTTCCCCTACCCGGCGAAGATCGAGAACGGTCGCCTCTGGATCGACGCGGGACGACTTCCGGGCCTCGAGGAGGCGCCCTGATGACGGACCACGGCTCGCCCAACGAGCGAGGTCCGCTCGCCCGCGCCGTGCTCGGCCCGCTCTCGTGGCTCGAGGACCGCACCGGCATCGGCGCGTTCATCGCGCCGATCATGACCCACCGCGTGCCGCCGAGCGCGAAGTGGTTCTACGTCTTCGGCAGCGCGACGCTGATGTTCTTCTCGCTGCAGATCGTCACCGGGATCTGCCTCGCGACGCTGTACGCCCCGAGCGCCTCCAACGCCTACCAGAACCTCGTCCACATCGACACCCAGGTGCCGTTCGGATGGATGCTGCGGGCCCTGCACGGTTGGTCGAGCAACGCCATGGTGGCGATGATGATCCTCCACATGGTGCAGGTGTTCCTGCACGCGACCTACAAGTTCCCGCGCGAGATGACCTGGATGGTCGGCGTCCTGCTCTGCCTGCTGACGCTGGCCCTCGCCTTCACGGGGCAGGTGCTGCGGTGGGACCAGGACGCGTACTGGGGCATCGGCATCGGCGCCGCCATCGCCGACCGCATCCCCTTCGTGGGCAACTGGGCGCGAGGCCTGCTGCTCGGCGGTCCGATCATCAGCGGCGAGACCCTCAGCCGGTTCTTCGCCCTGCACGTCTTCGTGCTGCCAGGGATCACCATCGCCCTCGTCGGCCTGCATCTGGTGCTCGTGCTTCGGCATGGGATCAGCGAGATGCCCAAGGCCGGCGAGCCCGTCGACCCGGCGACCTATCGCGAGGCCTACGAGAAGCGGATCCACAAGGAAGGCGTGCCCTTCTGGCCCGATGCCGCCAAGCGGGACATGGTCTTCTGCGGGCTCGCCCTGCTGGCCCTGGTCGCGATCGCGCTTCTCGCCGGCCCGATGGGTCCCAACGGCATCCCCGATCCCACCGACATCGAGACCAACCCGAGGCCGGACCTGCCGTTCCTGTGGATCTTCGGTCTGGTCTCGCTGATCCCGCCGGCGAGCGAGACGGCGGTGATGCTGATCGCGCCGGGCGTGCTGATCCTCGGCCTCGTCCTGCTGCCTCTCTTCGGCAACGCCGGCGAACGGGCTCCGAGCCGCCGGCCCTTCATGGTGCTGGGCGTGGTGCTCGCGGCCACCACCGTCGGAATCCTCACGTGGGAGGGCGCGAAGAGTCCGTGGAGCCCGGTGATGGACGCGTGGAGCTCGATGCCGACGCCGATCGAGTACGTCGAGGATCGAGGACCGCTCGAGCTGCAGGGCGCCGTGGTCGTTCAGAACGCCCAGTGCCGCAACTGCCACGAACTCGGCGGAGAGGGCGGCAAGCGTGGACCGGCGCTCGACGACGTCGCGACGCGCCTCTCCTACGACCAGCTGATCCGCCAGGTCCAGCAGGGCGGCGGCAACATGCCTGCGTTCGGCAAGAACCTGACCAGCGCCGAGACCGAAGCGGTCGTGAGGTTCCTGCTGACCATGCATCCGGCGAACGAGCCGGTCTCCAGCCCGCCGGGCGCACTGCTGCCGATTCCGCCGCAGGCCGCCGAGCGACGCTGAATCCCGTCCCTCGCGCCGGACGCTCGGCGAGTCGGACCACCTCGCCCTCCGCGACTACGCTCCGCCCATGCCTGCCGCCTGGACCGTGCCCCCGTGGACGACGATCGCGATCGTCCTGCTCGCGGCGGCGTACCTGCGCGGACGCATCGGCCTGCCGGAGCGATTCTCGAGAGGACGAGCCGCATGCTTCCTGGCCGGCCTTGCCACGCTCTGGATCGCGCTGGCCTCGCCGGTCGACCTCTATGCGAACTACGCCCTCTGGCCGCACATGGTGCAGCACGTGCTGCTGTCGCTGGTCGCGGCGCCGCTCGTCGTGCTGGGCATGCCCGGAGTCCCGGTCTTTCGCGGGCTGCCTCGATCGTGGCAGCGGTTCGTCGGCCCGCTGCTGGCGGCGCGAGCGACTCGCCGCGCGTATCGCCTGCTCCTGCATCCGCTGACCGCGGGGATCCTCTTCTCGCTGGCGATGTGGATCTGGCACATCCCGGCGCTCTACGACCTCGCGGTCGCCGTTCCGTTCTGGCACGCCGTCGAGCACGCCTTCTTTCTCGGCACCGGGGTGCTCGTCTTCTGGAACGTCTTCGAGCCGTGGCCGTTCCGGTCGGCGTGGGGACCGTTGCCGCGGGTGCTGCTGCTGTTGGCGATCGATCTGCAGAACACGGTCTTCTGCGGCATCCTCGCCTTCGCGGGCCGGCCGCTGTACGCCTCGTACGAGACCACGGCGCCGATGCTCGGCGTCTCGCCGATCGCCGATCAGGAGATCGCCGCGGGACTGATGTGGGTCGCGAGCCAGGCGGTGATGCTGCCGATCGCGGGATGGCTCGTCGCCCGCAGCGTGCGGACATCGAATCGACGGTCGCCGCTGGCCCTGCCGAGCGGTGCGGGCGGTGTCCCGACGCCTTCGTCGGCATCGTCGGCCACCTCGCCCCCGGCACGACGCCGTCCGCGGCCGACGCTTGCGAGGGCGGTGCTCGGACCGGCCCTGAAGCATCGCGCGGTCCGCGACGGCGTGCGCTGGATCGCGTTCGCGCTTCTCGTCGCGGTCTGCCTCGACGGCTGGCTGGGCCCGCAGGAGGCGCCCGCGAACCTCGCGGGCACCCTGCCGTGGACCCACGGCCGCGGCGTGGTGGTCCTCGGCATCCTGCTCGTGGGCAACCTCGCCTGCATGGGCTGTCCGTTCATGGCGCCGCGCGGCCTGCTGCGACGGTTCGTGCGCCCGACCCGTCCGTTTCCGAAGGCCTTGCGATCGAAGTGGCTCGCGGTCGGTCTCGTGGCGATCTGGCTCGCCTGCTACGAGGCGTTCGACCTCTGGGCGAGTCCGATGGCGACCGCGTGGATCCTCGCGGGCTATGTCGCGGCGTTGATCGCCGTCGACGCGTTCTTCTCGGGAGCGTCGTTCTGCAAGCACGTCTGTCCGCTCGGGCAGTTGCACGGCGCGATCGCCGAGGCCGCCCCGGTCGAGGTCGGCGTGCGCGACGCCGAGATCTGCGAGCGTTGCACGACCATGGAGTGCATTCGAGGAGCGCCGGTCGTCGCGCCGGCGCCCGCGGCGACGCTCGCGCTGCCGGTGCTCGCGACGCCTCGGTCGGCAACGAGGATCCCCGGCTGCGAGATGCACCTCGCCCAGCCGCGCAAGCGTGGCAACCTCGACTGCACCTTCTGCATGGACTGCGCCCACGCCTGCCCGCACGACAACGTGGACCTCGTCGATCGTCGCACCGTCGAGGATCTCGCCGACGATCCGCAGCGATCGGGCGTGGGCCGGATCTCCCGGCGCCTCGATCTGGCGATGCTTGCGGCGGTGCTGGTCTTCGGCGCCTTCGCGAACGCCCTCGGCATGACCGAGCCGCTCGTCGAGGCGATGCGGCGGTTCTCGGCGTCGATCGGTCTGCCGGACGACCGGGTGGTCGCCTTCGTCGGCACGCTCGCGTTCGCCCTGCTCGTTCCGGCGGTGATCGGCGTCGTCGCCGCAGGCGGCTCGCGAGAACGGTTCTGCCGCGGCATGCGCGGTCTTCTGCCGCTTGGGGCCTCGATGTGGGCGGTGCACTTCGGCTTCCACCTCGTGACCGGCTTTTCGGCGGGCTGGGCGAGCCTGCAGCGGGCCGCAGGCGACGTCGGCCTCGATCTGGGGACGCCGCAGTGGGCGCTCGCCTGCTGCGCGAACGTGCCGCCCTGGCTCGTGCCCGCGGAACTGCTCGCGTTGCAGGTCGGTGTGCTCGTCTCCGCGGCCGCGCTGGTCCGAAGTCTCGGCCGCCGCGCGTGGCCGTGGATCGCGATCGCGGCGGCACTCTGCATGCTCGGCTTCTGGATCGTGCAGGTGCCGATGGACATGCGTGGGACGGTGGCATGAGGCGGCGGCGCACGCATCGTTCGCTCGGCCCTGCGGCGGTGCTCGTCGCACTCGTCACGGCGACGCCCGTGGCCAACGGCGACGGCGGCGCCCTCGTCGCACGAGGCGAACTGGACAACGGCGAACCCGCAGCGGTCTTCGTCTCGCCGGTCCCGCCGCGGGTGGGGCTCGTCGCGATCGAGGCGGCGTCGGCATCGTGGCGGGCGACGCCCCCACGCATCCTCCTCGAGCGGAACGGATTGGTGCTCGGCGGCGCCTCCGCACCGTCGCCGTCCGATCCGCTTGCGGCCTTCATCGAGATCGAGGTGCCCGCCGAGGGCATGTGGCGCCTCGTCGTCGAGAGCGATGCGGGACGTCTCGAAGCCGACGTGCCGATCGCGGCCCAACCTCCACCCTGGCGGAGTCGCCTGCCATGGATGCTGGCGTGGATCCCGGCGACGCTGTTGCTGTGGGCTCGCGCTCGCCTGGTGCGAGGCCGGAACGCCCTCTCCGCATGACGCCTCGGGCCTCGAGGGACGGCCGACGGCCTCAATCGTGCCGGAGGGCCTCGATCGGATCCTTGCGGCTCGCGACCATCGCCGGATAGATCCCGAACACGAGACCGACGCCTGCGGCGACGAGGAAGCTGACGGCGATCGACCACAGCGTCACCTGCGGCTCGAGGGTGAAGTTGCCGTTCGAGACCCCCTCGAAGATCGGCAGGCTCATGAGCCACGGGACGATCGTCCGCAGGCCGAGCGCCGTACCGATGCCGATGCCGATGCCGAGCAGCCCGCCGACCGTCGAAAGGGTCCCCGTCTCGACGAGGAACTGGCTCACGATGTGCTTCCGCGTCGCGCCGAGGGCGCGGCGGATCCCGATCTCGCGGGTCCGCTCGGTGATCGATGCGAGCATGATGTTCATGATGCCGATGCCGCCGACGAGGAGGCTGATCGCGGCGATCGCGACCAGCATGATGTTCCAGACCAGCAGCGCCTTCTTCGCGTTCTCCAGAAGCTCCCACGGCACGATCAGCTGCACGTCGTTCATGTCGGGATGGCCGGTCTCGACCAGGCGCTCGATCCGCTCGGCCATCGGGATCACGCTCTCGGTGTCGGGCGCCGACAGATAGACCTCGTAGAGCTCGACCTGCTCGCCGGAGAACGATCCGCTCTCCCGGCGCACCACGATGTCGCCGAACCGGCGCTGCGCCGTGGTCAGCGGAATGTGCACGTCCTTGTTGAGATCGCGGTTGACCAGGGCCGAACCGGCGCCGCCTGCGAAGCCGATCGGCTCGAGGACGCCGACCACGCGGAAGATCTCCTCGTCGATGCGGAAGTCCTTGCCGAGCGGATCCTCGAGGGGGAAGAACTGGGCGGCCACGGCCGATCCAATGACCGCCACCGGAGCGCCGCTGACGATGTCCTCCTGCGTGAGATAGCGGCTTCGCGGCGCGAGTCGGAGGTTGGCGGCCTGTTGAAGCGCCGGCACCGTGCCGAAGGCCTGGCTCACCGTCCGAGACGCCCCGCGGCGAAGTTCGGATCCGACGCTCTTCAGAGGCACCACCTGATCCGCGTCGCCGATCCACCTCTCGAGGCGGCGGAGGTCCTGGTAGCGAAGGCCGTAGCTGACCACGAAGGACTGCACGCTGGACGCGCTGCCGGTCGCCGGAGGCTTGCTCGAACGCACGATGATGTTGGTCGCGCCGAGGGACTCGATGTCCCGAAGCGCCGCCCGCTTGTTGCCCTCGCCGATCGCCACCACCACGATCACCGCGGCGACGCCGAGGATGATGCCGAGGCTCGTCAGGACCGAACGCAGCTTGTGCAGCGCGAGGTTGGCAAGGCCGAGGCGGAGCGTTTCAAGGAGAAAGGACATGGCGTCGATGGTGGGCGGCGGCGCAGCCGCTCATGCTATCGTCGCGTTCGATGGACGCGGACCACTCGATTCTCTCGCAGCGCGACTCCGACGGATGCTGGCTCTTCGAGATCGAGGCGGCCGCCGAGGACGGGACGCCCCCGCGACGACACGTCCTTCGGCTGGCCTGGCCGGACTACGACCTGCTGTCGCCGGGCGGCGACGTCCCGCCGGAGCGGGTCGCGGCCGTGGTCTTCGCGTTCATGCGGGACCATCCGGAGTTCGCTCCGCTGCCCGAGCGTCTGGACGCGTCCTGGGCCAGGCGTCGGATCGCCGGAGCCGACCGCCTGATCGCGGCCCGCCTCTAGGCCCACCGGACAGCTCTTGAGCAGGGCCAGGTCGCCTGGCAAGGGAGCGCCGCCGTTGGAGTCCGGCTCCGCTCGACGGACCGGATCGGGTCGGAACGACGCCGCGACCCGATGTCGCCCCCCCTTGCTTGAAGGCGTTTGGTGGGCGCTAGGGACACTCGCCCCACAGCGTCAGCAGGACGGCGAGATCGCCTCCATCGACGAGTCCGTTGTCGTCGATGTCCGCGAATCCGCCGCCTGCACCCCACTGCCCGAAGAGCAGGGTCAGATCGGCTCCTCCGACCTGCTGATCTCCGTTGAAGTCGCCCGTGCAGGTCTCGAGGCAGTCCGAGGTGCCGTTTCCGTCGGCATCGGTGTCGGGAACACCGCAACCGCAGTCCCCCGGCTCGATCTTCCCGGGGTCTTCGGAGCACTCGTCGCAGCCGTCGCCGAATCCGTCGCCGTCGCTGTCCACGGTGCCGCACGACGCATCCGCCTGATAGCGGATCGTGAACGTCATCTCGCTCGCTTCGCAGACCGGATCGACCGGACTGGTGGCGGTGATGCGAACCACCTCGCCGTCGGATCCACCACCGGAGATCGCGGCGTTGAAGACGCCGTCGGCGAAGACGGAATCCTCGCCCTCCGGTCGGCACTCCTCGCCGTGGCCGCCGAACACGATGCCAAGCAGCCGCTCGTTGACGCGAAACGCGAACAGTTCGCTCGATCCGTCGTGGTCGGAGACCGCGGCCACCGAGAGGATCGCCGATGAACCGGGCGAGACCGGAGGCAGCGGCGGCAACTCGATCTCGACCGACTGGCCGTCGACGGGAGGAACGAACACCGGCGACTCGAACTGGACCTCGCCATCGCCGGATGGAATCGAGCATCGGTAGTTCGACATGACCACCGCGGTCTCGTCGATGGTGCGCCCGTTGTCGGCGGAGGCGGTCCCGGTGGGTTGGCCGTCGTGGATCACGTCGGGGCTCGAGAGGCGAGGCCAACGGGTGCCCGGCGAGTAGGCCAGGACCGTTCGCCACTGCCCACCGCTGTCGCCGAAGAACCGCCGGCCGACCGAGTAGGAGAACACCCCGCCACTGTTGCAGCCGCCGCCGTCGCCGGGGGCGTGGCAGCATCCCTGGTTGTGGCCGATCTCGTGCGTGAAGGTGAGATTCCCGACCGCGCAGTCCCACACCACCACCGAGAATCCCCACGACGGCGAGTCGGTCCCGAGCAGGTAGGCGACGCCGCAGTAGGAGGGATGTTCGCCGGTGATCAATGTGACCAGATCCGCGCCGAGCGCATCCCGCTCCGCGTGCACGCCGTCGAGAACTCCGTCGTTGGTCGCCCGAAGCGCCTGAAGGGTGCCGCTCTGCGCATCGCCGTCGAAGGGCTCGCTGACGCTCATGTCGACCGCACGCATGCGGGTGCCGACGCCGCTGAGAGCGTAGACATGGTTGCTCATGGCCACGGAAGCCTCCGCGATCGCCCGAATCGCCGACGGTCCCCCGGCCTGCACCTGGGCGGTGGGGGTCCACTTGATCAGCACATCGAGCGTGCTTCCGTCGTCGCAGCCCCCCGCGAGTCCGCCCTCGGCGTGCGAAGGGAGGTCGATGGAGATGGCACCGAGGCATGGGGGGAATGCGCCGGGTCGCCGCAGGATGCGGACCCGGCCGTCGCCGAGCGGGATCGCCTGCACCACGGCTCCGTCACCGGGGTCGTAGGCGATCATCGATCCTGCGCTCGTGCCGATCTCGAGCAGCCATCCGCGAACGTCTCCGGAGTCGTCGAGCACCCGACCCTCCCAGACCCGTTCGCTTCGCGCAGACTCGATCGCCTCGACCTCGCCGGCGCTTCCGAGGCGAAACCTCCGAGACGCCGGAACTCCGGACCGCGAGTCGTCGTCGTCCAGGAAGAGACTCGAGGCCTCGACGAGTTCGTCGAGCGAGGCATCCGAGACCGGCGGCGGCGAGATCGCCATGCGTCCGTGGGGCGGTGCGGCCTCGGACGCCGAGGCGACGACCAGCGTGCCGAACAGAAGCAGCAGACGGACACAGACCGGATGGAGAACTCGGGCGGAGGGTGGCATCGTCGGGAGGTTTTCGGGGGCTTGTCGGGGATGAGGACGGAGGAGGAAGACGGAGGAGGAGGCGGACCGGGGACTTCCAGCATCGCACCCTTCCTCCATGAAGCAACCGGAATGGAGCAAGACGGACTCGATCCGCCTGCACGTCCGCACGCGACGAGCGGGGTCGCCACCGAAGTCCGCAGGCCGGTCGCGGGCGTCTGGGACGTCGAGGCGGATCGGACCGATGCGATCGACCTTCGATCGACCTGCGAGCGACCTTCGAGCGCATCTCCCGACGCAGGTTCCCGGTCGATCGAGGCGCCGGTCCGTCGCGAGGAGTCTTCTCAGCCGGGCATCAACCCCGCGGTGCCCTGCCCGGAGAACTGCAACGGCAACTCCACCGCGAAGGTTGCGCCTCGGCCCGGTTCGGAGACCAGCGACACCGAGGCACCGAGCAGGCCGGCGAGTTCTCGACAGATCGCGAGGCCCAGACCGGTGCCGCCGTGGTCGCGGGTGTGACTGGCATCGACCTGTCGAAACTTCTCGAAGATCCGATCCTGCATGTCGTAGGGAACTCCCGGCCCCTCGTCGCGCACCGAGAGGCGCACGCCTGGGGTGCGATCGGCCCGGGTGAACCGCTCGGCCGACAACGTCACCGTGCCGCCCTCCGGCGAGAACTTCACCGCGTTGGACAGGAAGTTGAAGAGGATCTGCTGCAGCTTGCCGGCGTCGGACTCGACCTGCGGCAGTTCTGCGGCGACGCGAGTCTCGAGACGCACCGATCGGGCGTCCGCCTGCGGCGTCATGATCGTCTCGAGACCCTCGATGAGGTCGGAGACGCTCACCGGCGCGATCGAGAGCTCGACCCGGCCCGCCTCGATCTTCGCCATCGCGAGCAGCTCCTCGATCATCCCGAGCAGGCGTCGACCGCTCTCGACGATGTTGGCGAGGTATCGAAGCCGCTTGGGATCGGGGGCGGTCTCGGTCTTCGCGATCTCGTCGAGCAACTCCGCGAAGCCGAGGATCGAGTTGAGAGGCGTCTTCAGTTCGTGGCTGACGTTGGCGAGGAACTCGCTCTTCAGACGGTTGGACTCGTAGAGACCGATGTTCGCCTCGGAGAGCTCCCCCACCTTGAGGTCGAGCGAGCTGTTCATGGCCTCGAGGCGCTCGCGGGTCTCCTCGATCTCGTCGAGCATCGTGTCGAGACCGCGTCCGAGTTCCTCGAAGTCGTCGCCGGTGCGCACCGTCGAACGGGCCGAGGGATCGCCGCGACGCACCCGGTCGACGGTGTCCTGCAGTCGTCGGACCGGAGAGAGAATGAGCCGGGAGAGGATGGCGTGGAAGACCAGCACCGCGAGAAGGCCCGCGGCGAGCCCGCTGGCGACGATCCAGATCCGGTTGCGCAGAAGCTGCCCCGCCGCCGCGGGACTGGTGCGGTCGATCAGCAGCACCGCCTCGATCGGGTCCACGATGGAGGGCACCAGAAGTCGCGGCGTGAAGTCGATGAAGCCGGTGTCCTGCAGGCGGGCCAGATCGCTGGCGCGGATGGCACGCACGTACCGGTAGATCGTCCGCCCATCGACGTCGGTGGCGCGAAAGGAATCCACCGCGTCGGGGGTCCGTTCGAACCGCTGCAGGACCTGCTCGAGGAAGGGGTCGCCCTCGGCGGCCTGCCACGCGCGGCCGAGCGGCAGCAGCTCCATCGGAATGGCGAGGCCTTCGCTTCTGCCGAGGATGAAGCCGTTCTCGAGCCACGTCTCGGCCAGTTGTCGCGAGACCTCCAGCTGGTTCTCGACCACGAGGCGCTGGGTGCGGATCCACGGCACGCTGAGCGCGGCGGCGAGGATCAGCAGCACCGCGATCGAGAAGATCAGCTGGCACTTGTTCGCGAGAGACAGCCCGCGGTTCATGATCCGACTCCGTCGTGGGGCGCCCCCGTAGCATACGGACCCGACGGAAGATCCCCATCCGCGGCAACGTCGAACCCTCCACAGGACGCCAGGCGTGCGCAAGCCCGACACCGATCCCCTCGACGTGCGGATGACCGACGTCCTCTGCGACTACTGCCATCGCGAATGGACCGAGTCGGTCCCCATGATCGAGGGCCACCATGGCGCCTGCGTCTGCGGACGCTGCCTGTCGGCCGCCTACGTCGCGGTCGTCCACGCCGGCGTCGACGACGGTGAAGGCGCATTCAAGTGCCGGATGTGCCTCGAGGACCGCAAGGACTCCTCCTGGGCCAGTCCGGTCGACGAGGAGGCGCTGATCTGCCTGCGGTGCATCAAGCTCGGAGCAAGAGCCCTCGAGAAGGACGCCGAGAGCGGATGGACTCGGCCGGAGGCCGGCGATGCCGGTTCCGCACAGGAAGGCGCCTGCTAGCATCCGAGCAGCTCAGACGAACGCCTCCCCAGTCGAGTCCGCACATGACCAACCACACGCACGACCGCGACCATCCCCACCACCGAAGTCACGGAAAGGACGCGCCCGATTCGCGTTCCTCGAAGCCGCGGACCATCGTCGTCGTGGGCATCGTGCTGATGCTCGTCGCGATGCTGGTGTACGTGCTGACCGTCGACGAGTCCCTCGCCCCGGGCAACGAGGGCGAGCGGATCGAGGCCGCGGAATAGGGCCGCCGGAGGACCGAGGCGAGTCCGCCTCGCGCTCCGGACCGCCCGCGGTCTCCGCGGTCATCGCCGCAGCGGCGTCATCGCCGCAGCAGCGTCATCGCGTGGAACGTCCGTCCCTCCTCCCGAAACTTCCGCTCGAAGTTGGTGCCGACGATCTCGCCCTCGGCGGCGTGTTCCGGGCGAGCGAAGGGCCGGCGTTCCCACCGATCCGCATGGCGGCCCGCCAGGTCCTCGTACCACGCCCACAGATCGGCATGGTCGGTGACCAGGCGCAGCTCGCCGCCGGCCATCAGGACGCGATGAAGATCCTCGAGACTCCGGTCCTGAAGCACACGGCGCTTGTGATGACGGGCCTTCGGCCACGGGTCGGAGAAGTAGAGATGAATGGTCCGAGCGACCCCGTCCTCGACCCGGTGCCGGACGAACTCCACCGCGTCGCCCCACAGCACCTTGACGTTGGCGAGACCGTGCCGACGCAGACGATCCGCCGCATAGCGCCAGAATTCGCCGGCCTGTTCGATGCCCAGCAGGTTCGTCTCGGGATTCGCGGACGCCTCCGCGAGCAGAAAGGTCCCCTTGCCGGATCCGATCTCGATCTCGAAGGGACGCTCGGGATGCGCGAAGAACCCGCGCGGATCGAACCGCCCCGCCTCGAAGGGCGGCAGATCGTCCCGGTTCAGTCCCACGCCGGCCACGTCGGGATCGCGGCCCCGCATGATGCCGAAGCTCACGATCCGTCGCCTCCCCCGCCGATCCCGGCCGACTCGTTCGCGACCGCGGTCGTCTCGCCGATCCACTCGACGAGGAGTTCGAGCACCGCAGGATCGATCGTCGTCTCGATCTCGCCGTACTCCTCGACCCCGCCGGTTCGGGCGGGCTGGAGAAGGTGATTGAGGCCGTCGAGACGCTCGATCCGGTGCGGCACCCCGGCGACCTCGAGGGCCGCTCGAATCCGCGGCAGGTTCTGATCGGCATCGACCTGGGTGTCGAGCGTGCCGTTGATCGCGAGCACCGGCACCTTCGATGCGGCAAGCAGCGGCGCCGGATCCAGCGAGATGAACCTCTGCATCCATGGAGTCCGCATCTGCGCGATCACGCCGTCGGCCTGGGCAAGCAGCGTCGCCTCGTCGGCCTCCGTCCCTCCCGGCAGCAGCGCCGACTGCGCGGTCACGAGATCGACCGCGGAACGCTGCGCCTCCTGCCAGTCCTGCGCCGCGACCGCATCGAGCAGCCGTCGCTGGCTCTCGAGGATCGGCGCCGCATCCTCGGCCGAGGTGCCGGAGGCTTCGACCAGTCGCCGCATCTGCACCTGCAGGAGATCGCGACCGGGCACACCGGGGCCGGCAAGCAGCACCATGAACGCAAGCGGGTTGCGGGGCGTCGCCTCCTCGTGCTGCCAGCGGGCGACGATCGGCGCGACGAGGCCTCCCTCGCTGTGACCGAGGATGCCGACGCGGGCCGCATCGACCTCGGGCTGCATCTTCAGGAACTCCGTGGCGGCGTCGGCATCGGTCGCGAACTCGAACGTCGTCGCCGTGGTCGCGTCGCCACCGCTTCCGCCGATGCTTCGATCGTCGCACCGAAGGACCGCAAGACCGCCGCGCGTCAGGGCGTCGGCGATCACGAGAAAGGGCTTGTGACCGAAGATCGTCTCGTCGCGATCCTGAAGTCCGCTGCCCGAGACCAGCACCACCCCCGCGACCGGCTGGTCCGCCGACGCGCTCTTCGGCACGGTCAGCGTGCCCGCGATCGAATGCCCGTGCGGGTGGCGGAACTCGACCTCGCGAACGAGATACGGGAAGGGCGGCTCCGGATGCTGCGGCCGGGCGGGGCCGGCGGCGAGGTCCCCGGCGATCCGAGACATCTCGAGCGGAAGTTCCGCGCCCGCCTGTCGAAGCGTGCCGCCGAGCCGGCCTCCTGCGACATCCTCGGCGAGTTCGAGTGCGAGCGGTGCGGCGCCGACCGGAAGGCGCAAGGTCCACACTCCACCGTCCGAGGCGTCGACGATCATGGCCATGCGATCGACGCCCTGCGCCGGAATCGACAACGCCGCCGCCGGACCGAAGCCCGCGTCGTCGGCGAGGACGACGGTCATCTCGAGCGCCACCTCGGGGCGGATCTCGAGGCGACCTCGATACGCCCGGGCGTCGGGTCGGGCCGCCGCATCGTCCCCTCGCTCGAGCATGAACGCCGCGACGGCATCGGGGCGATTGGGCGCGGCCAGCGCCAGCTCACCGACGTAGCGGCCATCGGCGATCACGCGACCGTCGAAGCGTCCCCGCACGCCGAGCGTCGCCACGATGAATCGAAGTCGGTCCCCGTCGGATTCGACCGCCTCGGCGACCTGACGCACGGCGCCCGCGGCGGGCATGGTCACCTCGATCCGAGGCTCCTCGCCGAGCGAGACCACGTCGACGACGACGAAGAGCGATCCCGGCCCGGCGGCGATCTCGCCGAGGAAGCGCGAGGGCGCCGGCACCGTCGCTGGAGGCCGTTCCTGCGCCGGGGCGTCTGCCGCCTGGGGGGCGGCGAGTCCACCCGACCCGCCGACGACGAACAGTGCCGCCAACGCATGGCCGAGACGCGACGCGGCGGACGCCCGTCGCCGATCCGAAGTCCCTTGGTTCATGCCTCGACGATAGCGAACCCCGCCGCCGGACGACCCTTCAGGATCCGCCCTCGCGACGCCATTCGACGCGAGGAGCCCCGGTCCACAGCTCCTCGATGTCGTAGTAGGCCCGCTGCTGGGGTTCGAACAGGTGCACCACCACGTCCACGAAGTCCGCCACCACCCAGGTGATCGAAGGATCGCGACTCTCGCGGTACGGCGGGAAGCCCGTCTCCTTGCCGAGCTTCTCGACCTCGGTCGCGACCGACTTCATCTGTCGGCCGCTGTTGCCGGATCCGAGCACGACGTACTCGGTGACGTCGCTCAGTTCGCGCACGTCGAGCACCAGCACGTCCTCGAGCTTGCGATCGGCCAGGGTCCGCGCCGCCTCGACGGCGAACGCGCGGACCTTGTCCGGGTCGCTCGAACTTCGGGAAACGGTCATCGTCGGCCGCCGGGTGTCGACCGGATCACTGTCCGAGTCCGATCCAGCCCGCCACGACGGGGTTGAACTTGACCACGACGCCCGCGAAGACCACCGAGACGACGCTGACGAGCTTGATCAGGATGTTGAGCGACGGACCGGAGGTGTCCTTGAAGGGATCGCCGACGGTGTCGCCGACGACCGCCGCCTTGTGGGCGTCGGAACCCTTGCCGCCGAACTGGCCGGTCTCGATCCACTTCTTGGCGTTGTCCCAGGCGCCGCCCGCGTTGGCCATGAAGATCGCCACCGCGAATCCGGAGACGAGCGCGCCGGCGAGCATGCCCATGACGCCGGGGACGCCCAGCACCAGACCGACGACGATGGGCACGAGCACCGCCATGATCGACGGCACCACCATCTCCTTGAGGGCGCCGGTCGTCGAGATCGCCACGCAGTTGGCGTAGTCGGGGTAGTGGTGCCCGTCGACCTCGACCTCGAACGGCCACTTGTTGGGATCGGCGATGTCCTCGTCGCTCATGCCGCCCTTCTTGAAGCCGGTCTTCATGATGCCGAACTGCCGGCGGCACTCCTTCATCATCGCGAAGGCGGCGCGACCCACCGCGTTCATGGTCATCGCGCAGAACACGAAGACCAGCATCACGCCGATGAACAGGCCGCACAGCACCTGGGGGTTCAGCAGGGTGACGTTGAAGTAGCCCAGCAGTTCGGGCAGCGTGGCCTCGAGCGTCACCACCTCGACGCCGTCGCCTCGGGTGATGGTGGGCGTGTCCTGGGCGAGATAGGTCTGCACGGTGATGACGTAGGCCGCGAGCAGGGCGAGCGCCGTCAGCGCCGCCGAGCCGATCGCGAAGCCCTTGCCGGTCGCCGCGGTGGTGTTGCCGAGGGAGTCCAGCATGTCGGTCCGCTCGCGGACGAACGACGGCTGGTGCGTCATCTCGGCGTTGCCGCCGGCGTTGTCGGCGATGGGGCCGTAGGCGTCGGTGGCAAGGGTGATCGCGAGCGTCGACAGCATGCCGACCGCGGCGATCGCGACACCGAAGACGCCCAGCAGGAAGACGTCGCCGCCGCCTGCCGCGAGGAAGGCGATCAGGATCGCGGCGACCGTGGTCAGCATCGGGATCCAGGTGCTGATCATGCCCTCGGCGACGCCGGAGATGATCACCGTCGCGGGACCGGTTTCGGCCTGCTGACTGATCCGCTGCGTCGGCTTGTGCTCGTAGGACGTGTAGCGCTCGGTGCCCCACGCGATGACGAGACCGGCGAGAAGTCCCGCGACGATCGCGACCCACAGGCCCAGCCAGCTCACTCCGGGCACCTCGGACAGCAGGAACCAGAAGAGTCCGAAGGATCCCGCGGCGATCAGGAAGCTCGAGGTCCATACGCCGAAGTGGAGGCTCTTGAGCAACTCGCCCATGGTGGCGCCTTCCTTCGTGCGGACGAGGAAGATCGCGAACACGGACGTGAGGATGCCCAGGCCCGCGAGCGCGGCCGGCGTGGCCACGAGGCTCATCGCGTAGTCGTTGCTGAACAGCTCGTTGGTGGTGCCGAGCTGGAACGCCGCGGCGGCCGCGAGGGCCATCGCGGCGAGGATCGAGCCGTAGTAGCTCTCGTAGAGGTCCGCACCCATGCCCGCGACGTCGCCGACGTTGTCGCCCACGTTGTCGGCGATCGTGGCCGGATTGCGGGCGTCGTCCTCGGGAATGCCCGCCTCGACCTTGCCGACGAGGTCGGCACCGACGTCGGCGGCCTTGGTGTAGATGCCACCACCCACGCGACTGAAGAGGGCCTGCAGACTGGCGCCCATCGCGAAGCTGAGCGTCGCGGTGGTGACGGCGACCAGACTCGTGAACTCGAAGACCTGCGTCAGCAGGTAGAACCAGATCGAGACGTCCAGCAGGGCGAAGCCCGTGACGCACAGGCCCATCACGCCGCCGGCCCGGAAGGCCACCCGAAGACCGTCGTTCAGCGAGTTCTTCGCCGCCGCCGCGGTGCGGGCGGAGGCGTTGGTGGCGGTCTTCATGCCGAAGAAGCCGCAGAGACCCGACAACAGCCCGGCGATCGGCACGCCGATCGCGGCCTCCTTCGCCTGCAGTCCCGCTGCGCCCATGAAGATCAGGGCGACCACGAGGACCACGAAGACGATCGTGACCACGCGCCACTGGCTCCGCAGGTAGGCGTACGCCCCGTCGCGGACCGCCTGGGCGATGCGGACCATGTTGTCGTCGCCCTCGGTGTGGGAGACGACCGACCGGTAGAAGATGAAGGCCATGACCAGCGCCACGAGGCCGCCGATCGGGGCGAGGTACCAGGCGGCAGGCAAGGCGATCGCCGAAGCGAGGGCTTCGGCGGCTGCGGGCGGCACACTGGCGGCGAACACGAGCGGGGTCTGCATGGGGTCGAACTCTCGAGGAAGAGATGTCGCCCCGGGCGATCCGGGTGCGACGCGGTTCTGAGCAAGGAGATCAAATCGACCGATTCACCGCCGGGACCGCAATCGAAGCCGACCGGGGAGGTCGGGTGGGTCCGAACGGTCGCCGGCGGCGTGCGGTCAGCGAGCGGGTCGCCCGCCACGCGGGCCGGACACGTCGCGGGCCACCCGAACCACTCGGCGGCGCAGGTCGCGTCGGCGCCTCTCGGACGGCTTCTCGTGGTACTGACGCTTCTTGATGTCCTTGGTGAGACCTTCCTTCTCACACAACTTCTTGAAACGACGGAGCATCTGTTCGGCGGTCTCGCCGCCACGCGCCTTGATCCGAATCGCCATGGAGGGGGTGCCTCGGTCGGTACTCAGCGGGCCTGTTGGGAGTCGGAGCGGATGGATCCGATCGCTTCGGAACGACCGAAGTCGCAACTGGCCTCGCCCGGGAATCGGGGAATCGGGCATTACACCGCCCATCCGCGAGGTTCGCAAGGGCCCAACCGCCCGAACTGGTCCCATTTCGCTCGATTCCGGACCGATCAGCCGAGAGGAATGCCCGGCGGAGGCGAGAATGGTCGAGGATTCCAACCCCGACGCCCCGACGCCGGACCCCGGAAGTCCCCCGATGCTCGTCCTCGTCGATGTCTGCAACGTCCTGCATGTCGAAGGGGTCCTCCCCCAGGACCTCGCGGGCGTCGATCTCGGCGGCCTCGCGGATCTGATCGCCCGCAGTCGCTTTCGCCACGACGAGGTGGTGCTGGTGATGGACGGCCCCAACGCCGGTCCACCCCTCGCGATGGGGCCCTCCAGGATTCGGGCCATCGCCTCGGGCAAGGGACGAACCGCCGACGAAGTGATCATCGAGCGGCTCGAACGATCCTCCTCGCCCCGTTCGGTGGTCGTCGTGACCTCCGACAACGCCATCCGTCGCCGGGGCCGACGCCGGCGATGCCGCCTCGTGCACTCCGAGGCGTTTCTCGAGCAGATCGGGCACGACGCCCGCCTCGAGGGACGAAGACGCTCGTCCGACGTCGCCACGCCGCCTTCCGCCTCGACGGCCGCGTGGATTCGGGAGTTCGGCCTCGACGACGCCGCGATCGACCGACTGATCGCGCCAGCCGCGACGACGCCGCAACCCGAGACGGACCGCTTCGACGGCGACGACTCGGAGAGCGCCCACGACGACCCGAGGGAGGCCGGTCGGGTCGAAACGGACCCGACGACCGATCCCGTCGGCGATGTCGACCAGCCGCGATCGCGCCGGCGGGCGCTCGAGGACGCGAAGTCGCTCGAGGAGGTCGATCCGCGGGAACTCGAGCGATTCGACATGGGCGAGTGGATCGATCCCCCGTCGCCACCGAACATCCCCGACGACGCGACCTGACGCCGGCGACCCACCGTCCTTCGAGAGCATTCGCCATGGACTTCGACCATCCCCCCGCCGATCCCATCGCCCAGGCCCGACTCTGGTTCAAGGAGGCCGAGGGGACGAACCTGCCCAACCCCAACGCCATGACCCTCGCGACGATCGACGCCGACGGCCGGCCCTCGGCCCGCATCGTGCTGCTGCGAGGCTTCGACGAACGCGGTGCGGTGTTCTTCTCCAACCGCGAGAGCCGCAAGGGCGGCGGACTGGCGGCTCATCCCCGGGCGGCGCTGCTCTTCCACTGGGATCCGCTGGACCGGCAGATCCGCATCGAGGGCGCCGTCTCGCACACCGGCGACGAGGAGTCGGATGCGTACTTCGCGGGACGGCCCCGCGAGAGCCGCATCAACGCGTGGGCGAGCAGTCAGTCGCGCCCCGTGGCGAGCCGCGCCGCGCTCGAGGAGATGCAGCGGTCGATGGCGGCCCGGTTCGAGGGCGTCGAGGTGCCGCGGCCGCCCCACTGGGGCGGCTACCGAGTGGCCCTCGAGCGCATCGAGTTCTGGCACGGCGATCCCTATCGCCTGCACGATCGGGTGGTGTACACGCCGCAGGGTTCAGGCACCTGGTCCGTGCAGCGCCTCTGCCCCTGAGCGAGCCGCGCCCGATCCGTCCGAGAGGGGGATCGAGGGTGCGAACCCGAGTCGGCGGTGCGGGTCAGCGGTGCGGGTCGAGGCGATCGAGCTTCGGCCGCACGACGCCGTGGACGAGGCGAAGGCGTTCCAGCACCAGCACCGCCCACCAGGTCGGATCGAGTTCCCACCAGCGCATGCCGTGGGCGGCGGAACGCTGCTGGGCGTGGTGGTTGTTGTGCCACCCCTCGCCGAAGGAGAGCAGCGCCACCCACCAGGTGTTGCGGCTGCCGTCGTTGGTTCGGAAGTTCCGGTAGCCCCACGTGTGCGCCGCGGAGTTCACGAACCATGTGGCGTGGTAGCAGAAGATGGTGCGGATGCAGACGCCCCAGATCACGTAGCCCCACGCCCCCGCGGCGGTGCCGGTGACGAGGTGGCCGAGACCGAAGAGCAGGATCCCCAGACCCACCTGCGGCAGCAGGAACCACCGGTCGAGCCAGCGCATGTAGGGATCGCGATCGAGATCCTTCACGACTTCGTGCGGATCCCGTCCTTCGGGACGCCGGTGGAAGCACCAGAGGATGTGGGCCCATGTGAAGCCGTGCTGGGGCGAGTGCGGATCGAGTTCGCTGTCGGATTCCGCGTGATGCAGGCGGTGGGTGCCGACCCAGTGAAGCGGTCCCCCCTGCCAGCAGAGGGCACCGAGGGTGGCGAGGATCCGCTCGAACAGCAGCGAGGTCTTGAAGCTTCGGTGCGTCAGCAGGCGGTGATAGCCCAGGCAGATCCCGAGTCCGCCGGTGACCCACCAGAGGATCGGCAGCGTCGCCGCGGCACCCCAGGAGAACGTTCCCGGCAGCAGCGCCGTCAGCGCACCGAGATGAAGCAGGACGATGCCGAGCATCGTCGGCCACTGGACCCCGCCCCGAATCAGCGTCAGTTTCGTGGCCGCGCCGGCGACGACGCCCGGCGACGTCGCCGGCGGCGTCGACCGATGGTCCGTCTCCAATGGCGATGCCGGGGGCATGTCGGCGGATGCCGATGAGGATCGAGGCGCGATTCGCCTCGACTCGAGGGTGGTGCTGGTGTCGGGCATGATGGGAGCGAGATCCGTCAACCGTCATGCGGTCGGCACCGCGGCGATCCATCGCCGCGAGAACACCACATCGAAGGCCGGAGGACTGTAGGTCGATTCGATCGACACGTCGATTCGAAAGACGATTCGAACGGCGATGCTCCCGAACGGACCCGTCGCGAATCTCGATCGCCGACGGCGTCGGTTCGATCAGGCGAACGCCGGTTCCTCGCTGCGCCGCGGTGGACCGTTGCGACGGGGCCGGGCCCGTTCGGGTCGAAAACCACCGCGAACCCGCACGCGTCCGGCGCCGAGCAGTTCACCGAGCCGGGTCAGCAGGCCCGACTCGGGGACCACGCGGATGCCTCGCGGCGCAAGGCGGACGGAGTCCTCCCCGACGGCGATCGTGACCGAGACCTCGACCGGCCGCCCCTGCAGCGCCGCCACGCTCGAGGAGGCCTGCCGCAGAATGCCGTGGAGCAGCTTCACGGTCGCCTCGAGCCCCGGCCCGTCCGGCTCCTCTGCCACGAGAAGCTCGAGTCGAGTGGACAGATGCATCGCCGACTCCTCGATCGGAATCACGCGGTCGGCGATCACCTGAAGTTCGCCGCGGGAGAGGTCGACGTGCCCCAGCACCACCACCGCACGATCGCCGCCGAGCAGTTCGGCGTGGCGGCTGAAGGTCTCGGGGAAGGCGATCACGTCGATCACCCCGGACTGATCCTCCATCCGCACCCTCGCCATCCGCTCCTGCCTTCGCGTGAGCATGACCCGGCACTGCGCCACCACGCCGCCGAGGACGACCGGGGTGCCGTCGGCCAGATCGGCGACGCCGCCGGACCGAACGCTGCAGAACTCGTCGATCCAGGCCGACCACTCGTCGAGCGGATGACCGGTGACGTGGAAGCCCAGCGCCTCCTTCTCGAACTTGAGGGTCTCACCCGTCGTCCACGGGGACGCCGAGCGCAGCGGAACCTCCGGAACCTCGATCGGCTCGCCGCCTCCCCCGCCCCCGAACAGGCTCTCCTGACCGCTGCGCCTCGCCTCCGCGGCCCGCCGCGAAGCCGCCATGCAGTCGGGGATCGTGGCGACCATCGCGCTGCGGCTCTCCACTCCGTGCAGCGCGTCGAAGCATCCGGCCTTCACCAGCAGTTCGACGGTCTTCGGCGCGACCCTCGAGGGATCGACCCGTTCGCAGAAGTCGAACAGCGACTCGAAGGTGCCGTCCTTCGAACGAACCGCGAGGATCTCGCGGATCGAACCCTGCGGCAGGTTCTTCACGGCGCCCAGACCGAACCTGATGTGTCCGGCGACGTTGGAGGGCGTCTCGTCGGAATCGAACACCACACCGAAGTCCGCGTCGGAGAGGTTGACGTCGGGAGGCTTCACCTCGACGCCGACGTGTGGAGTCTCCGCGGCGTGATCCGGCCACGGCACCCGCCGACACTCCTCCAGATACGCCGACCAGTCCTCGACCTTCTTCGCGGCGCTTTCGAAGGAGAGCACGGCCGCGAGATACTGGGCCGGGAAGTAGGTCTTCAGGTACGCGGTCTGGTAGGCGACGATCGCGTAGCCGGTGGAGTGGCTCTTGTTGAAGCCGTAGCCGGCGAACCGCAGGATCAGGTCGAACAGTTCGCCCGCCTGCGACCCGGAGACGCCATGCGCGGCGCTGCCGGAGACGAAGTCCGCACGGGCGGCGTCGATCACCGACGCCTTCTTCTTGCTGATCGCCTTGATGATCGTGTAGGCGCCGCGCAGCGGGATGCCGCCGAGGCGATGCAGCACCTGCATCACCTGCTCCTGGTAGACCATGATGCCGTAGGTCTCGGCGACGAGTTCGTCGACGATCGGATGGACCTCGGGCACCGGCTCGCGGCCGTGCTTGCGGGCGTTGTAGTCGGGAATCAGGTCCATCGGACCGGGCCGGTACAGCGCGTTGGCCGCGATGAGATCCTCGATGCGGTCGGGCTGCATCTCGAGCAGCAGCCGACGCATGCCGCCGGACTCGAACTGGAAGATGCCGGCGGTGTCGCCGCGTCGGAAGAGGTCGAGCACCTTCTGATCGTCGAAGGCGATCCGATCGAGTTCGAGCGGATGGGGCTCGCGGTCTCCTTCGACGGGCGGCGTCTTGCCGACCGATCGCCAGATCGCCTCGTCGGGCAGGCCCTCGCGCACGAGGCGCTTCGCCATCTCGATGGTCGACAGGGTCCGCAGACCCAGGAAGTCCATCTTGAGCAGGCCGACCTGCTCGCAGGTGGGACCGTCCCACTGGGTGACGACCGCCTCGGAGTCGCCGCCCGAGGCCCGACAGAGCGGCACGATGTTCTCGAGCGGCTGCGTGGCGACCACGACGCCGGCGGCGTGGATGCCCGCGTGTCGGGCGTGATCCTCGAGCGCCCTCGCCGTGTCCACGATGCGACCGACCAGCGCATCCTCGGCGGCCTCCCGAAACTCCGGCGACTTCTCGAGCGCGTCGTCGATGGTGATGTTCAGTTCCGCCGGCACCAGGTTGGCGAGGCGCTGCCCGTCGCCGGGCGCCAGCCCCATCACCCGCGCCACGTCCTTGATCGCAGCCTTCGCCTTGAGCCGGCCGAAGGTGATGATCTGCGCGACGTGCCCGTACTTCCCCCGGACGTGGTCGAGCACCGCGGCGCGGCCGTCCTGGCAGATGTCGATGTCGATGTCGGGGTACTCGGAGCGGTCCGGGTCGGTGAACCGCTCGAAGAGCAGCCCGTACCGCACCGGGCAGGCGTTGGAGAGGCCCAGCACGTAGCCGACCATGGTGCCGACGCCCGATCCGCGAGCGACCGCGGGGATGCCCCGACCCCGGGCCCACGCCACGAAGTCCCAGACGATGAGGAAGTACGGCGTGATGAGCTTCGCCGAGAGGATCCCGATCTCGCGCTCGAGACGACGCCGGATCTCCTCGTCTCCGCCCGCGGCGCCGTAGCGCCACTTCAAGCCGGCCTCGCAAAGGTCCCGAAGCGCCGCATCGCTCTCCTCGCGAAGGCGCTCCCGGCCCGCCTCGTCGAGCGGGTCGCTCTCGCTGTCGACGAAGGGTTCGACCTCGACGGTCGCGCACGCCCGAGCGAACCAGTCCTCGACGTCGTTCGGGTCGAACTCCGGCATCGGACCGGTCCGAACCACCCTGACCATCGGCGCATGGTTCGCGTCGAAGTCGATCTCGACCTCGCAGCGGTCGGCGATGCGCACGGTGTTGCGGATCGCCTCGAGATCCTCGGGAAAGAGCGCCTGCATCTCGGCGGGGCTCTTCAGATGCAGGTCCTCCGGATAGCGAAGGCGATCCTCGGACTGCTTGTCCTTGCCCAGCGAGATGCAGCAGAGGGTGTCGTGGACGTCGTGGTCCTCGCGGCGGAGGAAGTGGACGTCGTTGTCGACGACCATCGGCAGATCGAGCTCCCCCGCGAGGCGCCGCAGCAACGGATTGATGCGCTCCTGCTCGGGCACGTGGCGCTGCAGTTCGATGTAGAACCGCGGCTCGCCGTGCTCGTCGGGACCGAAGTTCTCCGCATGCCAGCGGGCTTCGGCGATCGCCGCCTGCCAGTGGCTCTCGTCGTCGCTGTCGGCGTAGCGGGTCAGGTGGTGGGCGATCGACGAGCCGAGGTGGCCGTTGATCGCGATGAGACCGGCGCCCCACTCCGCGAGCGTCGACTTGTCCATCCGCGGCTTGTAGTAGAAGCCGTTCAGAAACGCGTCGGAGGAGAGCTTCAGCAGGTTGGCCCAGCCGGTGGCGTTCTGGGCCAGCAGCACCAGGTGGAATCCGCCGTCGGCGACTCCCGTGTGGGTGCGATCGTGACGGTCGCCCGGCACGCCGTCCCGATCGGGCGCGACGTAGGCCTCGATGCCGAGGATGGGCTTGATGCCGGCGGCCTTGGCCTTGCGATGGAACTCCGCCGCCCCGTACAGGTTGCCGTGGTCGGTGACCGCCACCGCGGTCATTCCGAGTTCCTTCACCCGATCGACGAGCCTGCCGATCCGGTTGCCGCCGTCGAGCAGCGAGTACTCCGAGTGCAGGTGAAGGTGGACGAACGGTTCGGCCGCGGCATCGGGAACGGTCTCGGCCTGTCCCATCTCGGGGTCATCCTCCATGCACAACGACGCTGACGTGCTGCCGGCGATCGGTCCCGGGATCGCGAGGACCGCCGATCCCGCCGCCTGCGTGCATGCTACGCTCGTCTGCGGCGAACGCGAGCCGCGACCATCCCCCTTCCGCGCCCCGCGATGCCGACCTCGATCGAGACCTTCACCGCCTCCCACTCCGCCGCCGGCGGCAGCTGGTCGCGAACCTATCGACCCTCGCCACTCGCGTCCCTGGGTCTGATCCTCGTCGCCCTGATCGCACTTCCGCTCGCCGTGGTGCTGCTGGCCTTGGCCGTGCTTCTGGTGGTTCTTCTCGCGGCCGTGATCATGGTGGCCGCCGGGATCCGCCGAATCGCGGCGCCGTTCACCCGCATCGATCCCGGTGGCCCCGGAGGTGCCGATGCGGAGGGTCGGGTCAACGTCCGGGTCCGTCGGCCCGACGCCTGACGCTCGGCGCTCACTCCCCGGTCGGATCGAGCGGCAAGTCGGCCCCGGTGCCTTCGTCCGCGCTCGACGGCTCCTCGGACGGCTCGGCGGCCCGTTCGTCCTCGATCGACTCGGCAGGCCATGGGGCGTTCCAGCGGGCTCGCCACCCCGCCGCCGCCTCTCCAACCCGTCCGTCGCCGATCTCCGCGGCCTCGACGGCGACGATCGGCATCACGCCCCAACTCGAGTTGAGCAGGCAGACCTCCTCGGCCTTCAGCACATCCTCGATGGTCAGCAGTCGACGTTCCACGGAACGACCCTCCTCCGCGGCCCACTCCAGCACCTGGGACCGCACCACGCCGGGCAGCACCGGCGAACGGAGCGCGCCGGCGGGCTCCTCGCCTCGAACCTGTGGCGACAGGACGACGCCGTCGCGCACGACGACGAGATTGCTCACCGAGCCGCCGCAGACGTGGTTGGTGACGGACAGCCACAACGCCTCGTCGCATCGCTTGGCGAGAGCATCCTGGAGCGCCGACAGTCGATGCCAGTAGGCGAGGGTCTTGTGCGACGCGAAGGGGTCGAGTGGGTTGAGTCGCGCGTCGGCCACGGCGAGACGGCCGCCACGTTCGAAGAGCGTCTCGGGGTACCGGGTCGCGGGCTGCACCACCACGATCAGAGTCGGCGGTCCTCCGCGGCCGCCGCTTCGCGCCAGCAGATTCAGATCCCCGCCGGTCATGGTCAGGCGGATGCGAGCGTCGCCGAGACCCGATCGCGCCACGGCCGCCCGCACCGCCTCGGCCAGCGGCTCGAGACGAAGCGTGGTGCTGAGGCGAAGTTCGGCGGCGGAGGCCCGCAGGCGCCGGAGATGGCGACCGAGATGAACCACCTCTCCGCCGCGGGCGATCATGGTCTCGAACAGACCGACGGCGTGCTGCACTCCGGCGTCGAACGCGGAGATTCGGGCCGACTCCGGATCGACGAAGGCCCCGTCGATCCAGACGGTGGCCGCCGGGCCACGGGGACGGGCGGATTCGGTCTCGGGTCGTCCAGTCACGGTCGTCTCCGGCGAACGAGGGGTCTCAACGGCGTTCGATGCCGACGATCTCGATCGACTCGCCCACGCATCGACAACGAAGGGCGATGACGGCGCCGTCGGTCGTGGCCCACTCGATCGAGGGCGATCTCGAGTCGACCTGTGGATCCGCGGGCACGAACCGAACCTCGTCGCTCCCCCGCGGAACGGCCCCATCCTCCATCCATCGGCGCAGCGTCGGCTCGACCCACTCCGAAACCACCGCCGGTTCCGGCAAGCCGGTCTCGCCACGGACCAGCGCGGCCGAGAGATCCTGCGACCAGCGTCGCACCCGGTCGTCGCACTCGCGTCGGACGTTCTCGAACCACAGCCAGATCGCTCCGGCGATCAGCACCGCGGGCAGGGCGCGAAGGCCGGCTCGCCGCACCCGACTCGAGATCGACGTCGGAGGCGTCGCGGGTTCGAGATCGCTGGGGTCTGGCATCGGATGAGTGTATCGGTGCCGCCGTACACTCCCGCCCTTCGTCGACGAGGTCCCGATGCCCCTGCTCACCGTCAACAACCTCCGTTTCGGTCACGGCGCCGAGCCGATCCTCGACGGCATCGCCTTCACCCTCGAGCCCGGCGAGAAGGTCGGCCTCGTCGGCCGCAACGGCTGCGGCAAGAGCACGCTGCTCAAGTGCATCGCGGGCGCCATTCGGCCCGACTCCGGCGTCGCGGCGATCTCCCGCGGCGGTCGAATCGGCCACCTCACGCAGGATCCCCGATTCGAACCCGGCGACACCGTGCGCAGCGCCGCGGAGCGGGCCTTCACCGACCTCCACGAGGCCCACGCCGCGCTGGAGGAGGTCTTCGCCGCCATGGCCGGTCCCGACGGGTCCGATCCCGACGCCCTCGATCGCCTCATGAAGCGCCAGGTCGAGTTGGAGACCCGCATCGAGGCGCTCGGCGGCTACGCGGTGGACCACCGCGTGGATGCGACGCTGCACGGACTCGGCTTCGTGGACGAGCAGTTCGGGCAGCCGGTCGAATCGCTTTCGGGAGGTCAGAAGGCGAGGCTTGGGCTGGCGCGGCTGCTGCTCGAGCAGCCCGACCTGCTGCTGCTCGACGAGCCGACCAACCATCTCGACATCGACGGCCGTCGCTGGCTCGAGAACTTCCTCGCCGAGGACTTTCCCGGCGCCGTGATCGTGGTCAGCCACGACCGCTGGCTGCTCGATCGCGTGGTCTCCCGGATCATCGAGGTCGAGCAGGCTCGACTTCGCGAGTATCCGGGCAACTACCGCGACTTCATCGCCCTGCGGGCCGAGCGGATGCTGACCCAGACCCGCAACCACGAGAAGCAGCTCGATCGGATCCGCGCCGAGGAGCAGTTCATCGCGAAGTACAAGGCCGGCCAGCGGGCCAAGCAGGCCCGAGGCCGGGAGTCGCGTCTCCAGAGGTTCAAGCGCGACGAACTCGTCGAGCGTCCCGCCGAGCAGGATGTCATGAACCTGCTGCTTCCGAAGGCCCCGCGCGTCGGGGACTTCCTGATGGCCGCGGAGGGTCTCACCAAGGGCTTCGGCGACGATCCGCTGTTCGAGGAACTCTCCATCACCATCAAGCCCGGTGATCGGGTGGGAATCATCGGACCGAACGGCGCGGGCAAGACCACGCTGGTCCGAACGATGCTCGGCGAACTGGAGGCCGACGCCGGCGAGTTGAAGCGAAGCCCTCGCCTCAGCGTCGGCTGGTTCCGGCAGAGCCAGGACCACATCGACCTGAGCCTCCCGGTCCATCGCTATCTGCAGTCGGTGATCCTCTCTCTCGACGGCCGCGGCACCGCCTCGGAGCAGCAGGCACGCAATCTCGCCGGAGCGTTCCTCTTCTCGGGCAACGATCAGGACAAGATCCTCGCGGACCTTTCCGGCGGAGAGCGGGCCCGCGCGGTGCTGGCGGGACTGGTGTCGGCGGCGCACAACCTCGTCGTGCTCGACGAGCCCAGCAACCACCTCGACATCCCCTCGGCGGAACGCCTCGAGCAGGCCCTCGTCGAGTTCGGCGACCGGAGCACCGGCGCCCTCATCCTGATCAGCCACGATCGGGCCCTGCTCGAGGCGACCTGCGATCGCCTGATCGTGCTCGACGGCCACGGCGGGGTCGTGGAGTTCCCCGGACGCTACTCGGAGTGGCAGGAGCGCCAGGAACGCGCCGAGGCGCAGGCCGCGCAGCGTCGCGAAGCCGGCGCCTCGAAGACTGCCCGACGGCGTACGACGAAGGAGACCGCCCCCCGATCGAGATCCGAAGGCGATCTCTCGACCCTGCCCATCCGCGAACTCGAGCGACGCATCGAGGCCGTGGAGAAGCGGATCCGCGAGATCGACGAACAGTTGATGGATCCTGCCGTGCACGCCGACGGGCGCCGCAGCCGAGAGCTTGCGACCTCGCGAGACACCGCCTCGGCGGAACTCGAACCGCTCGAGTTCGAGTGGTCGCGGCGGGCCGACGACGATTCGTGAGATCGAGGAGCGAGGATCAGGCGCTGCGGAGGATGACCGACCCGGACGCGTCGAGAATCTCGAAGCGGCCGCCCAGAACCCCGGCCAGACGATCGGCCGAGATCCGGAACCCGCCGGTGGCGGACTCCGGCTCGAACGAGAGCAGCGTCGTCGACGTCGCTCCATCGACGGCCCGAAGCACGTAGGGACCGTTCTGAGGCGCGAGACCGAAGGCCAGCAGGAAGCCGTCGCCGACCTCCGGATCGAGCAGCAGCGTCGCCGCGCCATCGACGTCGGCATCGACCCCACCCAGACCGACCGTCCGTGTCCGACCGGCGAGGAACCGATCGAGCCCGGGACCGATCAGGGCACGCAACTGCTCGTCGGTCTGTCGCTGCATGGACAGTTCCGCGATGGCCGCGACCCGTTCGCTCATGCGCGCCTGGAACCATGCGCTGACGAGAAGCCCCGCCGCGAGGGTCAGACTTGCCGCCCGCCACAACCACGGGGCCGAGTTGAATCGGCGACTGCTTTCCTGTTGCTCGCGGATCTGCTCGACGAGTCCCTGGAGAGGGCCGCGGAGGCCTTCGAGCGACGACGAATCCTCACTCGGTGCCACGTGAGCGGTTGCGGACAAGTTCGATTGGACCATGTCGCGGCGGACCGCATGGAGAACCCTGGTCCGCAGCGTCGGATCGGGAGTCTCTCGACTGCGGAATGCCGGCTCGACGGCCCAGGATGCCTCGACGTCTCGGATCGCCGCACGGGTCGCGTCATCGGCGGCGGCGAGTGCCTGGTCGAAGGCGCTCTGATCGGACGCCTCGAGCAGACCAAGGGCCGAAAGCACCGCCTCGTCGGCCAACGACGTCTCGGCACCAGGCCCCGTCGCGCTGCGATCGGCGCCGGAGGAGGGGAGGTCGGAATCCGGAAGTTTGGCGGTCATGCTGAAAGTTCGATCCTCAGGCGGCGATCCTCGAGGAGGCGGTCGATCGGACGCTGCGATCCGACGCCATCCCCGGTCGAGCGAACGGGACGAAGGCCAAGGCCCTCTTCGAGACATCCCGCCTCCACAACGCCACTCCACAGTCCATCGGGCGTGTCTTCGGGCAGGTCGGGCAGGTCGGGCAGGTCTGTGGACGCTCGACGTGTTTCGACACGGTGAACGTCATGTCCCCCACCTCGCCCCCGCGACAACAACTCCATCATTTTGATCATCTTGATCATCTTGTTGATCTTGTTGGCAAGACTGCTCGCTGAGCGACAGGGGTCGCCACGTCGAGTGTCCCGCCGGGTGCTCTCCGCAGTTCCATCGGCGACGGTTCTCAAGACTTTCGAGATCGGGGGCATGATCGGGGGGATGGTGACTTCTCGGCGGCTCGACCTGGCCCGTCGCTCGAACCGTGGAGATTCGGTGTCCGCCCGACGCGTGCCCGAAGTTCCAGATTCTCGATAGACGACTTCGAGATTTCTGGGAGCGCAACCGGCGTCCCACCCGGTCGGGTGGTCGGCCCGTTCCACGCGACCTACCGGACCTGCACCAACCATCACGCCTCTCCCTGATCGGACCGCGGCGCGCCAGGCAGATCGCTGTCCACGAGACGCTCTCGAAGGCGTGCGAGACCGCGGCTCAACGCCGATTTGATCGTACCCAGCGGCGCGTCGAGCTGGCGAGCGACCTCCCGCAAGGTGAACCCTTGCAGGTACGCCCGCTCGATGACCTCGCGCTGAAGGTCCGGCAGTTCCGAGATGCGATCCCGGATCCGAAGGACCTCCGCGTCCTCGAGCGATTCTCGGACCCCGGCCGCCGGCGATTGATCGAGGGCGGGCCCCTCGCCGGCCCCCATGTCGGGGCGGGCCCCCCGTCGGCGGAGGCGGTCGATGAGGTGCCGCCGGCAGATCAGCATGACCCAGGTGACCAGTTTGGCTCGCTCCGGATCGAACCGATCGGCGGTCTTCCAAAGGCGGACGAAGACCTCTTGGACCGCGTCGTCGGCCTCCGCCCTCGAATTCAGGACCTGCCGGGCGGATTGGAACACCAGGGCGCCGAAACGGTCGTAGAGCTCCCCAACCGCCGCCTCCTCGCCGGAGGCGATCCGCTTCATCAGGCGGAGGTCCTCATTCGGTTCGGAGGGTGGGGGTGGCGACTTCGGCACGGGTGAAGGTTCGCGGGCGAAAACGGGCGGGCCTCGGCGTGGTGGGACCTCGAAGCGGCGTTCCCGACCGACGGGTCGATGATACCGATCGCATCGGAGGTTCCAGTTTCTCCAGCGCGAGGCGAAAAATGCGTTTAGACTTTGACAAAGGACCAGAAGCGTCGAGAGGTGGGTTTCCCCACCGCCTCGAATTCAATCCTCGAGCGTGGAGCGTCCGGTGCGAGCACTCGACCGGCATCTCAAGGTGGCGTCCACTCCGGATCGAATCTCCGGCGCGATGCTCCTCCCGACCCGCCGCCGGGGCTTCAATCTGATCGAACTCGTCGTCGTCATTGCGATCGTCTCCCTCCTGACCGGGATCATGCTGCCGAGTCTCGGCACCGCGAAGGAGACGGCCCACAGGATCATCTGCGCGTCGCACCTGCGACACATCGGCTTTGGCCTTCAGGCCTACGCGACCGACTTCTCCGAACGCCTCCCCTCTTCGAAGCATCTCACCGGCGAGACCTACCGGCCGCGGGAGATGATGGCCGCTTCGGCGGGCGCCAACGCCCTCGGCCACGTCGAGTGGGACGGCCTGGGGCGGCTCGTCGATCCGCGGCACTCCTATCTGGACACCGCCGAAGTGCTCCACTGCCCCAGCCACGACGGTCTCCACGACTACGACCGGTACGCCGACGCGTATCGCACCCGCGACTTCGCCGGCGAGATCTACACCAACTACCACTACCGAGGCGCGTTCGACCGGGAGACCCGTCGCTACCACCAGACGTCCGGACCTCGTCGAGTGCTGGTCGTCGACGGCATGATGACCGCCGAGGACTTCAACCACGGCCACGGCACCAATCGCCTGCACTCCGACGTCTCGGTGGACTGGATGTCCGACACGACGTACACCATCGTGAAGAGCATCAAGACCGTGGATTCGCTCGACGGCACCGCCGAGCAGGGTCTCTACGACCTGATCTGGTCCCGGCTCGATCCGACCCCCTAGCGACGAGCGTCGCCCGAACGTTCGAGCGACAGCTCCTGGGCCCGGTGGGTCCCGAATCCCAGATCGATGAACCGGTACCGGCAGATCGGGAGGTCGGCCGCGACCATCGTCTGATCGGTCTGCCAGAGCGGTAGGTTTCGGGGGTAGCTTGCCGCGTAGCCGTCGCCCGCCTGTTCGAAGGCCGACAGAAGATCCGGATACGCCGCGGCCAGTGCCGCACTTCCGGCATCGAGATTCAGATCGCCGAGCACCAGGTCCGGTTCGGGCAGTTGCAGGTCGTCGAGCCGTCGCCTCAGATCCGCCAGCAGTGCGGCCCGCGGCAACGTCGGATCGGATGGAAGGTCGAGGGCATGGATCACGACTTCGCGACCTCCGGCGATGGGAAGCTCGACCCGAAACACACCCAGCCAGATGTCTCGCGAGGCGATGGCCAGACGACTCTCGAGAACGGGAAGCGAAGTGACCAACGCGAACGGTCCCGCGCGGCGAACCGTCCAAGCCTCGCCACCGGGCCCGTCCTCCCAGCGATGCGCGAACCAGCGTCCGAACAACGTCGCGTCGTTGGAGACGACCAGGATGTCCCACTCGCGCCGGGCCAGCTCCACCTGCTGAACAGCCGCCGCCTCGGGCTTCGGGCTGGCCGCGTTCCAGTGCACGATGCGAATGGGATCGCTGCAGCCGCCCACCCAGCCCCAACGCGTCGACAGATGCTCCACGGCCACGACGAGGAGGAGCGCCGCGCCGCCGACGACAAGCCTCTTCGCCCAGACCCGAAAGGCGATCGCGCCTCCCCCGGCGACCATCCCGAGTCCAAGCAGCATCGCCGTCAGCACCAGAGGGACCGGAATCCACCCGATCTGCTGCAGGGTCGCCACCGAGTCGGAGAAGAGCACTCGCACGGCCCAGGCGGTCGTGGCGAGGACCACGACGAGGACACCCGATGCGAGCAGCGCTGCCGACAGCAGACCTCGCGGCGTGGAGACCCGATCGCGCGACGCGCCTGCACCTCGTCCCCGGTCCGGCCGCGGCGCCGCGCCTGGGGTGTTCACCTCGACGCCTCCTGGAGCCTTCCGCCGCTGCCTGACGTCCGATTCGTCATCGCGAACAAGGCGACCGCGGCCCTCTCGCATGGAGGCCAGACGGACCCGCTGGCAGACACGAGAACGAGCCCTCGCAGAACCCTCGTGCCATAGTGGCAGACGATCGCGAGGCCCCTGCCGCCCCACCACGAGGGCGGCGCCGAGGGCGCCTTGTACGGGGCGGAGATTTGGCATCGCGGTTGCATGAGGGTTCTGCGACTCCCGAGGCATCTTCGGTCCGGGAGCACCAGTTCACCCAATCCCCGCCGTGTCGGGCTTCTGCTCCGACACGCCGACAACCACAGGTTCACACCCATGTCCAAGATCATCGGCATCGACCTCGGGACCACCAACTCGGTCGTGGCAGTCATGGAAGGCGGCCAGCCCAAGGTCATCATCAACTCCTCCGGCAACCGCACCACGCCCTCGGTCGTCGCATTCACCGAGAAGGGCGACCGCCTCGTCGGTCAGCCGGCCCGTCACCAGCAGGTGACCAATCCCAAGAACACCATCTTTTCGATCAAGCGGTTCATCGGCCGCCGCCAGGGCGAGGTCGAGGCCGAGGAGAAGCTGGTTCCCTACGAGGTCGGCGGCGGCGACGGCGACCTGGTCACGGTGGGCGCCCGCGGCAAGACCTACACGCCACCCGAGATCAGCGCCATGATCCTCGGCGAGCTGAAGAAGACCGCCGAGGACTACCTCGGCGAGAAGGTGACCAAGGCGGTCATCACCGTTCCGGCCTACTTCAACGACAGTCAGCGTCAGGCCACCAAGGACGCCGGCGAGATCGCAGGTCTCGAGGTCGAGCGGATCATCAACGAGCCGACCGCCGCGGCCCTCGCCTACGGCCTCGAGAAGAAGAAGAACTGTCGGATCGCGGTCTTCGACCTCGGCGGCGGCACCTTCGACGTGTCGATCCTCGACGTCGGCGACGGCGTCTTCGAGGTGAAGTCCACCAACGGCGACGGACACCTCGGCGGCGACGACTTCGACCAGCGGCTCATCGACCATCTCGCCGACGAGTTCCGCAAGGCCGAGGGCATCGACGTCCGCAACGACGCCATGGCCCTGCAGCGCCTCAAGGAGGCTGCCGAGAAGGCCAAGATGGAACTCTCCAGCCAGATGGAGACCACCGTCAACCTCCCCTTCATCACGGCGGACCAGAACGGTCCCAAGCACCTGCAGCTGACCGTCACCCGCGCGACCTTCGAGTCGATCTGCAGCGATCTCTTCGATCGCCTCCGCGGCCCCTGCGAGGCGGCGCTCGCCGACTCGAAGCTCTCGCCCTCCGAGATCGAGGAGGTCGTGATGGTCGGCGGATCCACCCGCATCCCCAAGGTGCAGGAGATCGCCAAGCAGATCTTCGCGACCGACGAGCTCGACAAGAGCATCAACCCCGACGAGGTCGTCGCCATCGGCGCCGCGATCCAGGGCGGCGTGCTGCAGGGCGACGTCAAGGACGTGCTGCTTCTCGACGTGACGCCGCTCTCGCTCGGCGTCGAGACGCTCGGTGGCGTGATGACGGTGCTGATCCCTCGCAACACCACCATTCCCACCAGCCGCAAGGAGACCTTCTCCACCGCGGCCGACAACCAGAACGCCGTCACCATCCACGTCCTTCAGGGCGAGCGGAAGATGTCCGGCGACAACCGCACGCTCGGACGGTTCGATCTGACCGGCATCGCGCCGGCACCTCGGGGAACCCCGCAGATCGAGGTCGAGTTCAAGATCGACGCCAACGGCATCCTCAACGTGTCGGCGACCGACAAGGCCACCGGCAAGGCGCACCAGATCGAGATCAAGGGATCGTCCGGTCTGGACAAGGACGAGATCGAGCGCATGAAGCGCGATGCCGAGGCGCACGCCGCCGACGACGAGGCCAAGAGCAAGCTCGTCGAGATCCGCAACCAGGGCGAGATGCTCGTCTACTCGACGCAGAAGGCGCTGTCGGAGCACGGCGACAAGGTCTCCGCGGAGGATCGCTCCTCGATCGAGAGCGCCATCTCGAACCTTCAGGACAAGCTGAAGGCCGACGACAGGTCCGCGATCGAAGCCGCGAGCCGGGAACTCGAGACCGCCGCGGCGTCGCTCGGCAAGGCCGCCTACGAGGCCGCGTCGAAGGAGGGTGGACGCCCCGATCCCGAGGTCAAGCCCGACGGCGCCGAAGGCAAGAACGCCGACGAGGTCATCGATGCCGAGTACGAGGTGAAGGAGTAGCGACGCTGCCCGCGGCCACGAGCCGCATTCGGCACCGACTCTTCGCGGGCGGGCGACCCTCTCGGGTCGTTCGCCCGCGTCGTCTCGGCGTCGGACGCGCTGCCGCCGCGTCCATTCGCTAGGATCCTTCTTGACTCTCCCGCCGCCGCACGGCTTCGCCGCCGGCAGCCCGGAGCCGATCTTCAATGGAACGCATTCAGGGCATCGCCGTCAGTCCGGGCATCGTCATCGGCCCCGCCTTCGTGGTTGGCGAGGCCGAGAAGCATGTGCCGCATCGCACGGTCCCCGAGCGCGAGCGGGCTGCCGAGGTGGTCCGCTTCGACGACGCCGTCGCCGCAGCGCTCGATGAGCTTCAGGGACTCCGCGACCAGACCGCCGCAGGTCTCGGCGACGAAGCCGCCAAGATCTTCGAGTTCCACATCGGCCTGCTGCGCGATCCCTCCCTGCTCGAACCGATCCGCATCCGGATCCGCGAGGACGGCCTCAACGCCGAACGATCCGCGGCCAACCGGTTCGAGGAGCTTGCCGCCCAGTTCGAGGGTCTGGGCAGCGACGTGTTCCGCCAGAAGGCCAACGACGTCGTCGACCTCGAACGTCGTGTGCTGGACAAGTTGATGGGCGAGTCCTCGAGCCGCTTGGCGAAGTTGCGGGATCCCGCGGTCCTGATCGGGCACGAGCTCACTCCCAGCGAGGCGGCGGCGATCGACCGTCACCGCATCCTGGCCTTCGCCACCGATCTCGGCGGTCGGACCAGTCACACCTCGATCGTGGCCCGCGCCCTCGACCTTCCCGCGGTGGTGGGATGCGGCCGTCTCAGCGAACGGGTCGAGGACGGAGATCTCGTCATCGTCGACGGCGACAGCGGCACCGTGATCCTCCGGCCGGACGCCGACACCGTGCAGTCGCACCGCGAGCTCGATCGGCGACATCGCCAGTACCGCGCCTCGCTTCGCGCCGACGCCTCGATGGTCTCGGAGACTCTCGACGGCACCGCGGTCGCGCTGCTGGGAAACATCGAGTTCCCGGAGGAGATTCCCGCGGTGCTCGCCAACGGCGGCGCCGGCGTGGGCCTGTATCGCACCGAGTTCCTCTTCCTCACCAGTCCCACCGAGCCGACCGAGGAGGACCACTACGAGGCCTACCGGCGGGCGATGGAGCTTCTCGACGGGCGTCCACTGACCGTTCGCACCCTCGATCTCGGCGCGGACAAGTACACCCAGCGCCGCGCCGAGGAGCCCGAACGCAATCCGTTCCTCGGACTGCGCAGCATCCGCTACTGCCTGCACCACCTTCCGCTGTTCAAGACCCAGCTTCGGGCGATCCTTCGGGCCTCGGCGCTCGGCCCGCTCAAGGTGATGTTTCCGCTGATCTCCAACGTCATGGAGCTGCGGCAGGCCCGAATGATCCTCAACGACGTGATCGAAGAGCTCGAGGAGGAGAATCTCCCCTTCCGAGCCGACCTGCCCGTGGGCATGATGATCGAGGTGCCGAGCGCCGCGTTGATGTCGAAGACCTTCGCGCGGGAGGTCTCGTTCTTCTCGATCGGGACCAACGACCTCATCCAGTACACCCTCGCGGTGGACCGCGGCAACGAGCGGGTCGCCGGTCTGTACAGCGGCGCGAACCCCGCGGTGCTGCAGCTCATCAAGAGCGTGGTCCGGTCGGGGCGTCGCGAATCGATCGACGTCTCGATCTGCGGCGAACTCGCCGGCGAGGCCCTCTACACCATGCTGCTCCTCGGCATGGGGGTGCGGACGTTCTCGATGGCGCCGGGGCAGATCCCCGAGATCAAGCGGATCATTCGTCAGGTCGACCTCGCGCAATGCGAACGCCTTGCCAGGCGGGTGGGGTCCTACGAGTCCGACCGTCAGGTCCTCAACGCCCTCCGGGACGAACTGCGGCGAATCGCCCCCGACTCGACCGGCGGCTGGACCGGAGAATGAGCGGTTGTGACCGATCCGGACGAACTTCCGGGCATGTTGGACCGATATCGTCTACAGTCCATTCGACGTCGGGGAATCGCCCCGCCGTCTTCCGAACCGACCGAACCCCGCCCCGTCGTCGCCGGCACGCGCCGGCACGGGGCAAACCGAACCACGCGTGATCGGTCACGAGGCGTCCTTCAGGATCCGACTTCAGGATCCAACTTCAGGATCCAACTTCAGGATCCAACTGGATCCCGCCTCGACCACGCCGATCCGCCCATTGGGGCCGACACCAGCGGTCTTCGATCGATTGCCGCCGACGCTGGAGACCGCATCCCGGTCCCCGTCGAGCAGCCGACGACGAACGCGGCGCCCCTCGCCCGACTTCGTGATCAACCTCACCCGACCATTCCCCTCCTTCGCGACGACCGGCCCGCCCGGCGCGTCTCGGAGTCGTGGCATGTCGGCGGAGGGTTCGAAGCGGCCCGGTGTCGGCTCCAGACAGGAGTCAGCGAACCGTGAGTCCCACGAACGATCCCATCAGCCAGACGAGCGAGGCCACGCAGGGCGATAGTCCTGCGGGCGAGCTCCCCACCACCGACACCCCGACGAGCGAGTCCTCCGCAACCGACGCGTCGACCGGCGAACCGCCGGCCGGTGAAGACTCGGCCGGCGAGCGCCCCAAGAGCAGCCGTCGAAAGAGCGCTCGCAAGAGCAAGGCCGCGTCCAAGAGGGCGTCCAAGAGCGCCCGCACACCCGAATCCGAGCCCGAATCCGAGGCCGAGGTTGCCTCTGATACCGCGTCCGAGACCGAGTCGCAGACCAGGTCCGAGGATGAGGCCGAGGTCGCTTCTGAGACCGCGACCGAGGCCGAGTCGGAGACCAGGTCCGAGGCACGATCCAAGCCCGCGAGCAGGAGCGGCGGTCGGCGCAGCGCCAAGGGGGACCGTGGCGGCGCCTCGAAGCCCGCACCGACCCCGGCCCCGGCACCGGTCGATCCGTCGACGCGGGTCATGGTCGTCAACGACACGCCCGGCGAGGAGTGCCGCATCGCGATCCTGGAGAAGGGTCGCCTCGACGGCCTCTCCTCCGAGCGTCTCAGCACCGCCACCAACGTCGGCAACATCTACAAGGGCCGCGTCACCAACGTCGAGCCCGCCATTCAGGCGGCGTTCGTCGACTTCGGCGAAGGCCAGAACGGCTTCCTCCACATCTCCGACCTGCACCCGCGGTACTTCCCGGGCGGCGACAAGACGGAGAAGGTCGGCAAGAAGGTCCCCCACCGCGCTCGACCGCTCATTCAGGATGCGCTCAAGCGAGGCTCGGAGATTCTGGTTCAGGTCCTCAAGGAGGGCCTCGGCACCAAGGGTCCGACGCTGACGAGCTACATCTCCCTCCCGGGACGACTGCTCGTGATGATGCCGGGGATGGACAAGGTCGGCGTCAGCCGCAAGGTCGAGGACGAGGCGCAGCGCAAGGCGATGCGCAAGATCCTCGACTCGCTGGCGCTGCCGGAGGGCTTCGGGTTCATCCTGCGGACCGCCGGCTTCAGCGCGACCAAGACCGATCTGACCCGCGACGTCGCCTACCTGACCCGCATGTGGAAGGTCATGGAGAAGCGGATCGCCGGCAGCGGCGCCCCCTGCGCCCTCTACACCGAGAGCGATCTGCTGCTTCGGACGCTGCGGGACGTGCTCGATTCGAGCATCGGATCGGTGGTCGTCGACAGCGAATCCGCACTGCAGCGATCCTCGACGTTCCTGTCGGTCATCGCACCTCGCTCCAGCCCGCCGGTCCGCTACTACGACGGCAAGGCGCCGATCTTCCACGCCTTCGACGTCGAGCGGCAGATCGAACTGATCCACGCCCGCGAGGTGCCGCTGCCCTCGGGCGGCGCCCTCGTGTTCGACCAGGCCGAGGCCCTGGTCGCCATCGACGTCAACAGTGGAAAGAGCCGCTCGGCGCGGGACAGCGAGACCAACGCCTACCGCACCAACTGCGAGGCGGTCGAGGAGATCTGCCGGCAGCTGCGGCTTCGCGATCTCGGCGGGCTCGTGGTCTGCGACATGATCGACATGCGGGCCGCGAAGCATCGCAAGGACATCAAGGAGCGTTTCGAGGCGGCGTTCAAGAAGGACCGGGCCCGCACCACGGTGCTCCCGGTCAGCGACTTCGGCATCGTCGAGATCACGCGACAGCGGATGCGTCCGAGTCTCCGCAAGGCCCACTTCGCGGAGTGCCCGACCTGCGCCGGCCACGGGGAGGTCCGCCTGCCCGACTCCGTCGCCGCAGACGCCCTGCGTCGCGTCGGCAGCGTGCTCGCCCACGAGCGCATTCGTCGGGTCGAACTCGTGGTTCCGGTGCGGGTCGCCTCGGTGCTGCTCAGCGGGCGCCGCAGGCAGCTGGCCCTTCTCGAACGGGAGTTCGGCAAGCGGGTGGACGTGCGGATCTCCGAGGCCCTCGGCTTGGACCGGGTGGATCTCTACGCCTACGACGAACGCAACGCCGACGTCGAGATCGATCGCCTTCCGGCACTGCCCCGACCCAACGTCGAGGCCCTGCCCACGGTCGCGCCGCCTCCGAGCGACACCGCCGACGAGGAGGAGGACGACCGGGGCGGTCGGCGGGGCCGACGGCGGCGCCGTCGTTCGGGTCCCGCCGATGCGGCCGCGATCGCCCTCGCCGGCGGGTTCGAACCCGACGAAATCGACGACGACGAGACCGCCGAATCGGCGCTCGCCGCGGCCGAATCGGCCGAGACCGACGAGGACGCTGGCGACGAGGGAGGCGGCGGGCGACGCAAGCGCCGCCGCCGTCGCCGACGACGTGGCAAGGGCGGAACGACCGAGACCGGCGCCGAGGCAGACGTCGCCGAGGTCGCCGAGACCATGCCTGCGAAGGTGTCGGTACCTGTCGTCGACGAGGGCCCCGTCCGCGTGCACGTTCTGGCGAAGACCTATGGCGTGACCAGCCGAGACATCGTCGAACGATGTGCCGCGGAAGGACTCGACGGCGTCAAGGCGGCGATGAGTTCCGTCGGCGGCGAGACGCTGGCGACGATCCGAGCGTGGTACGAGCCAGTCTCGACCACCACAACCGAGACCGAGTCCACGGAGGCCGACACGGCCTCGCGGGCGACGGACGCCCCGAGCCCCGCAGGCGCCGGAAACGCCGGAGACGCCGACGAGTCGGGCGAAGGCGGACGCAAGCGTCGCCGCCGGCGACGCCGACGCGGCAAGGGTGGCAACTCCGAGTCGGAGACGACCGACGCGTCGTCCGAGGCGACCGACGCGTCGCAGCCCGGCGAAGCGGCCGCGGTCACCGATGGCGAAGCGGAATCCGCAGACGTCGGCGAGGACGGCGGCGAGGGCGGTGATGACGACGACTCGAAGCCGCGCAAGCGCCGCCGTCGCCGCGGCGGCCGCCGGCGCTCGAGAAGCCGCGACGGCGAGTCCGAAGGTGGCGACGGGTCCCCGGCCGACGAGTCCTCCGCCGCCGACTCCGGCGGTGGTCGCGGCAAGGAGCCCGGCTCCGACACCGACGCCCCGCCCACCATCGAGACCGCGGCGGATTCGACACCGAAGCCGCGGGCCCTCTACGCCCGCGGACGCACCCGCAAGATCAGCCCCGCGGCCGCTCGAGCCGACGATCGCTGATCGACTCGTCGAGGACACTCCGGCCCGATTCGACGCGTGTCCGTGCCGAATTCCGGCGTCGATTCCCGCAGCCGCTCCGACACCGCTCGACCGACCCGCGATCACGGCATGGGCGGTACGCTCTCGTCGATGACCGCGACGCGACGCCTGATCATCCTCGGTTCGACCGGCTCGATCGGCGC
>JAFMML010000146.1 GCA_017859745.1 Planctomycetota bacterium
TGACTTCTCCTTGGACGGATCGAACCACGGTCGCCAGCGACGCTTCGCCCAGTGCTCCGTACGGACCATCCGCGGATCGAGATATCCAAGCCCGATGGAGTCGTCCTTGGATCTCTCGAACACGCTGGCCCCCGCCGGATCCTCCACCATCACCAGCCAGTCCTGCAGGAACGCCCTCTGCCAGTAGTCGAAGCAGACCCAGCCGTCCCAGCCGACGTCGTCGAAGTCGCGTTTCGGGTGATCCGAACTCGCCACGATCATGTACGGATTGTCCGTGTTCAGGCCGCACTTCACGAACGCGAACTTGTGCGGGTCCAGCTTCCACTTGTCCTCGAGCCGGGCCTGCCACGCCTCATGGGGTTTCGTGGATTTCCCGAAGCTGGTATCCGGCAACAGCACGCTCACCAGATCGCCGCTCGCCTCCTTCTCGTTCATCGTCCCGATCAACGGGTCGCACTTGTCGGCGAGCTTGAGCGCCGCGGAGGACAGGATCTCGGCCAGGTCGGGGGGCTCGATCCGGCCTGCACCGATTCGGCTCTCGTCGTCCTGCTGCTCCTTGGCGAGGCGACGCAGGTCGATGCCGCAGAGATTCTCGACCGCCGTGGCGAGCTGGCGCTCGAACTTCTCGTCACCGGCGTTGGACTCGTACAGCTCGCACCAGAACTCCACGAGTCGATCGAGCACCTCGTCGATCGCGAACTGACGCAGGGCGGTGTCCGGCGTCGCCTGCTTCGCGAGGATCTCCTCCAGACTTCTCGCGACGCCCTGCTTGAAGCGATGCCGATCGCTGCCGCGCCGCTTCCGGCCGTTCCACCAGAGGACCGACGCCTCGGTGACCCGTGGCCTCTCCTGGTCGTCGAGTTCCCCGACGCCCATCAAGGTGTCGGAGAACTCCGCCTGAGCGAGGGCCACGCCTCCCTTCTCGTCGAGCGTGGCTCGCACCAGTTCGTCGAACATGTCCTCGTCGTAGATCGGTCGCAGTCGCCGCCGCGCCTTGTGCACCGGATTCAGCTCGTCGTCCTGCAGTCCGGTCAGGGCATCCACCGCCGACTTCCGGAGATTCCCGGCATCCACCATCGTGAAGCACTTCTCTCGCCGCTCCTTACTGCTCTTCACCTGCCGCTGCTCCTCCCTGTGGAGCACTTCGGCAACCGCACCGGCATTCTCGAGCCACTCGCCGACGACCTCTCGCATCTCGTCCGCGATCTGCTTGAACTCCTGCATCGCGGCGAGTCGCTCTCCTGCAATTCGAGCGTTCTCCACCTCCGAGAGGATCGACTCCCGACTGCCCTCTCCGAACTTCGGCAGCGGCCAGATCGCCCACCACCGACGCAGTCGATTGAACGCCTCCACCGCCTGCAGGTCCCCACCGCCGCTCGAGCCCTCCCTCCCCACATCGGCGATCGCCTCTCGCAGCGCATCGGACACGCCCTCGAGCTTGGAATGAAGTTCTTGAATCGCGACCAGCGCCAGTCCCATGCAACCATCCGGACCGGTCCCCATGCGCGACAGGCGGCTGTCTGCGTCCCGCCAGTTGACCACCAACCTGTCGAGCGCGGCCATGGCGATTCGCTTCGCGAATCCGTTTCCGCCCTCGTCCGACTCGTCGAAGACGGCCTCCGACTCCCCATCGGAGAGCTCGAGCACCTTCTTGAAGCACGGCTTGAGTGCGGACCTGAGTGCCACCGCCGATGTCCCCCCCTGCTCCAGCAGGGCCTGGAACTCGTCGAGGTCGCCGGTTCGAAAGGCTTCGCCGAAGTCGTTCCTCAGGTCGTCTCGACTCGCCGGCCCCCAGCGTCGCGCCAGGTACTCCGCATGGGGCGACTCGTTCGAGGACGACGATGCACGACCCGCCGAGCGATGGACCTCGAGGAAGCGCTCCACCCGCTGCAGCAGCGCGTCGATGCGCAGCCTCGCCGCCTGGTCGGCGACCTCGAAGGACAAGCGGGCGCCGGATCGACCGCCGCGATTCACCGAGACCATGGGGGTTCGACCGGCGCCCCCCAGGAGGATCATCTTGCAGCGTTCCGCCTTCGCCTTGGCCTGGACGACCTGGCGGATGTCGGTGACCGGGACCTGCAGCACGCTGGTGGCCGTGGCGGCGGCGCGTGACGGCTGATTGGCGTCGTCGCTCCGCATCTGACCGATCATCAACCGCCCGTAGATGGCCGCCGAACACACCTCGTAGACCTGATCCGCACTGGTCAGTTCCATACTCGACGACTTGTCGGAGAAGACATAGGCCTTGTGGATGGGCGAACGTCCCACACGCGCACGCTGGCTCTCCGGCATGTATCGATCCGTGTCGATCACATCGGACTCCGGGGAATCGGGCTTCCGGAGGTTCGGGAGCGAGAATCGCCGCTCGCGGAGCTCTCCCGCTCGTGGCGTCGCGTCGGGGAATCGCCGATCCGAGCGGAGCCACATCGCGAGCTCGGACAGGCCGGTCAGCGAGTTGACCTTGAGCTTGACTTCCTGCTCGGGTCGGTTTCGCTGCACGTCCCTGAAGGCGGCCTGGTCCATGAAGAACCCGATGGGACGGCAGGACTGTCCCATCTGCCCGAAGTATTCACGCGCCTTGAGAGACAGCAGCTGCCAGCATCCTCGCCCGGTGCCGCCCGCGAGGCTGCCGACC
>JAFMML010000147.1 GCA_017859745.1 Planctomycetota bacterium
CGCGGCCGAACAGGCGAGGGTGGCGGCGATGCCGCCGGCGAAGGTTCCTGCTCCACTCAAACGCATGGTTGTCTCCTTGAATGCTGCCGGGACCGATCAGCGCCGACTCTGGGCGCCAATGGTCTTGAACGGAACCTATTCGCTGAGTGCTAAAGGTCCAATAAAAAACCGGAATCCACCCCAATCGATCCGTGATCGATGGGTTGGCGCATGCTTCTCGATTGGGGCATCGAATTCTCCCCCTAGATCACAAGTGTTTTTCTGGTATCGGCTTGCGAGAATCTACCATCGTCGATTGCGAGGCCACGGAGAGCGTTGGCCTCCTCAGAGAGCGATCTCCGGGGTTGCCGAGCGTCCCTTCCGGCTCCGGTGGATGAGGGACACCCGCGGGTCCCTGATCTGGACGACGAATCCGACCCCCATCCAATGAAACCCCCCCGGGCCCGCGAGCCCGAGGGGGTTGGAGACGATCACCGATGCCCTGACCGGCGGCGGGGTCAACTCCAGGCGGCGAGCAGGATCGTGAGGTCGGCTCCGTCCACGATGCCATCTCCGTTGAGATCCGAGAGGGCGTTGTCGGTCCCCCAGGCGGCGAGCAGGATCGTGAGGTCGGCTCCGTCCACGACGCCATCCCCGTTGATGTCGGCGGGATTGTCGCAGGAGTCGCCGGCGCAGCTGAGGACCAGTTCACCCGTGCCTTGGCCCTGTGACGCCCAGGCGCCGAACTGGATGAGGTAGACCTCTCCGCAGACCGCATCGAAGAGCACCTCGCTTCGGGTACCGCAGGTGTCGTCGTTGCACCCGACGATCGACAGGTTGTCGCAGTCGGGACCGCTCCAGACCGCCAACTTCGTGTCGAAGGTCGCCGATCCGCCGTTGCCGGGGCAGAACGAGAGGATGACGGGACCGTCGCAGGCCGAGGTGTAGGTGAACCAGACGTCGTTGTTGATGGTGGACGATCCGAAGAACGTGCACTGCTCGGCCGGCGGCTGGATCGGGCCGGTGCTGGCGTTGACGTTCTCGACGAAGTTCGCACCGAGGACCAGCGGGATCGCGCCCTCGCACTCGTCGTTGGCCGGCGGGGTCCCGCAGAGCGGGGTGCATGCGGTGAACGCGAGGTCCGCGCAACTCGCATCCCAAAGTTCGTCGCAGCAGGCCGGGTCGATGGCGCAGACGGCTTCGCAGCAGTCGCCTTCGGCGCAGAACGGACCGGCCTGAGCCTCGCAGCAGGTGCCGGCGTCGGGATCGCCGCACGAGGCGGCATCGGGCACGAACTCGAAGGAGATCGTGCCGGTGCCGGTCTCGAAACCGAAGCCGCCGAGACGGACCAGATAGGTGGTTCCGGCATCCAGGGCGACCGTCAGCAGCGAGGTGAAGAACTTGCAGGGGCCGTCCTCGTTGCAGGCGACGAAGAGTTCGGGCAGTTCGTTCGGGTCGAAGATGCCGTCGCCGATGTCGTACAGCGCGATCTTGGTGTCGAAGTCCGCGGTCGAGCAGGTGCTCGCCACCAGCGTGCCCGCGGTCTTGGCCGAGAACCGGTACCAGAGGTCGCTGTGGATCTGCAGATCGTTTCCGCTGGAACCACAGTTCTCTTCGGGTCCCACGGTGTCGGCGAGGGTCGTGTCGAAGGCGACCACGTCGCCGCTTGCGACCACGATGGGGCTGGTCGGGCAGTTGTTGACCGGTCCGCCCGCCGGGCATTCGTACTGGTAGATGCCGCAGGTCTTGATCGCGCTCTCGACGCAGAACTCGTCCCACTCGACCTCGCAGCAGAAGGGCGCGAAGGCGCACACCTGCTCGCAGCACGCACCGTCGTTGCATCCGGGCGTCTCGTGCACGACCCCGCAGTCGCCTTCGGCGCCGTTGCAGGACGCCGAGAGCTTCTCGAAGGACATGCTCACGGTGGTGACGCCGGCGACGCTGGCGTAGCCGCCGACCCGGACGTAGTAGGTCGCCCCGGCGTCGATCACGACGTTCTCGATGAGCGAGTAGTACTGCTGGCAGTCGCCGAGGACCTGGGTGTCGCCGTTGCAGGCGAGTTGGGTAAGGTCGCCGCAGGAGCCGGTGTACACCACCATGGACGTGTCGAAGCCGTCGGGGTCGCACGTGCTGAAGGCGGCAAGTCCAGCCTCCTTGGCCGTCCAGACGAGCCACACGTCCGGGTTGCCGAGCGGATCGCCCCATGCGAGGAACGTGCCGAGGCATTGCCCGGCGTCGACCGGTTCGGCGCTGCCGGTGGCGACGGTGGTGTCGACCTGCACCGGGGCGCCAGGCGCGAGGGGAAGCGCGGTCGAGCACTCGTCCTGGGCCATCGCCGTCGGGCAGGAGAGCATCACGGCAAGACCGCCCGCGACGGCGAGCGATCCGGTTTCGAACTTGTTCATGGTCTGTCCTCTCTTCATTCGGAGACCTCCTTGACGGACCGCTCGATCAGCCGAGATCGCCGCAATCGGCGATGCCGGATTCCGAGGGTGCGTCGACCATCACGGCCCAAGACGGTTCCGAAAGGACCGGAGCCGCCATCTGCACCCGCGGCCCGGCCCGGACGCTTCGAGGCGTTGTGGACACCTCTCGGCTCGCCTTGGCGGATCGACGGTCACCCACCCCCCACGCGGGGAGAGG
>JAFMML010000032.1 GCA_017859745.1 Planctomycetota bacterium
AGGCGAGGTGGACGAAGCGAGATGGACGAGGCGAGGCATGCAACTCGAACCGCCGCCGCGTCGGTTCAGGTTCGATACTCCGGACCCTGGGCCCAGCGCATCTTGGTCATCAGGGTTCGCCAGTAGTCGTGATCGGGGTTGGCCACGAGGCGAGCCCGTCGCGGATGGCAGCGGACCCGTACCACGTCGCCGACGGCGAGCGGCCGTGCGGGCACCCCGTCGAGAAGGAGCGTCGTGCCCTCGTTGGCCCGACGAACGTGCATGTCGACGGCGAGCGTCGGGGGAGCCACGATCGGACGGAACGCAAGACTGTGGGCGGCGTTGGGCGTGATCACAATCGCATCGAGATCGGGATCGACGATCGGACCGCCCGCCGAGACGTTGTAGGCGGTCGAGCCGGCGGGCGTCGAGACGATGGCGCCGTCCCCGAGCAGGTCCGGGCCTTCGCGGCCGTCGAGTTCGAGGGCGATCTCGACCATGCGGAAGGGCGGTCCCGCCGCGATCACCACGTCGTTGAGGGCGATGCCCGCCGCGGTCTCGGCGTCGCCCGATGCGACGGTCGCCTCGAGCAGCATGCGCTCGCGGAGCGGCGGGGCGTCGCCGAGGACCACGTCTGCATGTCGGACGAGCGCGTCGAGGTCGAACTCCGCCAGGAAGCCGAGTCGTCCCACGTTGACGCCGAGCACGGGGATGCCGGAGGCGACGAAGCGACGCGCCTGCCCGAGCAGGGTTCCGTCGCCGCCGAGGACGACGACGAGGCGGATCGTTGCGGGTGGCGGCTCGGCGAGATCGGGACGCTGCTCGATCGCGTCGAGACCACGCGAACCGAGCAGAGTCCCCACCGACTCGAGCAGCGCCGGCACCCCGTCGCGTTCACGGTCGCCCACGAGCAGCACCGTCGCGGATCCGTGGCTCAAGAGACCAGCCCTCGGGTCAGGCGCATGAACGCGGTCTCGAGATTGACCTGCTCCATCTGCATCGAGCGAAGACGGAAGCCCGCGACGACGAGGCGGTTGGGGAGTTCGGAGATGTCGAGGATGCCGCTCGAGTCGAGCATCGCGTCGATGCGGGCGCCGCCTTCGGGATCGCCGCCGGCTCCGGCCTCGATCACCTCGACCTCGACGATGCCGCGGACCTTTCGCAGGAGTTCCGCCGCCTCCGCGGTGCGCTCGGCGACCTCGATCTGCACGATCGGTCCGCGGCTCGCCCGCTTCATGATCTCCCGGACCGAGCCGGAGAAGACGAGCTTGCCCTTCTCCACGATGCCGACGCTCGTGCACAGCTCCGCAAGCTCATGCAGGATGTGGGAGGAGATCAGGATGGTCTTGCCCATCCGGCGCAGTTCCTTCAGCAGTTCGCGGATCTCGATGCGGGCCCGCGGGTCGAGGCCGGACGCGGGCTCGTCGAGCAGCAGGACCTTGGGATCGTGCAGCAGCACCCGGGCGATGGAGAGCCGCTGCTGCATGCCACGGCTCAGGCCGTTGACCTCGCTTTCGGTCTTGTGGACGAGGTCGGTCAGGTCGAGCACGTCCTTCACGACGGACCGTCGGGCGGGGCCGTGGATGCCGTAGCAGCTCGCGAAGAACTCCAGGTACTCACCGACGAGCATGTCGTCGTAGGCGCCCATGAAGTCCGGCACGTAGCCGATGACCGGCCGGATCAGGTTGTTCTGGTAGCCGACGGTCTTGCCGTCGATGCGGGCCTCGCCCCAGCTGGGCTTGAGCAGCGTCGCGAGAATCTTGATCGTCGTGGTCTTGCCCGCGCCGTTGGGGCCGATGAAGCCGAAGCACTCGCCCTCCTCGATGGCGAGGTTCAGGTTGTCCAGCGCCACGAGGTCGCCGTACTTCCGGGTGAGGTTGACCGTCTCGATCATCGGCATGGGTGGAGACCGGATCTCAGGCGGGGGGTGCTTCGGAGGTGGTCGGGGCGGACGGAACGGGACGCGGCTCGGGGACGGCGGCCGAGCCGGGCGAGGGGAGAGGCAGGATCCACCGCACGACGGTGAGGCCGTCGCTCGGCGGCGTCTCGCCGTCGATCGCGACCGGGACCGGGAGCGGCGACCCTCGACGGTAGCCGATCACGATCAGGCAGGGACGCGTGAACCACGCCGACAGATCGACCTCGCGACCGACGATCCGTTCGATCCGCACGGTGTCTCGACCCACCGGGGGATTCTGCAGGTAAGGCGGTGGCGCGAGCATTCCGTAGAGCGAGAGCATGTCGAGGCGTCGGACGACCTCCTCGGCGCTCTCGAGGTTGGAGTCGGGTCGGAAGAGGCCCGCGGACGCGGCGAACGGGTCGTAGTAGCGACCGCGGATCTCGGCGGTGAGGCTTCCGGATGCCGTCGATCGGGCCGCGACCGGCCCATTCGGGTAGAGCGACCCGCCGAGATCGAGCGGCGCGTTCTCCGGCCAGCGCGGCAGGATGACGAAGCGTCCACCGAACGGCATGCCTCCGCTGTCGGCGACGATCGGGAGAGGCCCCGGTGCGAAGCGGGGAAGCGGCATTCGGTAGGGGTTCACGTGGATGACCCGCACGTCCTCGAGTCCCCCGGGAATGCCGTGCAGCAGTCGTCCCGAGATCCCCACGGTGCCGGTGGCGGGATCGAGGTAGGTCTCGACGGGAACGTCGGGATCGACCCACGGCAGTCGTCCCCACGAGTCGGGGAGCGTGCCCATCCAGTCGGCGGCGAAGGTCGCGGCCGTCGCCCGCGAGGGTACGTCCAGCTCGCCCGGAGCTTCGAGCGGCGCGTCGTAGCGGGCCGTGTCGGGGAACCGCCCTCGTTCCTCTCCCGATGGAGGGAACCAGGTGGAGAGGAGATTGCGGGGAGGGGCGGTCGTTGTCGCCGCGTCGTCGGCGATCGAGATCGAGGCGATGCCGTAGCCGGGCAGGCTCGCGGTGAACCACGAGGTCGCCCGCTGCCGTTGCGGCGATCTTCCGAGCGCCGCGTCGAGATCGGCATCGCGGGCGACGTGGTCGAGGAAGGTGAGATGCTCCACGCGGACGCGCTCTTCGCGAAGGAACGCGCTGCCCACCCAGGCCAGTCCGGTGAACGCCGCGCCGGTCAGGACGAAGGCGAGCCACGCCCAACGCTGTCGTCCTCGCCGCTTCAGGATCGCGAAGCCGAGAGGCCCGGCGAGCAACCAGTACGTCGCGAAGATCCCCATCGCGGCCAGGACCCCGACCGCAGCGCGGCCGGCGAGATCGATGCGATCGGCGACGAGACGGCCGCCGCCGATGGAGTCGACGTCGGTGGGGCGCCGTCGCAGCCGCTGCGGCTGACTCTGATCGAGCGCCGCGTACTCGCCTGCGGACAGGGTGTCCCCCCGGCGGCCGAGGATCGGATTCCAGACGCAGTCGGCGTCGGGCAGTCCGCCCTCCTGCAAGGCACGTCGCCGCAGCGCGTCGAGATCGAGGCCGACCAGCACGAGACGGCCGAAGCCGACCGGACGCTCGATCGCGAAGACCTCGCCCTCCACGGTGTCGGGTCGCGGAGTCGGGATGCCCGTGGCCGCCGCGCGGCTCGATGGAAACGCGAGCGTCGGTTCCCACGGTGCGGGCCGGGACTCCTCGGGGAAGATCCGCACCGGCATTCGCACCCCGGGATCCCGCAAGGCCTGACGCTTGGAGAGGGCCGGCAGCATCTCCCGCACCAGCACCCCGTCGCGCAGCATCGGGGCGGTCTCGGGCAGGAGCGATGCGAGGGCGTGGCGGTCCTCGTTCGCGCTCGACCCGAGCGACCACGGATTGCCCGCCTCGGGGAGCACCACCACGAGGGTGCCTCCCCGATGCATCCACTCGAGGAGGGCGCGGCCCTCGTCGAGGCCAAGGGCAGCCGGCCGGGTGTCGGGATCGTCGCCTGCCCACACGATCGCCGCATAGGAGCGCAGTCCCTCCCAGCGATCCGGCAGGCCGTCGACACCGATCGCCGACGCGATCCGGGTGCGTTCGTTGAGTGCGGGAATCGAGGTGAGGCCCGACGGCGGCGCGTCGTAGGCCTCGAGACCGAGTCGGCCGCCGCCGACGAGACCGATCAGGCCCTCCGTCGGCGCAATGCCGACCGAGGGAATCGTCGCGGTGGCGGGACTCACCCGTGCGACGGCCCGCTCTTCGCCGCGCACGCCGTCCTGCTCGGCGTAGGCCCGAAGCGTGAAGACCTCGGTGTCGAGGGCGCCGCCGAACCTCCCGGGCAGCAGACGACCGTAGAGCCATCGGGTGACCGACCGACCTGGTGCAACCACCACCCGGCGCGAGACCGTGGCGATGTCCCCGTCGGCGTCGGGAAGTTCCCACTCGATCCGCAGGGGTTCCGCCTCGGGGCCGTCGTTGCGAACCGTCACCCGGATGCCGGTCCAGTCGCCCGGGCGATAGGTTCCGCCGACGCCGAACTCCTCGAGCGAAAGCGAGACCTGGCCCGGGGCCGTCGACGCCAGCGCGGTCGCAAGCCACATCGCGACGATCGAAGGGCGGGACATGACGGGCGTTCGCGGCATCCGGGCGTTCACGCCGTCGAGGCGAAGGACTCGAGCATCGCGGCGTGGGCGCGGATTCCGCCGTGCAGGCACTTCACGTCGAACTTCTCGTTGGGCGAGTGCACCCGATCGTCGTCGAGTCCGAAGCCCGCGAGGATCGAGTCGATGCCGAGATGCCGTCGAATGGCGCCGACCGCGGGGATGCTGCCGCCGGTGCCGATCATCGCCGCGGGACGACCGTAGGCGACGGCGAGACCTTCGCGTGCCGCCCGCATCTCCGGACTGTCCGCCGCAACCGCGATCGCGGGGTTGCACCCATGGCTGTGGAACGTGGCGACGATCCCGGGGGGAAGTCGCGACTCGATGAACGATCGCAGCAGCCCGCGGATTCGCTCGGGATCCTGTCCTGCGACGAGGCGGCAGGAGAGCTTCGCGCCCGCCGTCGCAGGAATCACCGTCTTCGCACCGCGTCCCGCGTAGCCGCCCCAGATCCCGTTGAGATCGCAGGTCGGGCGCGACCACATGCGCTCGAGCATGCTGCGGCCCGGTTCACCGTGTTCCGCCGTCGCGCCGGCGGAGTCGAGAAACGCCCGCTCGTCGAAGGGCAGTTCCCTCCACGAGGCGGCGACTTCGGCGGGCGGATCCTCGATGCCGTCGAAGAAGCCCGGGATCGCCACGCGGCCGTCGGCGTCGTGGAGGGCGCCGAGGCACTCGACGAGCGCGTTGAGCGGGTTGGCGAGGGTGCCCCCGTACATGCCCGAGTGGAGGTCGTGGCCCGGACCGCGCAGTTGGACCTCTTCGTAGACCAGGCCGCGCAGCATCGTGGTGATCGCCGGCGTCTCCACGTCCCACATGCCGGTGTCGGAGACGACGCACACGCGTGCGTCGAGGGCCTCGCGGTGGCCGGCGAGAAACGGATCGAGGCTGGGGCTCCCCGACTCCTCCTCGCCTTCGAGCATCACCGTGACCGGCACCGGCGGACCGCCATGGACCTCGCACCATGCCCGGAACGCCTCGATGAAGGTCATCACCTGACCCTTGTCGTCGCAGGCGCCGCGAGCGACGACGCGGCGTCCGGTGGGGCCATCCTCGACGACCGGTTCGAACGGACCGCTGCGCCAGAGTTCCAACGGATCCGGAGGCTGCACGTCGTAGTGGCCGTAGTAGAGGATCGGGCGGGTCGAGCCGGTTCCGGGGCCCGGATGGTGCGCGACCACGAAGGGTTGCCCCTCCGTGTCGACGAGACGCGACTCGAAGCCGAGTTCGGAGAGTCGTTCCGACGCCCACTCCGCGGCCTTGCGTGTTTCGGCGTCGTAGGCCGGATCGGTGCTGATGCTCGGGATCCGGAGGAACGCGCAGAGGCGATCGATCGAAGCGTCGAGGTTGCGGTCGGTTCGCTCGAGGACCTGGGCGAGGCGGGCGCTGGCGGTGGTGGTCATGGGGACTCCGGCCGGGCATTCGGCCGGCTCATCGTCGCCGCCCGCTGCAGCGAGGGCAACTGCGGTCGCCGGCGAGGCCCGACTCGGGCGTCGCGGGCGAGGGGGCCGTGCTGCGACGGCGATTCGGCCGACGCCGATCTCGATGGCCGAGATCGGCCGTCTCCCCACCGCATCGATCCGAGAGACTCGCCCGAGTGTCCAGCGCCGCTCACGCGGAGACGAAGATCGCCAGCGCGATCAACGCCACGATCGTGGCCGCCAGCAGCACCCCCGACCAGGTCCAAGATGGACGGGCCTCGTCGCGGGAGGCGGCGACGCCGAGCTCCAGCGGAGTCAGTCCCTCGAGTTCGGCATAGCTCCGAGGCGGACGCTTGGCGAAGTCGCACCCGCATTCATGGCAGTGTTCGAGGAGCTCGCGAAGGGCGTGGTCGGCGGTGGTTCCGCATTCCAGGCAACGCGGTTCGGTCCACGCGGTGGCGCGGGTTCTCGTTCGACTCCCCATGGCCTGAACGTAGCATGCCGTTGGAAGGTGTCCACCATCTTGACGCGAGGTCGATGCGCTTCGCGTCGTCCTCCCTCCTCGCCGGGCGACGGCGGCTACGCCGATCCCTCCCGGTTTCCGCCGCCGAGTTGCCCAACGACGCCGTGATCGACCACGCCGCCAGACTGCTCCAATGGTCCATCCGCCTCCGTGGCGGCGAGCAACGGGCGGATTCGCGATCCGCAGGGCCACCGGCGTCCGCATGGGGTGCCGAGGTGGAGATTGCGACGGATCGAATGCTCTGGGCGTTGGTGGCGGTCGAACCCGCCGGATCGATCGACGCGATCGGAGCCGTTCCCGGACTCCGTCTGGATTCGTCCGGGCCGTTGCTCGATCGTGGGCCGACCGACGCCGTGGAGGTCTGGGTCGATCGCGAACTTGCCGCGATGCATGCCCTGCATCGGGCAGCTCGGATCCACCAGAGGTCGGAGTGGAACGCTCGACTTCACGATGCCGTGGACTGGCATGTCGAGCACACCGGAACCGAGAACGCGACGCATCGGCCGTGGGCGGCTCACGTGTTCCTGATGCGGGGGACGCCCGAGGCCGAGTTCTTCGCGTCGGGGCAGGTGCACGCGGTCTTGGTGGAGCACGGCGACGCCGCTCCGGATCCCTGCACCCGTTGGATCCTCGGCGATGCGGCGGCGGAACTCGCTCTCGCGGTGGGTGCCGACCCGTCGCGCTTGCCGTAGACTTCGCCCCATGGTGGACGAGGCATCGCCGGAACGACAGGGCAGCCTGCCCGATGGCGAGGGATTCGGCGGACTTCTCGCCGAGTGCGTCGAGACCGCGCGAGCGGCGGTGGCGTCGCTTCACCCTCGACGCCTCGCGGTCGGACTCCTCGCGGTGCTGCTGCTTGGACAGATCGGAGATCTTCACGATCGCCTGGCCGGGCCGAGATTCGGACCCGGAGGATTGCTGGCGGAGGATCCGGAAGCGGAACTGGTCGCCTCGATCGAACGGTGGAGGTCGCGCCTCTCCGAGTCGATCGCGAGCGAGGCGGATTCGGGGAGTTTCGACGCCGAGTCCGCGACCCCATGGCAACTGCTTGCCGAGGGACGTCGTCGCCTCGTCGCGTCGCGATCCTCGCGGATCGACGACGACGCCGACCTCGGGGGGGAGGCGAGGGTGGAGATGGAGCGGGTCTTCCTCGAAGACCGTCCCCTCGGAACCTACGACGCGGTGTCGAGCCTGGTCGCCGGGAGATTCGGCGACTTCTGCCGATCCGTCGTGGCGATCGATCCGCGATCTGCGGCGACATCGCTGGGCGGAATGGTGATCGACGTTCCGGTTGCGGTCTGGCGGCACGACAGGTTGTTCCTGCTGTCCTTCGGCCTGCCGGCGCTGATCGTGTCCACTCTGCTTGGAGGGATGGTGGCCCGCATGGCCGCCTGTCGATTCGCGAGGCGGCAGTGGTTGACGCTGGGCGAGTCGGCGGACTTCGTCGGCGCCTCGTGGCGACGTCTGATCTCCGCACCGCTCCTGCCGCTGGCTGCGGCGTTGGTGCCTCTGGGAGCGGTTGCGCTGTTGGGCCTCGTCCTCTCGGTGCCCTGGCTCGACGTCGTGGCCGGCGTCCTCTTCGGCAGTTCGCTGATCCTCGGCCTGCTGGCCGGCATTCTTCTGGTCGGGATTGCCGTGGGGTGGCCCCTGATCGTGCCGGCGGTCGCCTGCGAGGACGCCGATGCCGCCGACTGCCTGCAGAGGGCCTATGCCTACCCGTTCAACCGATTCGGGCGTTATCTCGTGCTGGCGGTCGCCGCGATCGTTGGACTTGCCGTGGCAGTGGCCGTCCTCGACGCTCTCTTGCTGACCACGCTGTGGTCGGTGCGTCTGGCGGTGGCGGGCACCGCGCCAGCCTGGGTCGGCGAGCTGCTGGATGGGCGAGGCTGGCTCGAGTTCGGCGCGCCCTCGCCGGCGATGCTCTCGATCGATGGGGTGGCGGCGGATGCGGTCGCCACCTGGGTGAGCCTGTCGAGACTGCTGGTCGGGGCGCTGGTCTTCGCGTGGCTCTTCGATGCGGGCGTCCGGATCCACCTCTTCCTCCGGCGAGCGGTCGATCGGGTGCGTCCGGAGGAGATCGCCGAGTCGCCTGGACAACGACCTCGGGCCGAGCGGGTCCGCGAGGCGATCGAGGCCGCACGGCGGGCGTCCTGACTCGCTCGACGCGGGGGGGTGGCGGTCGTGCGTGCGGGGTGCGCCGGGGCGTCGTCCTAGGCGGGACGTGACGCCATCGCCGCTTCGAGCGCCGCGAGGCGACGTTCAAGACGTGCGACCCGTGCCGACAGGTCGTCGGGTTCGACGCTCGTGGCCGATGCGGCCCCGCTCGACCCGTGCGTCCCGAGCGACGAGTCCGAGGTGGGATGCAGGAGTTGGCGATGGCGTTCGGCGCGAGTCCCCGGTGCCGGCGGCAGTCGCTCGGTGAGCGGATGTGGACGACGTCGGAGACTCTCCAGCAGATTGCCGACGATCTCGGTGGATTCGAGCGGATGCATGCGGGAGGCTCGGCCTCGCAGTTCGCCGACGGTCTGGGGGCCTCGCAGCATCAGCTCGGTCAGAACCACCAGTTCGCCGGTGGAGACCGCGAGTCGTTCCCGGGCGACGTGGCGGTACTTCGGTACCCGGCTTCCCGAGAGGTTCACCTCGTGGACGAAGCCCTTGCCTCGCAAACGATCCAGCGCATCGAGCACCGAGGACTCGTCGTACTCCGTCACGGGATCTCGATTGCTCCGCTGCGAGGCACCGGCCACGATCGCATTGAGCGTCATCGGGTACTGCGAGGCGACGGTGTGCGCCTTCTCGATGAGCGTGCCGAGGACTCGAGCCTCGACCGCATCGAGCGTGGGGAAGGGGATGTCCTGCTCGGAATCGTCCATGCCGAGAGTGTAGAACCGGGGGCGAAGTGGCTGGGCTCCGTTCGGCGCTACCATCGCGGCGATGTCTCGATCCGACCGGGAACGTCGATCCGAACGTCGTCGTCGCCGCGACGAGATCGCGGCGTCCGCGGCACGGTCCTGGTCGCGCGGGGCGTTCGAATCGATCGATCGGGCGATCGACGATGCGCTCGGGCAGTCCGACGGCTCGAAGTCTGGGTACGCGGCCTCGTCCGGACCATGGAGCCTCCCGGAGGCCGATCGACCTTCGGCTCTTGAAGGAGAGCGGCCACCTCGTCCGACGGAAGGCCGGGTGCGCCTCCATCTCCGCGCACTCGCCGAGTCGGCCTTGGGTCGGGAGGCGTACCTTGGTCGCGTGGCCGACGTGCTCGAGCATGCGGCCGTGGCGATGGGCCTGTTCTCGGCGCCGCCCGTTTCGGCGAGGGCGACGCTGGCTGGACGTGCGGCTCGGGGGCAGATCGAGGGCGACTGCCGACTGCATCTCCGCGTCGAGACCGAGGTCGCGATCGGTGTTCTGGCCGCGGCACTCGTCGATCACGGATTCGATGAGCCGAGCTTCGACTCCTTCGACGCGAGGAGTGCGTCGTCGCGTTGCGGAAGGCTTCACCGGTTGGCGACGGGAAGGGACGACGTCGAGCTGGTGGTGGTCCGCTGCCCGCCTCGGCAGGTCGTGCCGGGTGGGTTCGATCTGGTTCGCGGTCGTCCGACGTCGACGCTCGATCTCGAGAGCCTGATCGAGCGGATCAGGCGTCTTCGGAAAGGGGAGGATCCGTTCTGAGCGGCCCGTTCGGAACCCACGGGCGGGCGTCGCCCCCCCAACTGGAGCCTGCCCCGGTGGCAATCGCCGCCCCACCCGTCTCCGCCGGCAGTCGGGACATGCCTGATGGGCGAGCGGTCAGAAGTTCCAGTCGATCTTGTCGGTTCCCAGGGCGCCATGGGCGTCCATGCCACCGCGGGTCGGCCCCTTCCCGCCGCGCTTGGCCCGGAGCTTGCGAAGGGCCGGATCCTCTTCGCGGGCCGGCTCCTCCGCCGGTGCCTCGCGATCGCGGCTCTTGGGGGCGGGTCGGTCCTCCAAGGCCTTCAGCGAGAGGCTGATTCGGCCCCGATCGGGGTCCACCGACAGCACCTTCGTCTGGATCACCTGATCCTTCGACAGCACCGAAGACACCGACGGAATGCGGCTGTGGCTCACTTCAGAGATGTGCACGAGGCCCTCGACGCCCGGCGCCAACTCGACGAAGGCGCCGAACTCGGTGATTCGGGTGACCCTCCCGGACACGGTCTGGCCCTGCTCGATCTTCTCCATCGCCTCTGCGGCGGGGTTGGTCATGACCTGCTTGCGCGAGAGGCTGACCCGCGGCGGGGTCTTCTCTCGATCGATGGAGACGATCTTCACCTCGAAGACGTCTCCGATCTTGACGACGTCCGAGGCATCCCGGATTCGCTCGTGGGCGAGTTCGCCGACTGGAATCAGGCCGTCGAGACCTCCGAGGTCCGCGAACGCGCCGTAGGGCTTCACCCCGACCACGGTGGCTCGCCGGACCTGACCTGGCTCGATCTCGTCGAGCAGCTTCGTCCTGGCCTCCTCTCGCTCCTCGAGCACCACCGCCTTGCGACTGAGCACGAGGCGGTTCTTCTCCTTCTTCAGCTCGATGATCTTGCAGGGGAACTTCTCGCCGAGAAACACCGAGATGTCGGGGACCGAGCGGACATCGACCTGACCGGCCGGCATGAATCCTCGGTGGTGGGCGACTTCCATCTCGAGACCGCCCTTGTTCATGCCCACGCATCGCGCTTCGACCACCTGTCCAATGGCGAGGCTGCCCCAGTCGGCCTTCTGCACGGCGCCGGGCAAGGACAGGATCAGCAGGCCTTCGAAGGCGTCGAGTCGTTCGACCACGAACTCGACGGAGCTGCCTGCGGCAGGGGGCTCGTCGAACTGGCTCGCTGGGCAGACGCCCTGGCTCTTGGGACCGAACTCCACGAACACCTCTCCGCCGTGGACCCGCACGATTCGGCCGGTTCGGGTCGTTCGAAGTCCCGGCGCGGGTCCGGAGGTCCGTGTGGCGGGGCCTGCGGAATCGAGCATCTCGTCGACGCTCATGTCGGCAAGTGCCGCATCGATCTCGGCCTGCAGGCTGGCGTCGAGATCGCCGACACGAGGTTGACGCTGCCCCTGGGACGGCGCGCCCCCGGCCGAGGACGAGAGACCTTCTGGAGAGTCTGCGCGAGGCGTTGCGGAGGAACTTCCGGCGTCGGGTGGGATCTCCCCCTCGCTGCCCGGAGCCGTCGGCCGATCCTCGTGGACCTCCTCGCGAGGCGTCGGGTTGGTCGGATCTTGATGAGGAGACGAGTCTGGACTGTGCATTTGGGGACCTCGGTCGGGGGCAAGAGGCTACCTGAAGCGAGGTCTCACCTCCACCATTCTTCGAGGGGACCCGAGCATCACTCCGACCGGCCGCAGTTTCGAGTCCGAGCCACATGCAGGTCGGCGTCCAATCAGCGGCGGAGGATCGCCGAGCCGAGGCAACAGGCCGCCGGGGCCTCGCGTATCGTTCGGGTCGGATCGGCCGACACGATTTGGGGTCCGCTCCCGTTTCCGCTCCCGTTATGATTCGTCCGCGCCTCGCCCGCGCATCTCTGGCGGACACGCGCGGTTGTGCGATGAGGCGAGGCGGGTTCCGTCTCGAGCCGGGACCATGGTCCGTCAGGCGTCCGTCACCCCGAGAGGCCCTCGAACGTTCGATGCCGAGCCCGACTCACAATGCCGAGACCAATCCTCCTTCGCGGGATGAAGGTTTCGGCGGCGGAGCGTCCAAGGCCATCGTCCGTCCACTGGAGGTGCAAGCACCATGGCAGCGTTGAAGTCCGTTTGGGGCATCGAGGTCGGTTCCTACGCGATCAAGGCGTTGCGCCTCGATCGAAGCGGTGATGAGGTCCGGGTCGGCGACTTCGCCGTCATCCCCCATCGCAAGGTGCTGACGACGCCCGATCTGCAGGTCGACGAGATGATCCGGATCGGTCTCGGCCAGCTGATCAGCGAGAAGGACGTTCGAAACCAACCCGTGGTGATGAGCGTTCCGGGGCACCTCGCCTTCGCGAGGTTCGCGAAGCTCCCGCCGGTCGAGCCGAAGAAGATCCCCGACATCGTCCGCTTCGAGGCCGTGCAGCAGATCCCGTTCCCGATCGAGGATGTGGAGTGGGACTACCAGACCTTCGGAGGGGGCGACCTGCCCGAGCTCGAGGTCGGCATCTTCGCCATCACCAAGGAGCGACTGGCCCATCTGATGGGGCTGTACGGCGAACTGGGCATCCAGCCCCAGATGGTCAATCTCAGTCCGGTCGCCCTCTTCAACGCGGTGCAGCACGATCTCGATCTCGAGAACCGACCCGGGCCGCTGGTGCTTCTGGACATCGGGACCACGGCGAGCGATCTGATCGTGGCCGAGCAGGGCCGAGCGTGGGTTCGAACGTTCCCCCTGGGCGGCACCCACTTCACCGAGGCGATCGCGGAGAGCTTCAAGGTCCCGTACGCCAAGGCGGAGAAGTTGAAGCTCGAGGCCTCCTCGAGCAAGTACGCCCGGCAGATCATGCAGGCGATGCGTCCGGTGTTCGGGGACCTCCTCGGGGACGTCCAGAAGTCGCTCAGCTACTACCAGAGTCTCAACGCCGGTGTCGACCTGACCGAGATCCTCGGCGTCGGCAGCACCTTCCGGATCCCCGGCCTGAGAAAGTTCCTCGGTCAGCAACTCCAATGCGAGGTGGCCCGTCTCGACGAGTTCCGACGGATCTCGGTGCCCGGAGCCGCGGGAGCGGACTTCGCGGCCGCGACGGTCAACCTGGGCACCGTCTACGGCTTGGCGTTGCAGGGACTCGGCCTGGGCGCCATCGACGTCAATCTCGCCCCGGTCCCGGTGCTGCGACAGCAGGTCTGGGCCCGCAAGAGTCGCTGGTTCGCCGCTGCCGCCGGCATCGTCGTCGCGGCGGGCGGCCTGATGTTCGTCAAGGGTCTGCTCGAGCGGCAGTCGCTCGAGGGAGGCCGTGCCGAGACCGATCAAGTGGTCCAGGCGGCCCTCGACAAGGCCCGGCAGGATCGCAACGCCCTCCAGTCGATCCAGGCCGAGAGCACCTACGGATTCACCGCGGAGAACTTCAGACGGCTGGTCGACGATCGCGAGGTCTGGCCGCACCTGATCCGCGACGTCTTCTCCTCGCTCAACTCGGCAGGACCGCAGGCGACGCTCTTCTCGGGCGACTCCAACGCGATCGCAGCGGTGGCTCCCGAGGATCGGCGCTGGGTCCTGCTGGAGGATCTTTCCGCCGACTACGCCTCGGAGAACGGGACCAGGCGATTCTCGGTCTCCATGGAGGTCGAATTCAGTCACCAGGGCCGACAGGACTTCCTGAACGACACGGTGTGCGCGTGGCTGCGGGACACCGCCGCCGAAGACCGGCCGGACGTCCCGTATCGGATCGTTCCCGGATCGGTGTCTCTCAACATCGACCGTCTCGTCACCGAGACCGTTGGGGAGGATCGCAAGCCGGCCGACCCGGGGCGCCGGGCCGATGGGGACACGCGTCGTCGCGATCGCGACGACGGTCGCGACAACGACTTCGTGGGTGCCAGCTTCGGCGGTGGCGACGGCGTCGGCGGCGGAGCCATGCAGGGGCGACGGACCGGCGGCGAGAAGGTTCGTGCCGGCAGTGCCGGGTTCGCCCTTGGCGGGGCGGGGGCCGGAGGCGGGTTCGTGCCCGACGGCCAGGGTTCCGACGCCCTCGACGCGGGGACCGACGATCGACGACGAGACCGCGGTGGCGCCGGGCGACGTGAACCGAAGGCGGTTGATGCGGATCTCGAAAAGTTGGCTCCGATCCCCGGAGCCCCGTCCCTGTACGCGGCCGGTCAGAAGTTCCACCGCGGTGTGATCACCTTCGAAGTCGAACTGGTGGAGGCGCAGGCTCCTGGCCTCGCCGGTGAGGACATGGACTCATGAGCAAGGTCGTCGACTGGATCAAGTCGAACGTCGCGATCGTCGTCTGCGGCGTCGTCATTCTTCTGGTGCTGGTGCTGGCGCCGTGGTTCTCCTCCTCGCTGGAGGCGGGCGTGCGGGAAAGTGCCGAGCAGCGGGCTCGTCAAGTCTCGGAAATCGCTGGATTCGAGCGGTCGCCCGTCTCGCTGGACGTGCCCGGCCGGGCTCCCATCTCGGGCAGCGGCGTCGTGAACGCGGCGTTGCTCGAGCAGTACCGCAATGCCGCGGCGCGACTGCAATCCGACGCCGAGGCGGTGCGGGCGGTCGCGGTGGAGCACAACCGCAAGGGACGAGGCGTGGTGTCGGCGGAGGCGTTCCCGCGGCCGCCGCGCAGTCAGCGTGAAACCATCCAGTTCGACGTCTACGACCGCGTCGTCGAGGCCTACGAGGATCTTCTCGATCGGGTCCGGGCCGGCAGCCCGCCGGAAGAGGACACCGTCGTCGCCGAGTTGCAGCGGCGAGAGATGCAGTTCATCAACAACACGCTTCGAAAGCAGACTCGCAAGGATCTCGATGCCCGCGAGGAGGCCGATCTGGACGCGGAGCTCGCGAAGGCGCGACTTGTCCGATACGGCGAGCGGGCTCGCGAGTTGTCCTTCTACGCGTCGCTCGCCGACCTCGACGTGCCGGCGCCTCCGCAGCAGTCGCGGATCTCGACGGCGGAGATGTTCGACTGGCAGTGGCGTCTGTGGGTTGCCGAGGATCTGCTCGAGGCGTTCGCCGCAGCCAACGATGGCGATGCCAGCGTGGTCGAGGGGGCCGTCAAGCGGGTGGTTTCGCTGAAGGTGCTGGGATCGCTCGAGCCACCGCGTTCTGGCGGAGGCGGGTCCGACTTCGGAGGTGGCGGGATGCCCGGTCGGCGGGGCGTCGAGGGCGAAGGTGGGGCTGCTGCGTCCGGCGGCATGTCTGACGAGCCTCCGCTTGGAGAGGTTCGCATCGATGCGAGCATCGAGGCGCCTCGCGACTTTGCACGCAGCTTCACCGGCCGATCGAGCAACGGCATCTACGACGTGCGGAACGTCGAGGTCGTGCTTGTGGTCGCGACCGAAGAGCTTCCCCGCGTGTTCGACGCGATCGCCGCGAGGAACTTCATGACGGTGCTGGACGTGTCGCTTCGGCCTGCAGATCCGTTCGAGGCGGCGCGGCGCGGCTACATCTACGGAACCACGCCGGTCTCCGAGGTGACGATGCTTGTCGAGACGGTGTGGCTCCGGGAGTGGACGGCACCGTTCATGCCGTCGGACGCCCGGGCGGCACTGGGCATCTCCAGCGGCGTGGTCATGGATCAGGGGTCGTGACCGCTTCCGGCACTCGAACCATCATGCAACGGCAACGACGTCGCCCGGCGGCGACGAGACGGAGTGTGGACTCATGAAGGTCAAGGGCATCTCGTTCTTCGAACTCCACGCCGAGAAGTTCGTGCTTGGCGCTGCGGTGCTGATTCTGCTCGGCGTTCTCTACCTGCAGTTCGCGGGCGGCGACGGCGTCCGCGTGGATGGCCGTGAGGTCTCCGTCGGCGAAGTGAACTCGATCCTCCGACAGCGTGCGGAAGGGTTGGCGTCTCGCCTGCGGTCGGACTCGCCGGCCGGGGTCGACCTGCTCGACGGAGACCTTCCGATGGTCGCCGAGGCGTTCGGCCCAGCGGTCGAGTCCGGCATCGCGAACGCCTCTCCGCTGCCGCGGTCGATGCCGTCGCTCGCCGGGATGCTGATTCCAAGCGACATCGCCGACGTGGCCTGGTACCACGAGCCGCGTCTCGCTTCGGCGCCGGTCATCGACGTCGTCCAGACCTCCGATGCCCTCACAGAAGAGGGCTGGGCGCGTCTGCAGCCCCTCGGCGGTCGCTTCGAGGGCGATCCGACCACCTACGACGTCACCTGGCTCACGCCTGCCGCGTCGATCGACCTGGCGTCGCTCCGTAGAGCCCTTGCCGGGTCGAAGCCCGCCAGCGATCCGCCTCGGATGCAGATCCCCTCCGTGTGGTTCAACGACGCGCTCCAGATCGTGGACGTCGTGTTCGAGAGACAGGAACTCGTCGACGGCGCTTGGGGGGCGATCGAAATGGTGCCGGCGTTCCCGACCCAGGATTCCTTCCGGCCGTACATCGCCGAGGCGGATGCCGATCTGCGGGACGACGTCTTCGACGAGTTGCAGCGGCCCGCTCGGCAGCTGGAGATTCTCCAGCCCGAGTTCGTGCCCACGGCCAACGGCCTGTTCGTTCCACCCGTGCCGACGGAGATCGCCTCGGCGGCAGAGGATCCGGCGATGGCCGCCGCAGGCGAGGAGGTCCGTCGCCTTCAACGCGAGCTTCAGAGATATCGGCAGGATCGGGCCCGCACGCAGGCGCGACTGGATGAGCTGGGAGGCCCCGTCCGAGACGACGAGATGGATGAGGGCGATCGTTCGAGAGGCCGGGGCGGTCGAGGTGATCGCGACGATGCCGGTGGGGGCGGCTCGTCGGCTCCTGGAGGCCGAGGTCTCGGCAGCGGCGGCATGCAGGGGCGTCGAGGGGCGGGGGAAGACGCGGCGGCCATCGAAGCCAGGAACCGCAAGCGTCGGGCACTGACCGACCGGGTCAATCGCCTCGACGGTCGGATCGCCGCGACGGAAGAGGCGCTTCGAGATCTCGCTCCGGACATGGACACCGGCGCAGACGACTCGAAGTTGCCCGATGTCAACGCCGACGACCGCATCCTCGTGTGGACCCACGACCTCGATGTCGTCGCCAACCGGACCTATCGCTACCGAGTTCGGGTCGAGATCTACAACCCGTTCTTCGCCCGGACCAACCAGCTCGTGCCCGAGCAGCAGCCGCTCGCCGACGGATTCACCATGGCCACCGCGGTCGGCCCGTGGTCCGAGGGGGTGATGGTGTCGCCTCCGGTGTCCTTCTTCCTGATGAGGGCGAACCCCGGCGATGGCGGTCTGGGACTCGGCACGGCGTCTGTCGAGATCTTCGCATTTCGCGATGGCCGCCGGCGTTCACAGACCTTCAGCGTGCAACCCGGCGACGTGATCGGCGAGGTCGCGAATGTCCGTGTGGCGGGTCGAAACGAGGGGGATGTCGACTTCTCGACCGGCTGGTACGTCATCGACATCCTCGCCGATCCCTCGCGAGATGGAGGCGATGCTTCCGATGGCGGGGGAGCGATCGTCCTCGTCGGCCGGCTCGACGACTCGAACGCCTTCGAGCGGCGTGTGCCCGACGAGGATCGCTCGAGCAGCGACAGGCGACGGTTCATCGACGAGGTGCGTGCGAGCGACTCGGCTGCCCGCGAAGGCTGAGGTCGTCCGGCGACCGGCCCCCGAATCGAGAAGCGAGGCGGTCGACGTGACCGTGGTCCCCGCCTCCATGACTCCCGGCCGTGTGACTTCCCCGGACACTCGACACGCGCGGCCCAGAGTGCGGGTCTCTGCAGTCAGTAGGAAGAATGCCGGGCCGCGCGGGCCTGGGTATCGATGCCAGACGTTTCCCCTGGGGGACTGGCCCTGGAATCCTTCGGGGCCGGGATCCGCGTTGGCAGGGTCTGGCGCGGCGAGAGGGGGTTCCTCGACCGTCTGGCCCCAGACTTGCCCCTCACTCGCCCTCACTCCTGACCCGGTGCCGCCGCCGGTGCGGAGCGTCTCCGATTCGAAGGCTCAGCGGGGGGGCATCGGCCCATCTCCCGATGAGGCAGGCCCGCAAGCGGGCGGCCTCGGATCGGCAGAAAAAGTTGGCGGGGACGGCTCTCAGGCCGTTGACAAGGGAAGCGGGATCGCTATTCTCTCCGATCCTCGTCAGAACCGCAGTGTCGTTCTGAGGGGGGACATGCCGGTCTCGGCAGCTTCGGCCCCGGACCCGCAGGTTTCTTGACAAGTCCAGATCATGTCGCGAGTTCGGTTTCGCTCGACCGCATCTACGACTCTCCCCGAGTCTTGGTCGAGACGGATCCGAACCAGATACCGAGCAAAATGAACGAGCACTTGAGCAGGCTGCCGTGAGAATCTCACGGCGCCGGCATCGTGGCGCCGTCGAAATCCAATCGGGACCGTTCTTGGTAGTTCGAGACGGAACCGATTGGCGTGTCGGCGGAGCGGCGTGTCGGCTGACTGAATGACCGCATCCCAGTCGTGACGGGGTGGGGTCAGCACGGTCAGGCCATCAAGGGCACATGGTGGATGCCTTGGTGTCGAGAGGCGATGAAGGACGTAGGAACCTGCGATAAGCCCAAGGGAGCTGGTAACCGAGCTTTGATCTTGGGATTTCCGAATGGGGCAACCCGGCCCGCAAGGGTCATCCATGCCTGAATGCATAGGGCATGTGAAGCGAACCCGGGGAACTGAAACATCTCAGTACCCGGAGGAAAGGAAAGCAACCGCGACTCCGTGAGTAGCGCCGAGCGAAAGCGGATCAGTTGACAAGCATTGTGAACCGTCTGGAAAGTCGGACCAGAGAAGGTGATAGTCCTGTCGCAATGTGGTCAACGTGGCCTAGAGTAGGTTCGGGCTCGTGGAACCCGGACTGAACATGGGGGGACCACCCTCCAAGCCTAAGTACTCCTCGACAACCGATAGTGAACCAGTAAGGCGACTGAACGGTGAAAAGTACCCCGACAAGGGGAGTTAAAAGTACCTGAAACCATGTGCCTACACAGCGGTCGGAGCCCGCATCTGCGGGTGACGGCGTGCCTTTTGCATAATGAGCCGACGAGTTGCTCTCTGTGGCAAGGCTAAGCTGAATCCCAGCGCAGCCGAAGGGAAACCGAGTCTGACAAGGGCGTCGAGTCGCAGGGAGCAGACGCGAAACCAGTTGATCTACCCATGGGCAGGTTGAAGGGAGGGTAAAACCTCCTGGAGGACCGAAGCCTTGAACGTTGAAAAGTTCTGGCATGACCTGTGGGGAGGAGTTAAAGTCTAATCATAACTGGAGATATCTCGTTCTCCTCGAAATAGTTTTTGGACTAGCCTCACGAATTAGCACGCGGGGGTAGAGCGACTGGATGGGGCTGGGGGGCCACAAGCCTACCCACTCCAACCAAACTCCGAATACCGTGTGCCGAATCGTGGGAGTAAGACTATGGGTGATAATATCCGTGGTCAAAAGGGAAACAACCCAGACCACCAGCTAAGGTCCCCAAACATCTCTAAGTTCGAAAGGTAGTTGGATTGCCGTGACAGCCAGGATGTTGGCTTAGAAGCAGCCACCATTTAAAAAGTGCGTAACAGCTTACTGGTCGAGGAATCCAGCGCCGATAATGATCGGGAATAAGAGATGTACCGAAGCTGTGGCCCGCCTTTGTGCGGGGGTAGAGGAGCGTTCCTGTCAGCGTCGAAGCTTGACCGAAAGGGCAGGTGGAGCGGCAGGAAGTGAATATGTCGGCTTGAGTAACGATAAACGGGGTGAGAATCCCCGTCGCCGAAAGCCCAAGGTTTCCTGGGGAAGGTAATTCCGCCCAGGGTTAGGCGGTTCCTAAGGCGAGGCCGAAAGGCGTAGTCGATGGACAGCTGGTGAATATTCCAGCCCTTTCGTGTGCGGTTGAACCGGCGTGACGGATCGATGAGTCTTGGCGGGACTGTGAAGCGTCCAGGCCCTTGTGGCCGATGCGAGGCGAGTTGGTTCCAAGAAAAGCCGTCCGGTGACAATCACGAAAGCCGTACCAAAACTGACACAGGTGGGCGTGGCGAATAGCCTCAGGCGCTCGAGAAAACGGTTGCGAAGGAACTAGGCAAGTTCACCCCGTACGTTCGCAAGAAGGGGGCCCTCCTGGAAACAGAGGGCGCAGAGAAGAGGCTCTGGGAACTGTTTATCAAAAACACAGCACTGTGCTAACTCGCAAGAGGACGTATACAGTGTGACGCCTGCCCGGTGCCGGAACGTCAAAGGAGCCGGTTAGCAGCAATGCGAAGCTGGCGACTGAAGCGCCGGTAAACGGCGGCCGTAACTATGACGGTCCTAAGGTAGCGAAATTCCTTGTCGGGTAAGTTCCGACGCGCATGAATGGCGTAATCACTGGAGCACTGTCTCCGCAACCGACTCGGTGAAATAGTAGTGGCGGTGAAGATGCCGCCTACCCGCGGCAAGACGGAAAGACCCCGTGGACCTTGACTGTAAGCTTGTAGTGGTCATGGACAAATTCTGCGTAGGATAGGTGGGAGGCTTTGAAGCCGGGTTTTCGGATCCGGTGGAGCCATCCTTGAAATACCACCCTGACTTTGTTCGTGGCCTAACCCCGAATCCCATGAAGCTGGGCGGGGGACACTGCATGCCGGGCAGTTTGACTGGGGCGGTCTCCTCCTAAAAAGTAACGGAGGAGCGCAAAGGTTGGCTCAGTGCGGTTGGCAACCGCATGTTAGAGTGTAAGAGCACAAGCCAGCTTTACTGCGAGCCAGACAGGGCAAGCAGTCTCGAAAGAGGGCTCTAGTGATCCGGCGATTCTGTGTGGAAGGGTCGTCGCTCAACGGATAAAAGGTACCCCGGGGATAACAGGCTGATCGCTCCCGAGCGTCCATAGCGGCGGAGCGGTTTGGCACCTCGATGTCGGCTCATCACATCCTGGGGCTGAAGGCGGTCCCAAGGGTTAGGCTGTTCGCCTATTAAAGTGGTACGCGAGCTGGGTTCAGACCGGCGTGAGCCAGGTCGGTCCCTATCTGCCGTGGGCGTTGCAATACTGACAGGAAACATCCTTAGTACGAGAGGATTGGGATGGACGTACCCCTGGTGTGCCAGCTGGACCGCTCGGTCCACGGCTGGGTAGCTAAGTACGGCAGGGATAACCGCTGAAAGCATCTAAGCGGGAAGCCCACCTGGAGATGAGTATTGCTTGTCGTAAGACGTGAGACCCCCGGGAGACCACCGGGTTGATAGGCCGCATGTGCAAGCGAAGAGATTCGTTCAGCTAAGCGGTACTAACGGTCGAAGGCTTGGTCGTGCTGACCGCGCTCCGTCGCGGCGGCACCTGGCCTGCCAGGAGTTCGTTCATAGCGGAGTTGTCTGTGGGATTCGTCCCATCGCGACATGATCACGCCCGGCGGTGCCTTGCGGCGCCGCCGGGTCTTGTCGGTGACGATAGGGTCGAGGAAACACCTGTTCCCATCCCGAACACAGAAGTGAAGCTCGATCCGCCGATGATACTGCTCTGCGGGAAAGTAGGTTATCGCCGACTTTTGGGCCTCGTTAGGGAAACCTGACGGGGCCCTTTTTCTTGCGCGATTCCAGTCGTTGGTGGCTCTTTGCGGCCTTCGACTGGCCCGGCGTCGATGACGCTGCGTGAATCGGAGCAGGCCGAGGTGTTCATCGTGCCAGTGGGTTCGGTCTCGATCCTGGCGAACTCTCGATTGCGCGGGGTTCGAGGCCGAGGCTCACCCGCGGCAGGGGCCACGCGCGACGGCTGTCCGAGGCGCCGGAGGCATGCCTTCACGGGCGACTCGTGCCAGTCTTCGATGCTGGGATGAGCAGGCGTTCGAGACTTTCAAGTTCGATTTCATGCCTTGTTCGAGCGGTGGATCGAGATGACGGTGTAGGCCGCCGAGGCGGTCACGAATGCTCTGGAGCGGGTGTATGCGGTTTGCATACGTTCATCCGGGGCACGCCTCGTCGGTCGAGCGGGTATCGTGTTGGAGGACCGGATGCGTCGGTGAGGTGACGGCGTGCTGGAGTGACTGCTCGAGAGGTCCGGGGAGGGACTCAGGATCATGTTCAAGATCTACGTCGGCAACCTCGATTACAAGACCGAACGAGAGGACGTCGAACGTCTGTTTCAAAGGTTCGGCCCGATCGAAGACATCGCCCTCGCGGAGGACAAGAAGACGGGAAAGCGGCGGGGCTTCGCGATCGTCATGGTTCGTGACGAGCTCCGCGGTCGGCTGGCGATCGAGTCGCTTGCCGGCACCCGCCTTCGTGGACGGGCAATCGTCATCAACGAGGCGGTGACCAAGAAGGGCAAGAAGCCGGCGTCGTTCAAGGAACTCCGCAGCGGCCCGCTCGGTCCGCGGGCCATGGGCATCACTCCTCGCCGTGCAGGGAGTCGCAACCCTCGACGCACCTCGAGCCGTCCAGGTCGACGCTTCGGCGGTTCCGGACCCGGCGAGGGACCGACGCCCAGCGGCTCCTGAGTTCGGTGGAGACGGTCGAGCACACAGTGGTTCGAACTCGCTTCACGCAGCGGGGCCTCGAGGAAGTGGGCCCCGGGATTCGGTGGTCCGGGTGGCGGCGGTTCGCATCGCTCCAGTCGCTCTCAACCCGACCCGTCGAACTCGCGGTACTCCGTCTCGATGCTGCAGATCTCGGTTCGGTGGCCATCCCGAGTCCGCAGCGACCCTCTCGACTCAGATTGAAACGATCCGACTGAAGGCCTGGCTGGCGAGTTCCGTGGCATCCGAGTCCGGACCGTCGTCTTCGCCTTATCGGCCCGTGAAGCGAGTCGTCCTCGCCGATGCGAGTCTTCCGACTCCGCCTGGGCACGTTGAAGCCTTCAGAGTCGAAGGTTCTCGCCGTATGCTCTGGTTCCGTTGGGCCGTTCCATGCAGGCACCGCCCCCAACGGGTGTCGCGATCCGAACTCGCGGTTCGCACCTTCCCGCCTCGAACCGCCGGTCCCTGCCTGACTCTCCGAATCCATGCCCTATCTCGACATTCGCAGCAACCAGGGTCAACGTCGCATCACGCTCGAGGCGGAGCCGATCGTCGTTGGGCGTCATCCCGAGTGTGGGGTGCACGCCTCGGACGAACGCCTGAGCCGACGGCACTGCCGGATCGAGCGCCACGGCGAGGGATTTCGGGTCGTCGATCTGGGATCGCGCAACGGCACCAAGTTGAACGGAGTGCGGGTCAGTGAGAAGGCCCTCCGCAGCGGAGACCGCATCGAGATCGGCGGCCTTGCCATCGAGTACATCGATCCCGAGGAGGCGCTGCCGACGAGAAAGCGGCAGACTCCGGACTTCGCGGCGGCCGCCGCCGAGGTGGCTCGCAAGGCCTACGACAAGGCGACGCTCGACGTGGATCTCAAGGAGATCGTCGGAAACGCGAAGACCGACTACGAGCGGCAGCTTCTCGACATCATCGAGGGCTCTCCCGATCGGTCCTTCGAGTCCGAGCAGATCGGCTTGGTCGACTCCCGGGGCGTCACGTTGCATGCGTCGGCGGACGCGGGTGGCGAAGGCGAGGGGGCCGAGAGCGTCCGGGTCTTCCGGATGCTGCTACTGGCGTGCTTCCGCGCACGTGCCACCGACATCCACGTCGAGCCCCGCGGGGACACGTCGGTCGTGCGTCTGCGCGTCGACGGGTACATGCTGACGGCGGTCGAACTGTCCTCGGCCATCGCCCGGCGCGTCTACGGCATCGTGAAGATCCTCTGCGAGATCGACACCAGTCAGAAGCCTGCGGTTCAGGACGGGCACTTCTCGGTCAGCGTTCCGGGCCGTCGTGTCGACTATCGCGTCAGCTTCACCCCATCCGTGCACGGCCAGAAGCTGGTGATCCGGGTCCTCGACGGCAGCAACGCTCCGAATCGCCTGCATGAACTCGGCCTGGTGCCGTGGATGTACGAGAAGCTCCGCCGCATCGCCACGCGCGACGCCGGCATGCTGCTCGCCTGCGGTCCAACTGGAAGCGGCAAGACCACGACGCTCTACTCGTGTCTGCGCGAGATCGACGTCGAACAGCGCAACGCCATCACCATCGAGGATCCCGTCGAGTACGAACTGCCCGGTGCGACCCAGATCCCCATCGATGCGAAGCAGGGACATACGTTCGCGAACATCCTGCGGTCGGTGCTTCGGCAGGATCCGGACGTGATCTTCCTGGGCGAGATCCGGGACATCGAGACCGCCAACGTCGCGATGCAGGCGGCCATGACGGGCCATCTGGTGTATTCGACGGTGCATGCGAAGGACACCATCAGCGCGATCTTCCGACTCCTCGATCTCGGCGTGGAGCAGTACCTCGTCGCCAACGCGGTGAACATGATCATCGCGCAGCGACTCATTCGCATGTTGTGCGTCGCGTGTCGGCGTTCGGTGCGGGCGACCCCGGCGCAGAGCCTGAAGATGGGGCAACTGCTCGCGGGCGTGCCGGAGATCCAGGTGCCCCAGGGCTGCGCCGAGTGTCTCGAGACCGGATTCCACGGCCGACGAGCGCTCTTCGAGCTGCTGGAGTTCACGGATCCGCTGCGGGACGTCGTCCTGAAGAACCCGACGATCCAGGGGATTCGCGAGGTGCTCGCAAGCAACCACTTCACGACGCTGCAGCAGTTCGGCTTCCAGCTGGTCGCGCAGGGGCACACCAGCTACGACGAGGTCGAGCGGGTCGCGGGGACGGAGTGACGCGGGTGGATCACGGAACCCCAAACGAAGGCCCCGGCGAATCCGGGGAGCCTCCGAGTCCCGCGACGACCTCGGGACGGGGCGACTCCGCAGACGCCTTCGATCGCCTCGGCCTTGCGGCGAGATTCGACCTCGACCTGTCGGAACTCGATCGGGCGTGGATCCGCCTCGCTGCAGGCTGTCACCCCGACCGTGCGGCCGATCCCGTGGCCGCCGCCGAGGCTTCGCGACGGACTGCAGCTCTCAACGAGGCCAGGGCCGTGCTTCGCGAGCCGGAACGTCGTGCGGATGTGCTGCTGACGCGCCTCGGCGGTCCCACCTCGGCCGACGAGAAGGCGCTGCCGCCCTCGTTTCTCGCCGAGATGATGGAACTCCGCGAGCGTGTGGAGGATGCCGCGGGGGGGGGCGACGATCGCAGTCGCCGTGAGATCGAGGAAGAGGTCGCCGCAGAGCGAGATCGCCGAATCTCGCGCATCGCATCGCTCTTCGAGGACGCCGCCGGCGCTCCGGATCGTCTTCGCGAGATTCGTCTCGAGCTCAACGTGCTTCGATACCACGAGCGGCTGCTTGCGGAACTGCGCGGGACCGCCGCAACGTGATGGTCGGCTCAGTGCCCATCGCCGCCGGGTTCGCCCCGGCACTCGGGGGAGTCGAGATCGGCCTCGCTGCGGCTCTTCTGCCGCTCCTCGTGCTCAGCGGGTTCTTCTCCTCCTCGGAGACCGCGCTCTTCGGCATGACCGAGAGCGAGCGGATCGGGCTTCGCCGTCGCCGGCCGATCGCCGGTGGCGCGGCGGATCGCCTGCTGGCCGAGCCCCGCATGCTGCTGGTGACGATGCTGCTGGGCAACACCACCATCAACACCCTCTACTTCGTGACCAGTTCGGTGCTGCTGGTTCGCCTGCAAGGACATCTGGTGCTGCAGGCTTCGGTGGCGATGGGCACGTTGCTGGGACTCGTGGTGCTTGGCGAGATCGTCCCGAAGCTCGCGGGCGAGACCCGCCGGGAGGTCGTCGCCTCCCTCGTCGCGCCGCCGCTGCTTGCGCTGCATCGGGTGGTCGCACCGCTGCGGATCGCGATCGCTCGGGGCATCGTCGCGCCCCTCACGCGCCTGACCGCGCCCCAGTCGACGCCGCCACGCCTGTCCGCGGACGAACTGGCCGCGCTTCTCGAGATCTCGACTCGTCAGGGGGTCATCGAGGGCCATGAACAGGAACTGCTGCTCGACGTCATGCGTCTGCAGCGATTGCGGGTGCGCGACGTTCAGGTGCCGCGGGTGCGGATGGTCTCGATTCCCGTCGATGCCGACGAGGATCTCGTGCGTCGGACCGTCGCCGAGGCACGGCTCAGCCGGATCCCGGTCCACGAGGGCGATCTCGATCACATCGTGGGACTTCTACCCGTGAAGCGCTATCTGCTCGCCGACAAGCGCCCCAGCGTCCGGTCCTGCCTCGAGCGGGTCTCGTTCGTCCCCGAGATCGCCTCCGTGGAGGCCCTTCTCGTGGGCTTCCGGGACGGCGGCGGCACCCTCGCCATCACCGTCGACGAGTACGGCGGAACCTCGGGCGTGGTCGCCCTGGAGGATGTGGTCGAGGCGATCGTCGGCGAGATCGCGGCGCCGGAGGAGGAACTGCCTCCGCCGCCTCGACGCATCGATGCGCTCACCTGGGAGGTTTCGGGCGAGATGGGCGTTCACGACTGGCAGGACACGTTCGGAGAGTCGATCGGCGCCCGCAGTGCAGTCACCCTCGGCGGGCTCATGATGGAGCGGCTCGGCCGCCCCGTCGCGGAGGGGGATCGAGTCCGCATCGGCAACGTCGAACTCCGGGCCGACCGCGTCGAACGGGCACTGGTCCGCACGGTGACGGTGCACCTGCTTGCCGGCGCGGACGGCAACGGTGGCGCGTCCGGATCCAGCGCCGGGGGAGGCGCGTCGTGATCGCCGTGGCACCGATGGCATGGTGGACCGATCCGATGTGGATCGCGCTTGCGGCGATCGGACTGGGCGGCAGTGCAGTCTTTTCGGGTCTCGAGATCGGTCTGTACACCCTGAACCGGGTGAAGCTGGCGGTCGCCGCCGAACGAGGCGATCGCCGGGCGGTGCGGTTGCAGCGGGAACTCGCCCAACCGGAGAGACTGCTTGCGGCACTCCTGATCGGCAACAACATGGTGAACTATCTCGGCACCGTGGCGATCGCGGCGCTGCTCGATCGCGCCGGACTGGGGCCGGTCGAGTCGGTCGTGGTGAACACCGCCGTGGTGGTGCCGCTGCTGCTGGTCTTCGGCGAGATTCTTCCGAAGGATCTCTTCCGGACCTTCACCGATCGCTGGACCTACATCTTCAGCGGATTCCTTGCGGGACTGCGCATGGTGCTGACCGCCGTCGGTCTGATCCCGATCGCCCGCGGCGTGGGCCTCGCGGCGGCACGTCTCATCGGCGGGCGATCCGCGGGCGGCCCGAGCGCTGCCCAGCGGATCGGGCATCTGTTCCGCGAAGGGGCCCGTGCCGGCGTGCTGAGCGGGGAGCAGGTCTCGATGGTCGATCGCGCGTTCGAGATGCGCCGCCGAACCGTCGCCAGCGAGATGACTCCGTGGGCTCGGGTCTCCCATCTCCGCCTCGATGCGGCAGCGTCCGAGCGGACCCGGGTGATCAGATCGCGTCCCTTCAGCCGGTTTCCGGTGGTCGACACCACCGGCCGCGTCCGAGGTCTGGTCCACGCCCTCGACGCGATTCTCGACCGTGAGCGGCCAACCGCCGATCTGATCGGTCCGGTCGAGACGGTCGGGCCACGGACCCCGGCCCTCGAGGCGATCCGCCGGATGCGACGGTCCCGGGTCCGCCTGGCCGTCGTCGTGGGACCGAACCAGCGACCGCTGGGCATCGTCGGTCTCAAGGACCTGGTCGAGCCACTCACCGGCGACCTGCGGGCGTGGTGAAGGTCGTCTGCTCCGAACCCCCGTGCAGGCCCTCCGTGTCCGCAGGACCTCGAGAAATCCCTGTCACCGGTCCGGCGGACGTCCGCCTGGACGGTTCGAGCCGTCTCCCCGGGGACTCGAATCGTCGGTGCTGCGGGCTATACTCGTCGCCCCGGTCGGGATCCCCGATCGCTGCCGGGCTTGTAGCTCAGCTGGCTAGAGCGCACCCCTGATAAGGGTGAGGTCGAAGGTTCGAGTCCTTTCAGGCCCACGAAACGAAACGCCCCGAGCGGAAGCTCGGGGCGTTTCGACGTTGAGCACGTCGTCGATCGCGAGGATCTCCACGGCGACGAGGTCGCAGGGACGTCGCCGAGGCCGGTCTACTTCGAATCCGGAGACTCCGAGGACTCCGGTCCTTCGAAGTACTGGGCGAATCGGTCGACGTCGAAGAAGAGACCCTCTTCGACGACCTTGTCGCCATCCCAGCGGTGGGCGGCGTGGACCAGCAGTTCCACCGGTTCGCCGGTCGCGCGGACCGTTCCACGCCACTCGAACCACGATGCCGTCCAGATCTGGCCGTCGGGATACTCGCCCGTCATCTCGAACAACTTGTCGAGACGGATGTCCTTGAAGATCTCATGGTGCCGCTCGAGGCCTTGCCGCCATGCGGCGTTGTCCGCCGGGTCGCCGGGATCGCCCCACAGGTGGACGCAGTCGTCGGAGAAGAGCGGGGCCATCGCGTCGATGTCGTTGACCAGATACCTCTGATGGACCTCGTGCACCATCCGGGTGCGCCAGTCGGTGGTGGTTGCGACGACGGGCAGGCTCATCCGTCGTTCGTCCTCGATCGCGGCCGGCCGGAACACCCGTTCCACGGTCGTCCCGTCGGCGTCGTCGAAGCGAACCGTCATCCGGTCCTCGGCGATGCGGACGACCTCGATCCGCCCGTGCTCGACCGTGCCGTCGGCAAGACGCGCGCGATAGGTGCCTTGCATCGATCGGCCGGGGCCGAACCCGTTGTAGACGACGTCGGTGGTCGATCCGTCGGTGCCGAGCAGCCGCCCCGTCAGACGCCCGAACTCCGGCTCCCAGCCCAGAACCTCCACCGCGCGTCCGCCGTCGGGCAGGACCCAGTCGCCGACGATCAGGTCGACGCCCGGTTCAGGCTGCGTCCAGCGCACCAGTTGCTCGGGAGCATCGCCTCCCGAAAGCACCCAGGTGCCGAGGACCCAGTCCCACGGCGCCGGGGCATCGCTGGCTTCGAGGCGGGCGAGGTTCATCGAGAGTTCGTCGCGGAAGCGACCGGCGTCGAACAGGCCCCACTCCTCGCTCACTCGATCGCCATCCCATCGGTAGGCGAGGTGAAGCGGAAGCGTGAGCGGCTGGCCCGTCGCCTTGCTGGTGGCCTGCCACGCCGCCCAGACGTAGGTCCACGTTCCGTTGTTCGGATACGTGGTGGTGACGATCGACCGGTTCATCATCCGGAAGTCGCGAAACGCCTTGTGCTGCATGCGGACCGCCTCGTTCCACGCGGCGAGGCCCATCGGATCGGCGATGTCGGACCAGTAGAACTTCGCGTCCGGTTGGAACATCCCTTCGGCGTGCACGAAGTCGCCCCTCATGTACGCGTCGAGGAACGCCGCGATTCTCGCACTCTTCTCATCGTCGGCTCGGGTGACGATGGACTCCGTGGCCGCCGCGGGTGCGGAGGCGACGTCCGCGGCACTCGATGTGGCTTCCTTCGTTGCGCACGCCTGAAGCATGCCGGCGGCGGACGCAAGCAGGATGAAACACGAAACACGATTCACTCGTCGCTCCTTTCGATGGAGGTTCGGGGTCGGGAGATGTCTCAGGATTCGGGATGACTGGTCTCGGCGGGAAGGTCGAGATCCATGTCGGCGAGGAGCTGATGGCGGTCGTCGATCGCATCGATGCTGCGAGTTCGAAGCGGGCCGCCTTCGGGGGCGCAGGATCCGTCCCCACGATCGGAGCACCGCGAGCCGTCCTCGGCGAAGGCTCCTTCGTCGTTCGCAATGGCGGCGGCATCGCGCGCATCGCGAACAAAGCAACCTCCGAGTCCCGGCAGCGTGCGCTCGACGTCGAGATGGGGGTGATCCGCGCGGGCGGCGATCGTCGTGACCTTGGAGGCGGCGTCGATTGCGGGGGTGCCGAGATCCAACCACAAACTCCTGATCGATGAGGGTCGAGGACCTTTCGCCGCGGAGTCTACAGCCAGCGAGAATCGTCGGAGGTGTCGTCTGGCGGTGCCCGTGCGAGCGCGGTCTCGGGATGAGAGGGGTGTAGCGGGCCACGCCACCCGAACGGGTGGTCGGTGGCGAGCGGGCCGCTCGATGGCGGTCAAGATGCCCGATGTCGGGAGGCTGGTCGCACGCCGCGGTCAGCGGAGAGTGGCCTCGGCGTCTTCGGGACCCTCCGGCACCGGATCGAGTGCCCACAAGGATGCCACCAGCGCGAAGCCTTCCGGATCGACCGCCTCGAGTTCGCTGCGGACGTAGGGGTGGAAGTCGTTGGTTCCGAAGAGCGCCTCGGTGGTCTCGGCGAAGTACTCCATCGGATTGGTGAGTGCGTAGTGGCGTCGGGTGCCGCCGGCGATGTGACCGACCTCGTCGTAGGCGCCGGTCTCGGCGATCCGCCGCCACGCCGCCTCGATGCCCGCGTGGCGATAGCCGAGCACCTGATCGTGGTACGCGTGGGCCAGTTCGTGCAGCACCATCCACGGCTGATGCCTCGTCCAGCGCAGAAACGCGACGGCGTTGCCGATCTCGACGGCGCCCTCCTTGTCGGGGTTGTATCCGTTGGGCACGAGCCAGCCCTTGCTGACGTGGTAGCACATGCAGGCGGTCCTGGGCATCTCGGTCTCGGCCCAGATCTCGACCCGCCGCAATCGCTCGAGCGCCGGCGCGGGCACGACGCGCACGATGCGAAAGAGCTGGTTGTCGAGCAGTTCGAGGACCGCATCCCGAAGGCCGGGGGAGGCCGCGAGATCGGGAGACACCCGCACCGTCCAACCCCTGAGGTCGCGTACCTCGTACGCCTCGGTCGCGGCGAAGTTGGGCGCGTTCGCCGCCGCTGCCGCCGCATTCCCGATCGCCTTGCCGGTCGTCTCATCGGAGGCCTCCCGCGGGTTCGTCTGGCGGCTGGTCGTTGCGGGTGGCGACGGCCTCGTCTCCTGCGCGGGGGAGGCGAAGGCAGCGCCCACAACCGTGGACAGGATGGCGGCGAGGGTCGATGGCCGAGGTGGCTGCGAGGTCCTGATCATGCCGCCATCTTGGCAGCGGGGCGGCGGCGATGCCACTGCTGGGTTCGGCGATCGGTTGCCGCTACCGTTGCGCCATGCCACGCACCTTCGTCTCCGCTCGTCGGCCGGCCCGCTCGGGCTGGTCCATGGTCGCCGGGTCGGTCGCCCTGCCGGCGTTCGCCTCCGGCCTGGCCGCTCCGGGGGCCGTCGCGGCCCCACCGACGGTCCACTCGGTCTGCGACATCAGCCACGAGTTCACCTTCTACCTGGATGGCCGTTTCCATCGGCAGTACCTCGCCGATCACGGTCGAGACGCTCGAAACTGGGGCACGCTGCACAAGCTTGATCTCTCCAACTCGAACCTGCTGGTGCTTGTCGGCGGCAACGACCGAGTGCCCTACGCAGAGGCTTCGGCGGAGCATGTCGCGGACTTCGTCGAACGCGATGGCGGCACGCTGCTGCTGATGATCGACGGTGGCGATCCCATGCCGCCCGGGGAGACCGTCGCGCGACGATTCGGAGCGATGCCGACGACGGATCGGGCGCGCCCACCCCTGAAGGGAATGGCAGAGGTTCCAGAGGAGACCGAGATCGAGTTTCGCGGCGGCACGGTGCTCGCCCTGGAGGATCCGACGGCGTGGACGGTCCTCGTCGAGGACGCCGGGGGTCGTCCGGTGCTCGCCGCGCGACGCGCGGGCGCGGGTCACGTGATCGTCGGCAGCCGCGGCCTGTTCGGGCAGAAGCCCGATGCGAGCGATCCGATCAACGCCTCGTGGGTCACCCCGATGCTTGTGGGTCGCGCCGAGCAGAAGCCGATCGATCCGAAGCTTCGTCATCGTTCGACGTCGGCGGAACGATCGCGGCAGGTGGGGCCGTTGACGCTCGAGTTCCACGAGGGCACCGAGAAGTTCGCCGAGGCGATCCACGAGGTCTACAAGGAGGTTCGCCCCCATCTGGTGGCGATCACCGGCGTCGAGCCGTCGCCGGGCATGATCACCTCGATGCTGATGCTGCCGACCGGCGGCGGGGGCTTCTCGAGCGGCCGTCGCATTGCGATCGGGGCGTGGTGGGGGGACTATCCCAAACGTCGGTATCCCATGATCGAACTGATCGCCCACGAAGCGGGTCACTCGTGGGTGCTGCCCCATCCCGAGCCCTTGTGGAACGAGCCGATCGCGACGTGGCTCGGCATCGAGACCGGACGGCGTCTCGGGTTTCCCGAGGCCGAGGCGACCATCGCGCGGCAGATCGCCAAGGCCAAGCGGCATGATCCGAGCCTCGATGCGATCGATCCGACGGCGCCGGACGCCCACCGAGACGTCGTATGGGGCAAGTGCTACTTCGTGTTCGAAGAACTCGAACGCAGCCACGGCCCGGGCGCGATGGCCAAGTACTTCCAGGCCAAGCGCCGCCTCGTGCCGGCCGATCGCCCGAGCTACTCGATGGACGACGCGGTCGCGGTGTGGAGTGCGGCCGTCGGCGAGGATCTGTTCCCGTGGTTTCGATCGCTCGCCTTCGATGTGGACCGGTCCCGGACCGATCTCGCGACGCCCTGAGGTCGTGAAGAAACACCCCCCGGGCGGAGTGCCCGAGGGGCGAGTCACGATCCTCTCTTCAGGCCGGCGTTCGGCCGATCACTTCTTCGCGCGGGTCATCACGGTCGGCGTGGCCATCGCGCTGCGGGCATCGCCCTCGGGCAACGAGACACGCTTGAACTTGAAGTCCCGCATGGTGAGGGTCATGGTGTCGCCGTCGATCTCGCGGAGCACCTCGGCGGTGAGTCGATCGCCGTCGGCGTTGCGGCCTCGCCAGGAGACCTCCATCGTCGTCTTCCCATCCGCGGTTCCCACCCTTGGCGACGCCCATCCGGCGGTTCCGTCTGCGCCCATGAAGTGCATGCGGACGACGTCGGAGCTCGTGTCGTACATGTAGACCACGGTCGAATCCGCGGTGGTCTTGCCATCGTCGCCGACGGAGTACGTGGTCTCCACGAGCGTGTTCTTGCCCGGGCCCCACTCGACCTTCGCCATCTTCTGCTGGCCTTCGTCGGTGAAGTTCCAGATTCCCACCAGCTGCTCGGCGAGAGGGAAGGCCTTCTGGAAGTGGTTCACCCGCGACCAGACGAAGCTCGATGGAATCGCCGATCCCGACCTCATCTCGATGGAACGATCGACGCCGTCGCCGTTGAAGACGTCGGTCATCTTGAACGAGCGAATCTCCTCCTTCTCGCTCCAGGTCCGCACGTTCCACGTGTACGCCGTGCCCTCGACGTCCTCGAGCGTTCCCAGATGCGTGACGAGGCCGTCGGCGCCGGTCTCGACCTCGACGAACCTGACCTTGCCGAGCTTCTCGTCCCAGCTGCAGAAGCCGGTCGCGGTGGTCTCGGGCCCGTCGCCGATCGAGCTGTAGCGGTAGTTGATCCGTTCGAAGGGCACGCCCCATTCGACTTCGAACGCACCCACCACAGCCCCGGACTCGCCGTCCTTCAGCAGGTGGTGGCCGGGGTATCGGCCCATGGCGGTCCACCAGTCTTCGGCGGTCGGCGGGGCGGCATGGAGGGTCGTGGTTCCAACGAGGACGAGAAGAGCTGCATGGACGGTGCGCATCGAAATCTCCGGTGGGGAAAGGTGTTCACGTTCGGCCGCGCTCCGGCGTCGCCGGTCGCTCCGCACGGCCTCCGGGATGATGCGGACCACCGCCGAATCCGTCCAGACCTCGAACCGCGGCCTGCGGGAGATTTGCACACTTCGCCGAAGATGACCCACCCGTTCGGGTGGCTGGGATCGTCAGTCGGACTTGGGCATGCGGCTCGAGATCCACCCGATGAAGGCCGGTTGGGCCCGCGAGGCGATCAGCACGCTGCCGCTGCCCTTGAATCGCAGCACCACGCCTTCGCCGGACTTGATCGAGCCGACCACCTTGCCGAAGAAGCCGCCGCCCTGGCCGGTCGACAGCGAGGCGCTCATCTCCAGCGAGTCCGGCCACGCGACGACGTGCCCGCTGTCGACGACGAGTTCGCCACCGGCCGGGACCGGCATCTCGTGGATCGCCCCGAGCGCCGACACGCCCAGCTTGCCGCTGCCGGAGACCTTCATGATGAAGAAGCCTCCCGTGCCGCCGAAGAGCGAGCCGCCGATGCTGCGGTTGCGGGAGGTCGCGATCTCGAGCGACTCCTCGGCGCAGAGGAATGCGCCGTCGGTCAGCGACCAGGTGTCGCCGTCGAGCTCGACGACCCGAACCTCTCCAGGATGCCCCGGAGCGAGGAGCATGCGGCCGGCGCCGTGTTCGGCCACCGCGTGCTGCATGAAGAAGGACTCGCCGGTCGTCGCCATGCGGGCGAGCGACTTCAGCACTCCGCCCTGGGCCTTGCCGGTCAGCACGATGGTGTCGTCCATCGCGGCCATGGCGCCGCCTTCGGCGATGATCGACTCGCCTTGAGCGAGTTCCGCGGCGAGAAACGGATCGGTGGTGCCCTGAATCGTGAAGGTGGCCATGGGAGGTCTCCGTGGGAAGCGAGGGTTCGGAGCCGGTCCGCTGCTGCTCCGGTCCGCGGAGTCTAATCGGACCGCCGCGACGGTCGCTCCGCTCGCTGTGTCGACGCGGGCATTGCCACGCGGTGAATCGCGGTCACACTGTCGAGGTGGAGCGGATCTCCCATGTGTGGATTTCGTTGCCCGTGATGTGCGCCGTCGCGGCCGCGCTCGCTGGACCGCCTGAGGCACTGTCGACTCTGGTCGCCCCCGATGCCGCAGGCGGCGAGGAAGGCGGTCGATCGGTGGCCGCCGCGGGGCGGTGGGTCGTGATCGGCATGCCGGGTGCCAACATCGACGGCGTCGTGAACCGCGGCGCGGCGTGGGTGTTCCGTGCCGAGTCGGACGACGGCGGCGCATGGATCCCCGAGCAGCGACTGCTGGCTCCAGATGGCGCCGCCGAGGACGACTTCGGGTTGTCCGTCGCCATCGACGACCCGTCGGTCCGGGGCGACGCCGGCGAGCCGGTCGCGATCGTCGGCGCGTTGCACGACGACGTCGCCGGGCGGGTCGATGCCGGAAGCGCGTCGGTGTTTCGACGGATCGACGGCACGTGGGTCTTCGAGCAGACCCTCCTCGCGTCGGGGGGGCTCGCCGGCGACGAGTTCGGGCGCAGCGTTGCGATCCGCGGCGACGTTGCGGTGGTCGGGGCGTGGGACGACGGTCTGTTCGATCGTGGGGCGGTGTACGTGTTCGTTCGCGACGCGTCGGGTGTGTGGCAGCAGGCCCAGAAGCTGACCGCGCCCGGTGCCGCGACCGGTGATCATCTTGGAACGTCCGTGGCCCTCGACGCGTTCGGCGCCCGCCTCATCGCCGGGGCGTGGGGCGACGACGCTGGAGCGAGCAACGGCGGTTCCGCGTCGGTGTGGCGGCGAGCGAAGAACGGAGCATTCGTCTTCGAGCAGGAACTCGTCGGGTCTGCTCTCGATCCCGGGGACGAACTCGGCCGAGGCGTCGCGATCGATGGCGATCTCGCCGTCCTCGGCGGCTGGGCGTTCTGGGGCGACGGTCGCGGGACGGCACGAGTCTTCCGCCGCAGCGGCACCCTCTGGAGCGAGGAGGCGGCGCTCGACGCCCCGGACGGATCGGCCGACGACTACTTCGGCTTCTCGGTGGCGTGCCGACGTGGGGACGCGCTCGATGGCGACGGCGATCTCATCGCCTGCGGCGCGTGGGCCGACGACGTGCTGGGGACGACCAATCAGGGCAGCGTCTGGGTGTTCGAGAGGACCGCGGCCAAGAGCGGAGGCGCGTGGTCGCCGACGGCGCAGTTGATCGCCGAGGACGGGGGGGCAAGCGACTACTTCGGGTTCAGTCTCGCGTTCGACTGCGATCGAATCCTGGTCGGCGTCCGATTCGACGATGTCGAGGGCGTCGTCAACGCCGGGTCGGCTCGGGTCTGGTGGATCGACGATGCCGACGGCAACGGCGTCGCCGACGGGTGCGGCAGCGGCGGAGGCCTTCCGGGCGATCTCGACGGCGACGGCGTCGTCGGGCCGGCGGATCTCGCCCTGCTGCTGTCGGGGTGGGGCGGCTCCGGTGCGGGCGATCTCGACGGCGATGGCACCGTGGGCCCCGGCGATCTCACGAGTCTGCTGGCGGCGTGGAGCGACCGTTGAGGATCCCGGCGTCGCTCATGGAGGTTGGGTGAACGCACCGAGGTCGAGGCTTGCCACATCCCGCGCCGCGTGCAGGACCCGCACGACGTCGATCCCGTCGCGCCGCTCGCGATAGACGAAGACGTAGGGGCGATGCGGGAACACCCGCACCGGAATGGCGGCAAGGTCTGTTCGCAGCGAACCCATGCCGGGCGAATGCGCGAGACGCCTCATCGTTCGGTGCAGAGCAGCTTCGAGCCGATCTGCGGCGGCGGATCCAGAGCGATGGGCGACGAACCTCCAGATGGTGTCGAGATCGAGATCTGCAGCAGCTGTGAGCTGCAGACGACGATCGCTCATGTCGCGGGACCGGGCGGGCGATTGCGGCCGGAGGAGGTCGAACGCGTCGACTTCGAAGTCGACTTCGAACGTCGCCTGGTCTTGGGCGTGCCCTCGTGTTGGGCGCTTCGGGTGCGTCGGGCCCGTCGCGACGCAAGCGCCGCGTCGGCCTCGAGAAGATCGCCGCGGTCTGCCTGCGCGAGACCGAGATCGATCTTCTCCCGGACTTCCGCGAGGGCGAGCTCGACAAGGCGGTCGTAGAGCGCCGGCGGCAGCAGCACCGCCTCGGCGCGGCCGTTGACCGTGAGAATCTCGGGGCGTCCGGTCTTCTTCATCCGGGCCAGATGCTCCTTGGCCCGAGTGCGGAAATCGGTCAGCGAATGGATGTCGGCGGCGAGATGCATGGTGGGCTCCGGCGGGAACTGAATTCGGTACGAATTCAATCCTAACGTTGCCGGAGCGGTGGTGCCACCGTGCAGGGGGGAAGACGGTCTGGAACCTTGGGAGATCTGCATTCGAGGCAACGTACCGGTCACCTGATCCGCGTCGGCAAGGGCCTGCCAAAGGGCTTCGGTGGGTGGCCATCGCGAGCGTCGACGACCGACGCGGGCGTCTCGGCGGCACCGACGGTCGCCTCCAAAAGGGCGCTCGACGACGTCCCGGTCAGATTGCGCCGGCCA
>JAFMML010000005.1:0-73406 GCA_017859745.1 Planctomycetota bacterium
GGCGCCTCTCCGAGCGGGTCGGTCGGGCGCGGATCACACGCCCACGGGAAGCTGCTCGGTCGCGGGACTCGCCGGAGCGGTCACCGCCTGGGGAATGGTCGGGTCGCCGAGGCCCTCCTCCTCGCAAAGCAGCTTCGCGGTGATCTGCGACGACAGGAAGATGACCGGCAGGCCCGATCCCGGGTGGGTCCCGCCGCCCACAAGCCAGAGTCCGTCGGTGCCCGGCAGGCGATGGGGCGGCCGCTTGTGAAGCATCTGCGGCAGGGAGTGGGCCATGTTGAACGTGGCACCGACGTGGATGCCTTCGCTCCGCCACGTCGCCGGCGTCACCGTCCGCACCGATCGGATCCGTTCCCGAAGACCCGGGTCGCCCGCGAGTTCGGAGACCAGATCGAGCGTCTGCTCGCGAAGGCGAGGCGCTTCGACGTCCCAGTCGATGTCGGCGGTGGTGTTGGGCGTGGGCACCAGCACGTAGAGGCTCGAGTGCCCGGGCGGCGCGAGCGTCGGATCGATGCGCGACGGGTTGCAGACGTAGAAGGACGGCTTCTCGCTCAGTCGGCCGTCGACGGCGATGTCCTGCAGGTTCCGCTCGTAGTCCGAGGAGGTTCGGATGGTGTGATGCGGCAGATCGATCTCGCCCTCGATGCCGAGATAGAGCATGAAGGTGCTGCAGGAGTAGCGGCGCGAGTCGATCTTGGCGTCGTTCCAGCCCCTCCGACGTTCTTCAGGCACGAGGTTCTTGAGCGCCCACGCGGCGTCGGCGTTCATGACGACATGGTCGAAGCGGTGGGACTCTCCCCCCGCGGCGAGGCCGGTCGCTCTCGACCCCTCGAACAGCACCCGCTCGACCGGTGTTCCGCAGTGGATGACCCCGCCGAGTTCCTCGACCCTCCTGGCCATGGCCCGGACGAGGGCGTTGCAGCCGCCGATGGGATGCCAGATGCCGTACTCGTACTCGATGAATGGAAGGATCGAGAAGAGACTCGGGCACTCGAACGGGCTCATGCCGAGGTACTTGCTCTGGAAGCTCATCGCGAGCCGGATCTGGGGATGCTGGAAGTAGCGACCGAGGTGCTTCCAGAGGCTCTCGCCGGGGCGGATCACCGGCGCGGCCTTGAGCGCATCCATCGAGATGAGATCGAGTGGCGAACGGATGGCGCGTCGCAGGATCGGCGTCATCAGCTCGAGCTTGCGCCGGTTGTCGACGATGAACCGCTCGAAGGCCGGACCGTCGGGAGGCGAGATCGCGGCGATGCGCCGTGCCATCTCGGGGATGTCCGCAGTGGCGTCCAGCACGTGGTCGCCACCGTCGGGACGCCCCAGGACCAGTCGGTACATCGGGTCGAGGCGTTCGAGCTCGACACGGTCGGCAAGGGAGGCTCCCGTCGCCGAGAAGATCTCCTCGAGGACGTAGGGCATCATGAAGAAGGTGGGGCCGCAGTCGAACCCGTAGGGACCGTCCTCGAGGCGTCGGGTTCGTCCACCCACGACATCCTGCCGCTCGAAGATCTCGACGTGGATCCCCTTGGCGGCGAGGAGCATCGCGGCGGCGAGACCGCCCGGCCCCGCGCCGACCACGGCGACCCTCGACTTCTCTCGGCGTGGAGCATGGGGCGTCGAGGTTCGATGCGGCACGGGGGGACTCCTGGTGCTCGTCGGGCTCAGGGGTTTCGCCCGAAGGCGAAGTGGGTTTCGCAGGAGAACGGCTCGCGTCGAATCCGCGACGCAGTCCAGCCGAACGCCCGTGCGAACCCGCTTTATACTTCGCTCTCGCCAACGCGACCGGCGTGTCGAGCGCCCCGAGGCCGAGATGATCGACGAATTCCCGACCGTATCGGAACGACGCGCGTGGCTGCGGCGGTTCGATGCTCGGATCGCGGGGGATCTGGATCGCCTGTGCGACCTCGTCGAACGCGAGGTCGCGAAGCCGGCGATCGAGACGGTGATCTCCGAGCTCCTGCCGCTTCGGGCATCGATCCGCTGGCACCGCCAACACCTCGAGGGACTGCTCCGATCACGTTCGGTCGCGGGGAGACCCTGGTGGTTGCTGGGACAGCGACACGGGACGACGCGAGTGCCGGTGGGCGACGTCGCGATCATCGCCACGTGGAACTACCCGATCCAGCTGCTCGGAATTCAGCTCGTCCAGGCTCTGGCCGCCGGCAACCGAGTGTGGGTCAAGCCCTCCGAACACGCCCCGCAGACCCAGGCGCGGCTCGTCGAGTTGGCGTGGGCGGCCGGGGTCTCGCCCGATCGACTCCACATGGTGGAGGCGGAGCGGGAGGCCGGGCCGCGGCTCCTGGCATCCCGCCGCTTCGACCACATCGTCTTCACCGGTTCCACCGAGGTCGGCCGGGCGGTGGCGGCCGTGGCGGCGGAGTCGTTGACACCCACCACGCTCGAGCTTTCGGGTCGCGACAGCGCCATCGTCCTTGGAGACGCCGACCCTCGCCTCGCCGCGCGGTCGATCTGGCAGGCGGTTTCGATGAACGGCGGCCAGACCTGCATGGCGCCTCGCCGGGCGCTCGTCGATCGGAAGGTGCACCGCGCGTTTCTGGACACCCTGGCGCCTCTCGCCGCCGCGGCACGGCCGCGACGCCTGATCGATGCGGCGGCGGCCAACCGGGTGCGGCAGCGGGTGCATGAGACCCTCGCCCGGGGCGGCCGTCTCGCGGCAGGTGTTCCGGACGACGCGGAGCGTCTTGGCGAGTCCTGGGTCCGCCCAACGGCGGTGGCGCACGTCGACGCCGACGCGCCGCTGGTCGTCGGGGACCACTTCGGTCCCGCTCTCGCCGTGGTCGAGGTCGGGTCGCTCGAGGAGACCCTCGCCGTCCACGAGCGATGCGAACAGCATCTGGCCACTTCGGTGTTCACACGTCGGCCCCAGGCCCTCGCGCCGATCGTCCCGAGACTGCGTGCCGCCACGGTGACCGTCAACGACTGCCTCGTGCCGACGGCCCATCCCGCGGTGTCGATCGGTGGCCGGCATCTCAGCGGCTGGGGCGTCTCTCGGGGCACCGAAGGCCTGCGAACCCTCACCCGCGAGGTTCATCTCTCCACCACGTCGCTGCGTGTTCGCGTTCCGGCCGAGACCCCCACCGGTCGACCTGCGGCCTGGCTGCGTCGCCTCGCGGCGCGAGGCGGCAGCGGTGCCGCGACCCCGGCGACCTCCCAGGCCGGCAGCGTCCGTTCGAGTGCGACGGGGTCCCCCTCGTCCGCGTCGGCGCCGTCGCGGCCGCCACGAGACCGCAGCGGAGTCTCGACGTGAGCTCCGATTCTTCGTGTCGGCGGCGCACGCTCCGGCGCTCGTCGGCGTTCGAGACCATGCATCGTCCTTCCGTCCACCGCCCCGCGAGACCTGTGCCATGACCAGTGTGAACCGTCCCCGTGCCATCGTCGTCGGCGGAGGCCTCGCCGGTCTTGCCGCCGCGGTCGAACTCGACACCTGCGGCGCCGAGGTCGTGCTGGTCGAGAAGAACCGTCACCTCGGCGGCAAGATGAACGTCCTCGAGGAGCAGGGCTACGCCTTCGACATGGGGCCGACCATCCTGACGATCCCGTCGGTGGTGCGCGGGATCATCGAGCGGAGCGGCCGTCGCCCGGAGGACTTCATCGACCTGGTCCGCCTCGATCCGCAGTGGCGATGCCACTACGAGGACGGCGTCGTCGTCGATCTTCGAGAAGACGTCGACACGATGGCGCAGGCCATGGACAAGCAGTTCCCGGGCAGCGACGCGGGAGCGGGATGGCGCAGCTTCGTCGAGTACAGCCGCCGCATGTACCGCCTCAGCGAGAAGGTCTTCTTCTACAAGGATCTCGGGGGCATCGGCGACCTGGTCCGCACGCCGCCGACCCGCGAGCCCGGACTGCTTGCCGACGTCATGGCGATGCGGATCCACTCGACGATGGCCGCCACGCTCCACAAGCACCTTCGCGAGCCGCACCTCGCCCAGCTCGCCGAGCACTTCCTGCAGTATGTGGGATCGAGCCCGTTCCTCGCGCCGGCGATCCTCTCGCTGATCGCGGCGGCGCAGGTCGACGAAGGTTGCTGGTACTCGATGGGCGGGACCCGCGAGGTCGCGGGAAGCCTCGCCAGAGTCCTCGAAGAGCAGGGGGTCGAGACCCACACCGGCGTCGGCGTGAGCCGGATCCTGACCGAAGGAGACCGTGTTCGCGGCGTCGAACTGGAGGACGGCCGGGTGATCGAGGGGGATCTCGTCGTCAGCAACTGCGACGTGCAGCGGACCTATCGGGATCTTCTCGGCGGCGATCGCGGCCGCGCCGAGCAGCGCCGCATTCGATCGAGGTACGAACCCGCCTGCAGCGGCGTGGTGCTCTATCTCGGCCTGGATCGGCAGTACGACCACCTCGCCCACCACAACTTCATGTTCTCGACCGACTCGCGTCGGGAGTTCGACGATCTGTACCGGAAGGGCGTGCCCGCGGAGGATCCGACGCTCTATCTCTGCGTGCCGAGTCGTACCGACGAGGGACAGGCGCCCGAGGGTTGCGAAGCGCTCTACATCCTCGTCCACACCCCGTACCAGCGGCCCGGCCAGCGCTGGGAGGGTCCGGGCGGCCTGCTGGAGAGCTACCGGGAGGTCATCCTCGCGAAGCTCCGCCGCAACGGCATGCCCGACATCGACGAGCACATCCGCGTCGAGCGTTCCCTGACGCCCTCGGGCATCGACCGGATGTACAACGCCGAGGGCGGAGCGATCTACGGACTCGCCTCGCACGGCCGGCTGCACGGCGGGTTCAAGCCTCGCAATCGCAGCCGGGTGCACCCGAACCTGTATCTCGCCGGCGGCAGCGCCAACCCCGGCCCCGGCACCCCGATGGTCATGATGAGCGGCGTGACGGCGGCATGGTCGGCGGCGGAGGACTTCGGCCTGCCTCGCGGTCGGCGGACGGCGGATGCCGCCATTCCCGCGGGGGTCTGAGGTACGGCCGCAGACACCGTGGATCGAAACCCTTCAGCAGTCGATGCGGATCTGCTGCTGCCCGATCGCTACGGCGAACGGGCGGCAGCGGGTATCCGCTGGTACGTGCGACGCCTGCTGCGGAAACGATTCTTCGCGGTGAGCGCCGCTCCGGGAACGACGGAGCTCCTGTCGACGCTGGACCGCTCGGATCGCCCGGCGATCGTGTGCATGAGCCATTCGAGCTGGTGGGACCCGCTGGTGGGCATTCATCTCTGGGATCGCTGCTTCCCGAGCCGTCGGATCCTGGGGCCGATGCGACGCCGTGAACTCGAGCAGTTCGACTTCTTCCGGCGGGTCGGCGTCTTCGGGATCGATCCGGATCGCGCGGAGAGCCTCGAAGCGATGCGTCGGTTCGTGCTGCCGCGAATGGTCTCGAGACATCGGGACGTCCTCATGCTGACGCCGCAGGGGGCGTTGGCCGATCCGAGGGCCGAGATCGTGGTCCGTCCCGGTGCCGCGGCGATCGCCGCGGGGCTCGGCAACGCCCGCCCCTCGGTGATCGCGGTCGCCTTCGAGTACGCCTTCTGGAACGACCAGCGCCCCGAGGTCTTCATCGAGGCGGCGGAGGCGACGCCCGGCGCGGTGGGAGCTGGAGCGCGGGACGCCACGCCGTCGACGGCCTCGTGGCATCGTGCGATCCGCGAGGCGATGCGGGGTGCCGCCGGATCGCTCGCCGACCGGGTGATCGCCCGCGACCCGGCGGCCTTCCGACGCTGGTCCGGCGGGCGCACCGAGGTCCATCCGGTCTACGACCTGTGGCTCCGCGTGACCGGCCGTCGTGGGGAAATCGACGACGATGGTCGAAGCCGCGAGGTGTCGCCGGCGAAGGAGCGATCGTCATGACGACCGACTCCGATCTCGAAGCGACCCTTCCTGCCGCGCTGGCGCTCCCGGGTGGATGGCTGGGGATCGTCGCGGTGCTGATGGCGATCGCGGCGGTGCTGTCGGTGATCGCCCTGTTGATGACCGTCCGCAACCTGGCGCGATATCGCCCTCCGACGGTGGCCTCTCGGGCCGGCTCGATCGCGGTGTGCGTGCCGGCCCGGGACGAGGTCCACAACCTGCGTCCCTGCGTGGAGAGCGTGCTGGCCGCCGCAGCGGGCACCCAAGGTCCGATGCTCGAGCTCGAGGTCCTCGTCTACGACGACGAGAGCAGCGACGGGACGGGAGACCTGCTTGCGGCGTTGCGGGCCGAGGACGACCGGGTGAAGGCGGTCGAGCGGGTGCCGCTTCCGGCGGGCTGGAACGGGAAGCAGCACGCCTGCGACCGGATGGGACGCGCGGCGACCCACGACTGGCTGCTGTTCACCGATGCGGACGTCCGCTTCGCTCCAGCGTCGCTCGCATCGGCGGTGGCGACGGCGGAGAACCGCCGGGTCGATCTGCTCTCGACCTTCCCCCGGCAGGAGATGCGGACGCTCGGCGAACGCCTCTTCGTGCCCATGATCGGGTTCATTCTCTTCAGCTACCTGCCGATGGGCCGAATGCAGCGGACGCTCGATCCGGCGGCGAGCGCCGGATGCGGCCAGTACCTGCTGGTGCGAAGGGAAGCGTGGCTCGCCTGCGGCGGACACGCGGCGTTTCGCGATTCGATGCACGACGGCATCCGCCTGCCACGTCTGCTGCGTCGCCACGGGCACCGAACCGACCTCTTCGACGGCACCGATCAGGTCGCATGCCGCATGTACGACGGCTTCGCGGCGTGCTGGGACGGATTCGCGAAGAACGCCTACGAAGGTCTCGGCTCCATGGCCTTGCTGCTCTTCGTGACGGTGGTGCATCTCGTCGGCCACGTGCTGCCGTGGCTCTGCCTGGTTGGGGCGGCCCTGGTCCCGGCGTGGCGGGAGCCCTGGACGATCGGCCTTGCGGCGACCGCGGTCGGGCTCCAGATCGTGCAGCGAACGATCCTGGCCGGCCGGCTCCGCCAGTCGGGCTGGATCGCGATCCTGCATCCGCTGGCCATCCTGCTGTCGGTGGCGGTCCAGTGGCGCAGCTGGTGGCTCGATCGCACGGGTCGAAGAAGTTGGCGGGGACGCGTCGCGGGGGAGGCTTCGGGAGCGTCGTAGGATCACCCGATGTCGCGACGCCTCGTCGAACCACCTTCGGCCGGAGAGCTCGATGCGGCCCTTGCTCCGGCGGAGCGGTGGTTCGAATCGAGAGGCTGGACTCCTCACGACTTCCAGCGGCGTGCGTGGTCGCACCTCGTGGCCGGCGACAGCGGACTGGTCCACGTGCCCACCGGGGCCGGCAAGACCTACGCGGCCTTCGTGGGCGCGCTGCTCGGTGCACCGGACGTCGCCGGGGCTCGTGGCGTTCGCATCCTGTTCGTCACACCGCTTCGGGCGACGAGTCGAGATGTCGAGAAGGCCTTGAGGGATGCGGCGTCGGCCCTTCGGACGGACTTCGCCGTGGGCAGTCGCACCGGCGACACCTCGGCTTCGGAGCGGGCCCGCCAGCGGACGGTTCTGCCGGAGGTGCTCGTCACCACGCCCGAGTCGCTTTCGCTGCTGCTGGCGATGGGGGACGCTCGCGAGCGCTTCGCCTTTCTCGAGAGCGTGATCATCGACGAATGGCACGAACTGCGAAGTTCCAAGCGCGGCGTGCAGACCGAACTCGCCCTCGCGAGATTGCGACGTTGGCGCCCGTCGCTGCGGACGTGGGCCCTGTCGGCGACGCTGGCGGACGTCGAGGAGGCGGCTCGGGCGGCAGTGGGCGTCGGTCGCGAGGCGGTCGTCGTTCGCGACGATCTGCCTCGGCCGGTCGAGGTCGAATCGCTGTTGCCGGTTCCTGGAACCCGACTGCCGTGGGCGGGCCATCTCGGTCTGGCGATGCGGGAGCCGCTGCTGAACTGGCTCGATCCGGCCATCCCGACCCTGCTCTTCACCAACACCCGTTCGCAGGCGGAGCTGTGGTTCGCCTCGCTGCTTGCGGCGCGGCCGGAGTGGGCGGAGCGGCTGGCTCTCCACCACGGATCGATCGACCTCGAGACCCGCGAAAGGATCGAGGCGAGGGTGAAGGACGGCCTGACCACGCTCGTCGTCTGCACGTCGAGCCTCGATCTTGGAGTCGACTTCTCGCCGGTCGAACGAGTCGTCCAGATCGGTTCGCCCAAGGGTGTGGCGCGGCTGCTGCAGAGGGCCGGCCGTGGAGCCCATCGTCCCGGCGCCACCTGCCGGGTGCTGTGCGTGCCCACGCACGCCATGGAACTCGTCGAGATCGCCGCGGCTCGGGAGGCGATCGAGCGGCGAGAGATCGAGACGCGACCGGCCATTCGCGATCCTCTGGACTGTCTCGTGCAGCACCTCGTCACCGTGGGGCTCGGAGGCGGCTTCGAGGCCGACGACCTGTTCGAGGAGGTCCGCACCGCCTGGTGCTGCAGGACGCTCTCTCGCGCGGCGTTCGACTGGTGTCTCGACCTGGCCTGCCGGGGCGGTGCCACGCTGGGGGCGTATCCCAAGTACCACCGTCTGATCGAGGAGGGGTCGCGATACGTGGTGCGGGACCGCCGGATCGCGGCGCTGCATCGGCTGAACATCGGGACGATCACCGCGGATGCGACGCTGTCGGTGCGCCTGCAGGGTGGTGGTCGCCTCGGTTCGATCGAGGAACGGTTCATCGGGCGTCTGCGTCCGGGCGAGGACTTTCTGTTCGCAGGACGCCATCTGGAGTTGGTTCGAATCCGCGACCTCGTCGCGACGGTTCGGCCGGCGAGGCGACGCACCACCTCGACGCCGCACTGGGCGGGATCGAGATTTCCGCTGTCGACGGCGCTCTCCGCGAGCGTGCGCCGAACCCTCGGCAGGGCGAGACGCGGCGAAGCGTCGGACGCTCCCGAACTCGTCGCGGCCGAACCGATTCTTGCGGCGCAGGCCGAGCGATCGCGCATCCCCGCCGAGGGGTCGGTGCTTGCCGAGGTCTTCCACGCCCACCGGCACGGCGGAGAGGGGAGTCACCTCTTCCTGCATCCCTTCGAGGGCCGACTCGTCCACGAAGGCCTCTCGGTCCTGCTGGCGCTTCGGTTCGGTCGGCGTCGGCGGGGCAGCTTCGGGGTCTCCTTCAACGACTACGGTCTCGAGTGGTGGAGCGCCGAGCCGTATCCATTCGAGGCGATGCTCGATGGCGAGCTCTTCTCTCGCGAGGGGCTGGTCGAGGATCTCGTCGAGGCGGTCAACCTCGGCGAGTTGAGCCGGCGACAGTTTCGAGACATCGCCCGCGTCGCCGGCCTCGTTCAACAGAAGACCCTCGGAGGCGATGCGAGCCCGAAGCAGGTGCAGGCGGGCGCGTCGCTGCTCTACGAGGTGTTCTCGCAGTTCGATCCCGAGAATCTGCTGCTCGAACAGAGTCGTCGAGAGGTGCTCGACCGGCAGTGCGAGGGGGATCGCCTCGCCGCGACGCTCGGACGCCTCGAGCGGGGGCCGATCGAGGTCGTCGAACTCGCCGCCCCCGGTCCGCTGGCAGTGCCGCTCGTCGCGGATCGACTCGGCACCACGCTGTCGACCGAGTCGGTGCTCGAACAACTGGCGGCTCTGGGTGTCGCGCGGAACGCGGGTGGCTGGCGGGGAGATGAGGTCGGCGCCACCATCGACCGCTCGGGTGATCGACCATCGCGCCGTCGAGGCGCATCGAGCCGGGCTCGTCGCGGAACCCGCCGTTGAACACCGAAGGACGAGCGAGAACATGAGCGGCGATGCCACCGGCTCCTCGCGATCGGCGGCCTCTGGTCGCTTCGTGCCAGAGGCCTTCCGAATCGATCTCGACGGTGTGGGGCTCCGTCTTCTGCCGGAGCGAGCGGCGCTGGTCGAGTCGACGGGGGCGCTGCTCGTCGCGGACCTCCATCTCGACAAGCCTGCCGCCTATCGACGCGAGGGCGTGGCGATGCCGGAGGGCATCCTCGAGGAGTCGCTTGCCCGGCTCGCCCTCCTCGCAGGGCACCCGGAGGTTCGTGAGATCCTCGTCCTGGGCGATCTGCTGCATCATCGACATGGGGCCGACCTCGAGACCGCGGAGCGGTTCACGCGGTGGCGTCGCGAACATCCGGTGCCGATGGCTCTCGTCGGCGGCAATCACGATCGCGGCGCGGGCCGCCACCTCGAGGCCTGGTCGATCGCGGATCTGGGCGCCCGGCACCGGGTCGGCGGTCTCGAACTGGTGCACGACCCCGGTTCCGCGATGCAGCGGCCGGCCGTGGCAGGGCACCTTCATCCGGTCGCGGCGATCGATCGGGAGACGCGGCGTCTCAAGCTGCCGGCCTTCCTGAAGACCCGGAGCCTGCTGGTGCTGCCGGCGTTCACGGCCTTCGCAAGCGGTGACCGGGTGGTGCCCGAGGTCGGGGACGCCGTGTACGCCATCGCGGAAGGCCGGGTGGTCGAGGTCACGGCCGCGTTCTTCCGGCGCCCCCGTGGCGGCGAGGCCTTGGATGGATGATCGGCCTCCCGACCCTCAGGATCGTCCTGCGGCCTCGGTCTTCGGCCGTTCCGGCGGCGCGGTCTGCCGGATCACCATGTCCCGGTAGCGACCGCTCGAGTTCATGAGTTCCTCGTGGGTGCCGGTCTCGACGACGCGGCCATGTTCGAGGACCACGATCAGATCGGCGTGGGCGATGGTGCTGAGGCGGTGGGCGATCACGAAGCTCGTGCGTTCGGCGAGCAGGCGAGCGAGTCCCTGCTGGATGAGTCGTTCGCTCTCGGTGTCGAGCGCACTGGTGGCCTCGTCGAGGATCAGGATGCGGGGGTCTGCGAGGACCGCTCGAGCGATCGCGAGGCGCTGTCGCTGCCCCCCGGAGAGGCGCACGCCCCGTTCGCCGATCAGGGTCTCGAAGCCGTCCGGAAGGGGGTCGATGAACTCGAGGGCGTTGGCGATCTCGGCGGCGCGCCGGATCTCCGCCTCGCCGGCTCCTCGACGACCGTAGGCGATGTTCGCCCCGATCGAATCGTCGAAGAGAAACACCTCCTGCTCGACGATGCCGAGCAGACTTCGATAGCTGTCGAGGGAGATCTCCCGCAGGTCCACGCCATCGAGGGTGATCGAGCCCGTGGTCGGGTCGAAGAATCTCGCGACGAGGTTCGAGAGGGTGGTCTTTCCGGCTCCGGACGCGCCGACGAGGGCCACCATGCCTCCGGGAGGGGCGGTGAACGAGATCCCCTCGAGGACCGCCTCCTCGCTTCGCGGATAGCTGAACGAGACGTCGCGAAGCTGGATTTCGCCGCGGACCGACCCGCGGTCGAGGACGACCGCTCCGGGGCGATCCGGCAGCTCGACCGGCTCGTCGATCAGGTCGAGGATCCGATCGAGCGCCGCGAGCTGCGTCTGGAATCCGGTGGCGCTGCTCGCAAGGGTCTCGATCGGACCGAGCAGCATCACGAGGTAGGTGAGGAACATGACCAGATCGCCGGTGGTGATGGTGCCCTCGACGACCTGCAGCCCCCCGTAGAAGAGCAGGCCGGCGCTCGCGATGGGAATGATCAGTTCCCAGGCGATCTCCACGCCACGAGCCCACCACCAGACGCGCAGTTCCTGCCGGGCCATCAGATGGCCGCCTCGCACGAACCGGTTGGACTCGCTGCGGCGTCGGCCGAAGCCGCGCACCACCCGCATCCCTCCGAAGGTCTCGGTGGCCTGGCCGTCGATCCGCTCGCGCTGGCTCCGAATGTCCCGATACATGGGACGGATCCGGGCGATCCATGTCCGGTGGGTGATCCACACCGTCGGCAGCAGCACCAGCGATCCGATCAGCAGCCGCCAATCGGTCCATGCGAGGATGAGCAGACTTCCCAGCAGCTGGATCACCGCACGCCACGGGTTGTAGAGCATGCTGAAGACGAGGTCCGCGATGCTGCCCGCATCCTCCCGCAGAATGCTCGCGACGCCGCCCGACTTGATCTCGTGGACGCGGTCGAGCGGCAGGCGCACCGCGTGCTCGAACGCCCGCCGACGCAGGTCCACCGACAGGCGTCGGGCCGCCCGAGTGGCCTGCCAGCGACCGACCACGCCCACCCCGACCCGGATCATGCTGATCAGGACCACCGCGATGCAGAGTGCCGCGAGCAGACGCGTCGGCGACTCGAGGCCCAGACTCGATGGGAGTCGGTCCCGCCAGACCGCGGGGAGGCCGGTGCCCGAGAATGCGTAGTCGATGGCGAACTTGGTGGCCGCAGGGGGTACGAGGGCCAGGGCGGTCGAGACGGTCAGGGTGCAGAGCGAGAAGACGACCGGTCGTCGATGCCGTCCGAGAAGTCCAAGGAAGACCCGCAGGAGCTGGAGGAAGCTCCGAGACCGTTGGAGACTCTTGTCCCGACCCTCTCGAGTGACGGCGATTCGCCGACTCTTCGCCTCTCGCTGTCGTTCTCGAAGACCTTGGAGGTACCTCTGGAAGCGGATTCGGCTGGTGGCGGGGCGGCCCATTGGGGCGAGGAGTGTAGGTCGCGAGGCCGGGCGTCGAGCATCTCGGCGACCGGCCCGACGGAATCTGGGTGCTCGGATTGGAGCGGGACGACGCTCGGGACGATGCGCACCGCACGGAACCAAGCGTCGCATCCGCGACCTCCGGACTTCCGAGACGGCCGCCGAGGACGCTGGTGACGAATCCAAACCACAGACCGGACGACGGCGCCTCCGAGGGGGTCGATGCCGCCCTGCGGCATCATCTCTGCCGAACGGATCCGGCCACGGGGCTCGCGAACCGACTCGTGCTGGTCGAACTGCTTCGCAGCCTCGCCATGCCGCCCATGCCGCACGAACTGGTCGGCGGCGTGACCATCGCCGTCGACGATCTCGTCGCGGCGCCGGCGACCGAGCGACGTCGTGATCGCGAGACGTTGTTGCGGGAACTGGGCGCCTTCGTGAGGGAGTCCGCGCCCGAGCATGCGATCGCCGCATCGGTCGTCGACGGGCTGGTGCTGATTCTGTTTCCAGAGTTGTCCGAGGCGAAGATCCGTGCCGTGGCGGCCCGGAGCCGAGCCCTCTGGATGCGTCGGCCGTGGACCCATCGTGGCATGCCTCGACCCCGCGTGGCCATCGCTGCGATCTCGGTGCCGGTCGCTGGGGCGTCGGGCGGGTGGTTCGACGCCCTGCATGCGGCGTGTCGCGACCTCGCGTCCCGACGCGTCGCCTGAATCGCGCGACGTCGCTCAATATTGACCACGCGTCATTATTCGATACCCTTCTCCGTGAGGGCGGCGATCGTCGACGCCTGTTTTCCAAGCACTCGCACACGCGCTCGGACGGGCGCACGGACGGGTGCTCAGACAAGCGACCGGAAGGGACCAGCACAGATGACGAAGACGTTTCGAGTGGCCTTGATCGGCGGTCTGATGGCGGTGGCGTGCGCGGCCGGATGCCATCACTACAAGATCACCGATCCCAGCACCGACAAGACGTACTTCACGAAGAGCTACAAGGAGAAGTCCGGTGCGGTGAAGTTCAGCGACGCCCGGAGCGGCGCCGACGTGAACATCCAGAACGCCGAGATCATCGAGATCTCCGGCAGCGAGTACCGCGACGCGGTCAAGAACTGATTCGAACCCGGCTCATCGCCGTGGGATCACCGACACCGCTCGAGTTCGAGCGGTGTTGTTCTGCGCTCTCCATTCGACGGGAGCGATCAGACCCCGGTTCCGCGGCGGCCCGCCCTGCGGATCTCCGGATTGCCGAGTTGCCCGCACGCCCCCATGACGTCGCGGCCCTTGGTGCCGCGTCGCTTCACGAACTGCCCGTTGGCGATGGCGCGGCCGATGAAGGCCTCGACGGTGGACTCCTCGGGAGCCGGCCACGGCGAGTCCCGGCGGGGGTTGTAGGGGATCACGTTCAGACTGCACTTGAGGCCTCGCAGTCGCCCGCACAGTTCGTCGCAGTGTTCGAGTCGGTCGTTGACGCCTGGAATCAACACGTACTCGATGCAGAGGGCCGCGCTCGGCCGCTTGGGGAACGCCCGAATCGCCTCGAAGAGCGCATCGATCGGCTCGGCCCGATTGATCGGCATGATCTCGTCGCGGACCGCGTCGTTGGGGGCGTTGACGCTGATCGCCAGGCCGAGGCCTCGGTAGCCGGGCTCCTGGATGAAGGCCCCGAGGCGGCGGATCCCCTCGACGCGTCCGACCGTGCTGATCGCGATCCGCGAGGCCGCGAGGCCTGGTCCATTGCGGTCGCACAGGACTCGAACCGCCGGCAGCACCGCGTCGAGGTTCTCCATGGGCTCGCCCATGCCCATGAACACGATGTTGCGGATCTCGTGTCCGGTGGCGGGGCCGCCCGCGGCGATCTCCTCCGGCGTTCGAGGCAGGATGAATCGGGCGAACCGCCACTGCTCGACGATCTCTTCGGTCGCGAGGCTTCGGAGGAGTCCCATCTGGGCGGTCTCGCAGAAGCGGCAGCCCATGGCGCAGCCCACCTGGCTCGACACGCAGAGGGTGCGACTGAACCCGCCGGAGCGCTTTCGCATCGGGATGACCACGGACTCGCTCTCGAGACCGTCGTCGAGCCGCAATGCGAACTTCACGGTGAGGCCCTCGATCTCGGTTCGGACGATCTCCCCTCGCGGCTCGGTGGAGACGCCGATCGCCTCGAGCGGACGAGGGTCGTGGTCCCGATACCAGGCCCTGTAGGCGGCAAGACCGGCGGGCCGCGATGTGCCGTGGTCGCGCATCGCCTCGACGAACGAGCCCGAGTCGAGGGCACGTGGATCGAGGCGGCGGCCGCGTGCCGACGTCGCCTGCTGCGGCAGGTGGACGGCGGTGGCGATGGTCCGGGGGGCGGGATCGATCATGCGGGGTTCGTATAGTACGGATCGCCGTCGCGTTCTCGTCGTTCCGAATCGGGCATCCACGCCGCCTTGGGGACGAAGGGCCGAAGAGCCGCCGCGGAGGCGGTGCGACGCCATGGTCCGTCCGAACGAACGCCGACCACTTCCAGTTCAACCCCCAACGCCGATCCAGAGCCCAACTCGATGCACCTGAAGCACTCCGATCACGAGCACGGTCCGCCGGTCGTTCCAGTCAAGTTCCTTCTCGAGGACCCCGAAGGTCTCACCGAGACCGAGCAGTCCGAGTGGGACCTCATGGGCGGTGAAGGCGAGAGTCTGCTCGAACTCGCGATCGATCACGGCATCAACATCGAACACGCCTGCGGCGGCGTCTGCGCCTGCTCGACCTGTCACATCTACGTCGAACAGGGCATGGATCAGCTCTCGGAGGCGACCGAGGACGAGGAGGACCGCGTCGAGGAGGCGCCGGGACTGCAACGCAACAGTCGACTCTCCTGCCAGTGCGAGATCGTCGGGAAGGGGCCGATCGTGGTGCGGGTCCCCGCGTGGAATCGCAATGCGATCAAGGAGGTCCCGCACTAGGGGCGCTGGCGATCGATGGATCCCTTTCACTGGCTCGACGTGCAACGGATCGCGGAGGAGCTCGCCGAGGCCCATCCCCACGAGGATCCACTCGCGATCGCGTTCCCGCGCCTGAAGTCGCTGGTCGAAGGCCTCGAGGACTTCGAGCCGCAGGAGGGCCATCCCGCGAACGAGCGGATCCTCGAGGCGATCCAGCAGGCCTGGATCGACGAGCGGGATTGAGCGGCCCCGAGCGGCGCCTGGAGTACTCTCCCCGCCGATGACCACTCGCTACCACGCCGCCGCGTGCCAAACGGCCTTCGACTGCCCGACGCACCGTGACGAGATCCCCTCCCGGGTGGATCGCATGCTCGCGATCGCCGAGCAGACCATCGTCGGATACGAGCCGTTCTTCGACGTTCGGCTGCTGGCGTTTCCCGAGTTCGCCCACGCCGTGCCGACCATCGATTCGGTGCAAGGCCTTCGGGAGACCCTGGCCGTCGAACTGCCCAACGAGCACACCGATCGCTACGCGGCGTTCTGCCGCAGGTATGGGTGCTTCATCCAGACCGGGACGTTTCTGGAGCGTGTCGCCGATCGAAGCGACGTCGTCTTCAACACGACGATGCTGATCGGGCCCGACGGCGTGCTGGCGACCTACCGCAAGGTGAATCCGTGGATTCCGTGGGAGCTTCACGCGAGTCCGCACGATCTCGGGGTCGGTGGCGACGAGGCCTTCCCGGTCGCCGACACCGAGATCGGCAGGATCGGATGCGCGATCTGCTACGACTGGCTGTTCCCGGAGACCATTCGGGCTCTGGCGTTCCGAGGCGCGGAGGTGCTCGTCAGAGTCTCCGCCTACATGGATCCGTGGGGGGCCACGCCGCCGATGGACTGGTGGACCCTGTTCAACCGGGCCCGTGCCGCCGAGAACACCGCCTATGTGCTGGCGTCCAATCAGGGCGCGCACTTCCACCAGTACCCGCCGTTCTCGTGGCCGGGCGGCAGCATGGTCGTCGACTTCGACGGCAGGGTGCTTGCGCAGGCGGATCCGGGCCCCGGTGAAAAGGTCGTGGTCGCGCCGATCGACATCGACGCGCTCAGGGCCGAACGGGCCCGCCGGCGCGGCCACGACATGGTCGCGCATCTCAGGCGAGAGATCCACGGTCTCGGGCCCGGCCCCGGACTTGCTCCCGCGGCGGCGCATCCGATGCAGCGGGCCGAGATCGAATCCCGCATCGACGCGGCCAAGGGAGCCGTCCGTCGGAGCGAGGCATGACCCGGTGCGACCACCGAACCGTCCGGCGGGCGGCGTTCCTGTCGAGCCTCGTCGCATGGTGCCTCGGAGTTCCGACGACCTTCGTCCCGATGGCCGGTTGCGGAGGGGCGAACGACGCCGAGCAGGCCGGCGAGCCGGCCGATGACGGTGTGCCCTATCCGGAGTATCGCGCGGCGATGAACGTGGCGGCCGGACTCATGAACCGCTTCGAGTTCCAGGAGGCCGAGGACGCCTACCGCCAGATCGTCGCCAAGTGGGGCGGCTCGCGCGATGCCCGGCGCAACCTCGCCATCTCGATCCTGAACCAGTCCGAGCCCGGCGCGCAGGAAGAGGCGATCGAGATGCTCGATGCGTTCATGGACCGCGAGTCGCAGCGAGATGGCGGAAAGCGCCCGGTGGATCTCTCCGCGCACTATTCCAAGGGCCTCTGCCTGCTGTACCTCGGCCGCCATCGGGAGGCCCGTGACATCTTCGTCGCCTGCGGCAATCGAGCTCCGAACGATCCCTACGCGGCCTACTTCGCAGGACAGTGCCTCGAACTCGACGGCCGTCACGAGGAGGCCCTGGACTGGTACGAGCGATCGATCGAGCTCGATCCCTATCTCAGGAGTCCGCTGCTCGGTGCGCAGCGATGTCTGGCACGCCTTGGCCGCGAATCCGAGGGCACGCCGCTGCTCGAGCGATTCCTGGCGCTCGCGGACAATCCGAGAGGGAAGCTTGCGGAGTTCAAGTACACGCGCATGGGCTCCCTCGGCGAGGTGCGGGTGCCGACGCCGGTGGAACGTCCGACACTGCCGCCGGCGGGAGCGATCTTCGCCGACGCGTCGCCGATGCCGATCGAGGGCCTTGTGCCGAACGCCGCGACGCATGTTCGTCCCGCCACGGATCTCAACGCCGACGGGGTGCTCGACTTCACGGTGGTCTCGCGGCGCGACGACGCCGGTCCGGTCGAGTCGCTGGCGCTTTCGGCAAGCGCCGAGGACGGATCGTTCGAATGGCGACTCGTTCCGTTCGATGCCTCGCCCGATGCCGGCCTGGGGTCGGCCTCGCTCTTCTGGGCGGACCTCGACAACGACGGCCGCACCGACGTGGCCGCGAGCCCGGGCGACGGCACGTCGCCGTTCTGGTGGCGACAACGGGAAGGCCTGCGCTGGTCCCGCGAGTCCTTCGGCGAAGCCGTCGACGGGACCGTTCGCCTGCTCGCCGCGGCGGACGTCGATCACGACGGCGACGTCGACCTCGTCGCGACGAGCGCGTCGGGCAGCGCGTTCCTCATGAATCGCAGCGATGGCGACGGGACGCGAGCCACGAGCTGGACCCTGAGGCGTCTCGAGAACTCGATGGGGAGCGCCTCGTCGGTCACGCTCGGCGACTTCGACGACGACGGCGATCTCGATCTGATGCTCCTTTCGGAGGGCGATCCGGCACAGGTGTGGATCAACGAACTGCTCTGGAGCTGGCGGCGCGACGCCCGATACCGGCCGATCGAGGCGGGTCGCCCCGCTGCGGCGGTCTGGTTCCGCGACGACGACACCGGCGGGCCTCGGATCGCGGCGTTGATCGGCGCACGCGACGAGCGTCGCCTCGGCATCTGGTCTCTGGAGGGAACTCCGGTGCCCGTGCTCGAGATCGCGGATGGCGATCGGGGTGCGGACGGAGCGACCTCGGTCGCGGCGATCGACGTCGCGGGAAGCGGTCGGGTCAACCTGCTTCTGCACCTCGCCGACGGAGCGGCGGGGGGCACGCTCGAGATTCGCGACGCCCGAGGCGGACGACTCGAGACGATCTCCGACGTCTCGGCGGGGGCGCTTCTGGCGGTGCCCGATGCAAGAGGCCCCGTGCTGTTGACCGGACCGAACGCGGACGGCGTCCCGCAATGGCGCGACGCCGGACCAGGACGCATGCCGTTCGCGGCGGTGTGGTTCAGCGGACGCACCGATCCGTCGCAGCAGATGCGTTCCAACGCCAGCGGACTCGGCACCCGGGGCGATGCCAGGACCTTCGACAGCTGGCAGTCGCGCACCCTTCTGCCTTGGCGAAGCGGCGCAAGCGCTCAGCCGCTCGAACCGGTCCTCTACGGTCTCGGCGGGGCGAGGGAGATCGACTGGCTCTTCATCGAGTGGCCCGACGGAGTGCTGCAGAGCGAACTCGATCTCGAATCGGGCATCGAGACCTTCGCCGAGATCCAACGACAGATCTCCTCCTGTCCGGTGATCTTCGCGTGGAACGGTCGCCGATTCGAGTTCGTCACCGACGCGCTTGGTGTCGGCGGCATGGGCTATCTCGCGGCGATCGAGGAAGGCCCGAACGGCGAACTGGCTCCGGCCTATCCCACGCCCCGGCCGCTCGAATCGGTGCGTCTCGGGGGGGCGGACGCGCTCGCGCCGCGCGAGGGCCGCTACGAGATCCGTCTGGGCGAGCCCATGGAGGAGGCGTGCTATCTCGATGCGGCGCGACTCGTCGCATGGGACCTGCCGCCGGGGTGGTCGATGACCCTCGACGAGCGCATGGGAATCTCCGGGCCCGCCCCGACGGGAGAAGCCGCGTTCTTCCGGCGTTCGATGGTTCCGAGCGAAGCGGTCGTCGTCGTGGGCGACGGCGGGCCCCAGGACGTGCTCGACGCGGTGATCGAGGTGGACCACGTCGCCGCCGACCCCGGGCCGCACCATGCCAGGTTCATCGGCCGCACCGAGGACCTGTGGACCTTGACCTTCGGCTTCCCGCGACCGATCGCAGGCGACGGCCGCGGGGTTCCCACGCTCTTGATGGACGGCTGGGTCGAGTATCCCTACTCCTCGACCTCCTTCGCGATGTGGCAGGCGGACGCGATTCCGGAGCCACCCACGCTCGAGGCGCTCGATCCGGCCACCGGCGAATGGACGATTCTGGTCGAGCACTACGGCTATCCCGCGGGCATGCCCCGGCAGGCGTCGTTCCCGATTCCGACCGATCGCCTGCCCGCGGACTGCGTGGCACTGCGACTTCGGACCTCCAACGAGATCTACATCGATCGCCTCGCCCTCGCCTGGCTCGAGCCGTGTCCCGAGGCGAGGCGAATCCAGGCGCCGCTGGTGGCCGGAAGCGTGGCGGACGCCGGATTCGCCCAGCGGCCGTCGTTGCCGCAGCGCCGGCCCTGGTACGACTACGAGCGTCGGGTGCCGTTGTGGGACGTCCGATTCCAAGAGGGCTTCTACACCGCGTTCGGCGACTGCACGCCGCTGCTTGCCGAGACCGACGACGCGGTGGCGATCTTCGGCGGGGGCGAGGAGATTCGTCTGGAGTTCGACTCGGACGTCTCGGAAGCGCCGCCGGACTGGACGCGAACCTGGGTGCTCGAACTCGATGGGTGGTGCAAGGACATGGATCCCTACACGGGACTCGGCGACACCCTCGAGCCGCTGCCCCTGCGGGCGGGCTCGGTCTCGACGCCGCAGCGCGAGGCCCTGCATCGACGCTTCAACACCCGCTTCGCGGCGGGCCGCTGAGGTCGGCGGACCGACGGCGTTTGCCGAAACGACTCGGCGCCGAACGACGTGGCGCCGATAGAGTCTCGACGTGAATGCGCCTTTCCGAGACTCCTCGACCGCCGGTGCCGTCGGCCCCCGCCTTCGCTGGCTGCTGAGGGTGGTGCTGGGTCTCTTCGCGTTGCTGGTCGTCAACAGCCTTGCGCTGGCGACGGTGACCTTCCTGGAGTGGCGCACCGGCGACTCCTGGCAGGATGGGATCTATCTCTGGAACGTCCTGCTGCATCTGCTGCTGGGACTGGTGCTGATCCTGCCGACGATCGCCTTCGGCCTGCTGCACATGCTTCGTGCCCGCGGCCTGCCGAATCGCGACGCCGCCCGCGTCGGGTATGCGCTCTTCGCCGTGGCGATCGCGCTGCTTGCGACCGGGTTGCTGCTGATGCGGATCGAAGTGGGCGGTGTCGAATTGGGGCTCGGCGCGACGGGGCCGCGGACGGCGATCTACTGGCTGCATGTCGCGTTGCCGCTGGTCGCAGCGTGGCTCTTCACGATCCACCGTCTCGCAGGGCCGCGCATCCGCTGGAGGATCGGCGGCCGCTGGGCCCTTGCGAGCGTGGCCTTCGCGGCGGGCATGCTCGTCTGGCACGCGGCGGCGAGCGGCTCCTCCGCCGAGACGAACCGCGAAGCCGCCGACGATGCGGATCCCTCTTGGCTCGAGCCGTCCCTCGCGAGGACCGTCTCCGGCGATCCGCTGCCGCTGCGCACGCTGCAGATGAACGAGTACTGCCTCGAGTGCCACGAGGACACGTACCACCGGTGGGCGCAGTCCGTGCACGCGGCGAGCTCCTTCAACAACCCCGCGTACGCCTTCAGCGTGCGCGAGACCCGACGTCGGGCCGTGGAACGGGAAGGCACCAACGCCGATGCCCGGTTCTGCGCCGGATGCCACGATCCCGTGCCGCTGCTGGCCGGACTCGTCGACGATCCGCGGTTCGACGATCCCCACCTCGACCCTCACGATCCGGTCGGCGCCGCAAGCATCTCCTGCACGGTCTGCCACTCGGTGGTCGACGTCCGCGGCACCCGCGGAAACGCCGAGTACACCATCGAGGAGAGTCCGCAGTATCCCTTCACCTTCAGCGAGAGCCCGCTGCTTCGCTGGGTCAACCGCCAGTTGATTCGCGCGAAGCCCGCCTTCCACAAGCGCACCTTCCTCAAGCCGGAGGTCCACCACTCGGGCGAGTTCTGCGCGACCTGCCACAAGGTGTTTCTTCCGGAGTCGCTCAACGACTACCGCTGGTTGCCCGGCCAGAACCACTGGGACAGCTTCCGGCTGAGCGGCGTGTCGGGGCACGGCGTCGCCAGCTGGAACTATCCGGCCCAGGCGCAGACCAACTGCAACGACTGCCACATGCCGCTTCGGACCGAAGGCGAGCCCGGCGTGCTTGCGGATCTGGGCGCCAAGAGGCGAACCGCCTCGGAGCCGCCGACGATTCGCGACCATCTCTTTCCCGGCGGCAACTCCGCCATCGCCTGTCTCGACGGCCGGCCGGACTGTCGGGGACTCGTCGACGAGCTCCAGGCGTTCAATCGGGACACGATCCGCCTCGATCTCGTGGCGTTGCGGGAAGGGGGCGTCGTGGACGGGCGCTTGATCGGCCCGTTGCGTCCGGAGATCCCGGCCCTCGAGCGTGGCGGCCGCTACCTCCTCGAGGCGGTGGTCAGGACGCTTGCGATCGGCCACGCCCTCACGCAGGGCACCGCCGACAGCAACGAGGTGTGGCTCGACGTCGCGTTGCGGGACGGCGACGGTCGCATCGTGGGCCGATCCGGCGGCATGGACGACGCGGGATCGGTCGATCCGTGGTCGCGGTTCTACAACGTCTTCCTGCTCGACCGAGATGGTCGGCGGATCGATCGCCGCAACCCGCAGGACATCTTCACGCCCCTCTACGACCATCAGGTTCCGCCCGGAGCGGGAGACGTCACCCATCTCGCGTTCACGGTGCCAGCCGACGCGATCGGTCCCCTCGTCGTCGACGCGGCGGTGCGCTACCGCAAGTTCGACACGAACTACCTGCGCCTCTTCACCGGCGATCCGCAGCGGACGAACGACCTGCCGGTGCTCACGCTGGCCGAGGATCGCCTGGTTCTCCCGATCGGGACGGAGGGGGCGGAGCGCGGGACGGACGACCCTTCGCTTCCGCCGACGTGGGAACGTCTGCAGGACTACGGGATCGGTCTCTTCCGGCAGGGGGAGGCCCCGGCGGCGAAGGGCCCGCTGCGACAGGCCGGCGAGGTCTTTTCGATGGTGGAGGCGATGGGGCGGGCCGAAGGCGCGCTCGGACTGGCGCGGACCATGCTTCGAGAGGGCCGGATCGACGATGCGGCGGCGGCGCTCGAGCGTGCCGCCACGATGGAGCCGCCGGCGGTGCCATGGTCGATCGCGTGGTTCTCGGCGCAGGTCGATCGGGAGCGAGGCGATCTCGATGCGGCCCTGGTCAATCTGCGACGTCTCGTGGCGACCGACTTCGCCGACGCGCGTCGTCGCGGCTTCGACTTCTCGAAGGACGATCGCCTGCTGCGCCGACTTGCCGACACCCTGCTGCTCGCGTCGCGCAGCGCCACGGCGGCGCAGCGGGACGACCTTCTTGCCGAGGCCGACCGCTGGATTCGAGAGGCTCTGGAGCTCGATGTGCAGCAGTACCGGACCTGGTACCTGCTGGCGCAGATCGAGCAGGCCCGCGGCAACGACGAGGCGGCGAACGCGGCCCTGGCCGAACATGCGAGGTACAAGCCGGACGACAACGCCAAGGACCGTGCCGTGGCGGCGGCGCGACAGCGATACCCCGCGGCGAATCACGCCGCCGAGGCGGTGGTGATCCACGATCTCCAGCGGACGGGGGCGTTCGGTCTTCCGATCGCTCCGGAGGAGGTCGCCGCGGCCGGCGGATCTCGGCCGTGACCGCGGGAGCCGGGCAAGACCCCGAGATTCGACGGGCGATGCGTCGCTCGTCGATCGGCCTTCTGGTCGTGGTTGGCGTGGTCGCTGCCGGGGCGACGCTGCGATGGTGGTTCGACGTTCCCCAGCGGAACGACGGCAGTGTGCTGGCGCCCTCGACGCCGGAGATTCGAGCCGCCTCGTCGAACGAGGTCGAGTGGACGCGGGTCTTCCGCGACCGTGCGACCGCTCGGGGCGTCGACTTCGTCCACGTCGAGGGCGCGACGGGGCGGAAGCTCCTTCCCGAGACCCTCGGGGGCGGTGTGGCGATCGCCGACGTCGATGGCGACGGCGATCCGGATCTGGCCTTCGTCGACGGCGACGCCTGGCCCGGCGACGAGGGGAGGCGAGGCCGCGGCGTCGTGCTGCTTCTCAACGACGGGACCGGCACGTTCACGACGCCGACCGGATCGACCGGCCTCGAGAGGCCGTTTGCGGGCATGGGCATCGCGGTCGGCGACATCGACGGCGATCGGGACCTGGACCTGCTCGCCACCGGCGTGTCGGGCGTGCGTCTCTTCCGCAACGAGACCGACTCCACGGGGCCACGGTTCGTCGAGTCGACCGGCGAGGCCGGCCTGCAGGCGATGGAGGGCTGGTCGACCGCCGCCGGGTTCGGCGATCTCGATGCCGACGGCGATCTCGACCTCGTGGTGGCCCACTACGTCGAGTGGAGTCCCGAGCTCGACGAGGCCGTCGACTATCGCCTCGCGGGGCTGGGGCGAGCCTACGGCCCGCCGCTGGGATTCGCCGGCGAGCGTCTCCGCCTCTTTCTCAACGACGGCGGAGGCCGCTTCGAGGAACGCACCGCGACGGCGGGCCTCGACGTGCGGAATCCCGCGACCGGCGAACCGATGGCGAAGGCCCTCGGCATGCTGCTCGAGGATCTCGACGACGACGGGGATCTCGATCTCTTCATCGCCAACGACACCGTCGCCAACATGCTCTTCCTGAACCGCGGGGACGCCACGTTCGAGGAGGTCGGCGCCGCCGCGGGCATCGCCTTCGACCGAAGCGGCGCCGCGACCGGCGCGATGGGCGTCGACGCGTGCCGCCTCGGAGGCGCGTCGCCGATGCTGGCGATCGCCGTCGGAAACTTCGCGAACGAGCCCACCTCGCTCTACTGCCGGCCGATCGGCGAGGCGGGGCCGCCTCGGTTCGCAGACGATTCGATTCCGCTGGGGCTGTCGGCGGCGACGCGGCCGGCGCTCACCTTCGGCCTGCTGTGGGCGGATCTCGACGGGGACGGCGTCGAGGAACTCGTCGCCGCCAACGGACACCTCGAAGAGGAGATCTCGCGCCTCCAGCCGAGTCAGCGGTACCGGCAATCGGCGCAGGTGTTCGCCCGTGCCGGCGCCGACGAGTCGCGCTTCTTGCCCGTGTCGGCGGAGGCGATCGGCGACCTCGCCGAACCCGTCGTCGGACGTGGCCTCGCGTCGGGCGACCTGGATCTCGACGGCGACCTCGATCTGGTGCTGACGCAGATCGGAGGTCCTCCGCTGGTCCTGTTCAACGAGTCGGCGGGCGAGGGAGGCGTCGAGGCGCCGACATCGCCGCACTGGATACGTCTGGTGCTGGACGGCCCACGGGGCGACGCCTCGGTGGTGGGTGCGGTCGTCGTGGTCGACGCCGGAGGCCGTGCCCTCGTGCGGCGGGTCGCCCCGACGCGCAGCTACCTCTCTCAAGTCGAGCGTCCCTTGACGATCGGCCTCGGTGGAGCGTCGTGGATCGACCGTCTGGAGGTCCGATGGGCCGGAGGCGGACGCACCGTGGTCGAGGATCTCCCAGTCGATCGAACGATTCGCATCGATGGCGAGGGTGTGATCGCCGACCCGGCGCCCTCTTCTCCCGGCGATGCCTGAAATCGTCGATTTCCCCTTGCATCGAGAGTTCACCGCGGGAATGCTGAGACCGCCGTCGGTCGACGGGGACGCGCACACGCCGAATTCGGCGAAGGGAGAAAGGGTCATGAACGCCACGCGATGCGGGGTCGCTCGGAGACTGGTTCGAGGTGCGGGGCTCGCGCTGCTCGCGGCCGGTGCCTTCGGAGGACAGGCTTCGGCGGAGATGGTGCTCGTCGAGCTGCGAGGGATCGTCGAGTTCAACCAGGTCAACGCGCCGCCGGTCGGCAACCTGACTGCAGGGACGGAGGTGCTGCTGTCGTTGATGCTCGACAGCGAGGAGTTCACCGACAGCACGACCTATCCGACTCGCGGCTACCTGATCAGCGACTTCACCCTGATGGGAGGCGGCACGTCCATCGGCCTCGCGTCGCCGTATCCCGCCGGCGCGACGCCCTACTTCGTGCTTCGGGACAACGATCCGGCGGTCGACGGCTTCTTCATCGCCGACAGCGTCGACTTCCCGATCGGCGTCGAACTCGATGCCCCCGGGATCTTCGGCGCCTTCTCGCACGACTTCAGCGTCTCCTACGTCGGCGACACCCTTGGATCGCTCGATCTGCTCGATGCCGTCGGCACCTACGGGTTCGGCGGCCTCAAGAGCTTCAACTGGGTGATCGACGACGGCCCATTCTCGCCGGTCGGGCTCGTCTTCGATTCGATGGAGATCTCGGTGGTGCCGGCGCCGGCGCCTCTCGTCGTCGGCGGACTGTGGGGCGTTCTCCGCGGTGGGCGGTCGCGTCGTCGCGACTCGGCGGTCGCCTAGAACGTCCACTCGCGTCAAGACATCGACATCGGCCCTCGGTCGCATGCTCCGCACGCCTCTGCATGAGGCGTGCATGTCCACATGCGCGGCAAGGCGTCGGCCGAGAGGTCGGCTCGCCCGGACACTGACTGGATGCCGGCAGGACCTTGCCCTTCTGGCAGGTGGAGCCGCACATTCCGGGGCCATGCTCTTGACGAGATCCGGAGCGGCGATACCCTAACAGATGCCAAACATATGGACTCGGGCCACAGCCTCCACTCGCGGCGGCTCGGCACGAGGCCACGCTCGATTCAGGACAACAGGTGGAGGCCGTGGAGGCCCATGAGAAGGCCAGACAAAGGCCAGACAAAGGCCAGACAAAGGCCAGGACTAAGGCCAGGACTAAGGCCATGAGAAAGGCCGGGGGAGAAATCAAGGGAGATCCGTGTGCCCCTCACGTCGGCCATATCGACCACGCCTGCCAGCAATCCGTCGCCACCCGCGTCGCAGTCTTCGACAGGATGCGTCCAGTCGCGGGAGCGCCGAGACCTTCTCGAGACGTTGGGTTCGGCCATCGAGGCGGTGGAGGCCGGACACGCCCTCGACCGGATCGAGGCACGTCTGCGGCATCGGGAGCATCTGCAGCGACGGCTCGAAGCCGACGGCACGGATGCCGAACCGGCGTTGGCAGTCGATGTCGCGCCGGAGGATGTCGGCGAGTCCAGAAGCGGCAGATCCGTCGTCAGGTTGGAAGGCCTGTCGGGCGGCCCCAAACCGAACTCCAAACCGAACTCCAAACCGAACTCCAAACCGAACTCCAAACCGAACTCAGAGCCGAACTCCAAGCCGAGCCCAGGCCCAAATCCAGAAACCGACGGCACGTTCGAACCCTCGACGCCATCTCCATGCCCCGATCGAGTCGGTTCCGGCGTGCACGAACTGTTCTCGAGATCGACCGACGTCTCGGTGGCGCCTGCAGGCGATGCCGACCTGCCTGGTGGCGTCCGTCGCTCGCCCTCGTCACGGCACGATCGGATCTGGCTTCCGCCACTCGGTGCCGCCATCGGCTGGTTGTGGCGTCTGATCGATCGGCGAGGCGCCTCGCGGACTGGCGAGACTGGAGAAGGGATGGACATCGCGCGGGGCGCGTCGAGCAGCACGTGCGAACTCGGGCGCATCCTCTGGGTGGGTTCGCGGGTGTTCCCGCATGCGCGTTCGCTGGTCGCCGGCCTTCGAGCAGGTTCGTCGCGCTCCATCGACCGTCGACTCCTTGCAAGGTCCTGGTTCATCGACGTGCCCGAGTCGGAAAACGGAGCCTCGACGATGCGCCGGCGTCGCGACAACCGTCGATCCGACGCGCCGAGACGCCGATTCGCTCACCGAACCTCGGTCCTCGAACAGGCGATCCGCTGCCCCGGCGTGATGGCGGTCGTCGCCGATGGCGAAGGTCTTCCCATGGCCTGCACGAGGCGACTGCACCTTGCGGTTCGGCAGGCGGAAGCCCAGGGCCGGCGAATCCTCGTGCTGCTGCTTCGGCCGCCATGGGACCTCGGCACGATCTCCGCCGCGGCGAGTCGGTGGAGCGTTGCGCCGATGGGACATGAGACGGCAGTGCGGCCGCGTTGCGAGACCCATTGCGACATCACGCCCCACGGCGACTCGGGCAGGGATCCGGTTCGAGGCGAGAGCCTTGTTTCCGTCGCTTGGCGTCTGCAGATGCTGCATTGCAAGGGAGGCGTTGGGGTCCGCGCGTCGGGGAATTCGACGCCGTCGGAACGCCCCGGCGTGATCGATCTTCGTCTCGGGGGCGTCCCCGAACGGTTGTGGATGCACGAGTGGGAGTGTCGGGATGGGTGCGACACGGCGAATTCTGGCGATGGTGCTTCCGGAGTGGTCGGTGGAACTGGTGCTGCGAAGGTGGCGAGCCGAACGATCCGAGGCAGCCGGCCCCACCGATCCGATCCAGCCGACCCAGTCGACCTGCCAAGGCGGACATGTCGCGAGCCGGTCTCCGAGCCCGAGTCGCCCGTTTCCCGTGACGTCGCCGAGCGAGGGGGCTGCGCTGCAGTCGGATCCGCCGTACGCCTGCCGAGTCTCGACGACACGGATGCGTGGACCGGCGATCGCCCGACATCTCGTGACGGCGACGAACCCACGCGAGTCGCTGTCGGACACTCGACGCCGATCGAGCACGGATCGCCGAAATTCGGCGGGCGTGCGACGGCAGGCCGTGCCGGCACTCGTCGTGCAGACCGTGGCGGGTCGGCAGATCGTCAGGCGATGCTGTTCGAGATGCCGGCAGCGAGGGGTCCGGACGGGCCTGGACCTCGCCGAGGCCCGCATGCTGCTCGGTGAGGATGCCTTCCTTCATGGAGAGCACGCGCCGATCGTGGCGGACTTCAACCCGGCTGGAGATGCGAGACGCCTCCTTCGCTTGGCCGAATGGTGCGGCCGCTTCGCCCCGATCGTCGGCACCTGTCATGCCAGGGAGGAGTGGGAAGACGGCACGGAGCCGCCGGGACTCCTCTTCGACCTCCATGGCTGCGAGGATCTTCTGGAGCACCGCTACGGCGAAGGCGACCTTCACCGCAACGAACAGCGATTCGCCCTGGATGTCGAAGCGTCGCTGGACCGCCTCGGCCTGACCGCCTTCGCCGTGGTGGCGGACACGGTGGGGCTCGCCTGGGGAGTCGCTTGGCATCGCGCGGCGTCCCAACCCGCCGAGATCGGATCCCACGAGGGGCGGGACCAGGCGCCGCCTGCCGAGGTCTCGGACGCCTTGCGAACCGACCGCGTCGTTCGTCCGAGCGAGGCACATGCCACGTTCGAGGATCTGCCCATCGAAGCGTTGCGTCTCGACGAGGAGACGCGGACGGGACTGCGGCAACTCCATTTCGAGAAGGTCGCCGATCTGCTCGCCGTCGATCGTGCCGAACTCGGCCTTCGCTTCGGATCGCTGGTGCCCCGTCGCATCGCTCAGGCGCTCGGCGAGATCGGGGAGACCGTCGTTCCGGTGCGCGCGGTGCCGATCTTCGAGATCGATCGGGAGTTCGCCACGCCCGTCCAGGCTCGGGAGGGACTGGAACTGGCCGTGGGTGCCATGTTGGAGGAGTTGTGCGATCGACTGCGCCGTGAAGAGCAGGGCGTGGAGCGCCTTCGTCTCGTGGCGGATCGACTCGATCTGCCTCCCGTCTCGCTGGTCCTCTCCCTGAGCCGGGCGAGTCGGCGCATCGGCCATCTCTGGAGTCTGCTGTCGCAGCGCATGGAGGAGATCGATCCGGGGCTGGGCGTCGAGCGGCTCTCGCTCCGAGCGTTGCGGGTCCGGACGCTGCCGCATCGCCAGAGATCGTTGACCCGGAGCGGGCAAGGTCGCCACGACGGCTCGATGGTCGACGGCGACCACGCCGACACTCCCGACGCCTTCGCCGACGAGGCCGCCGCGGCGGAACTTGCCGATTCGATCATCGCTCGGTGGGGCGAGCAGGCGGTCCGGCGGCCGGGACCGATCGAGGCGCATGTGCCCGAGACAGGAGACCGGCTGGTCCCGATTCGTTCGAAGCCGGAGCGGACGGCCACATCCGATCGCGACATGTCGCGGTGGCCGCGAAGCCTTCGCCCGACCCTGCTTCGGCATCGGCCCGATCCCATTCGGATCGAGTGGATCGGACGGGCCGACCATGGCGAGCACCTCACGGTGGACCACGAACTCGACACCGCGGGGGAACTGGTCGTCTGGTGGCGTGGTCGTGCTCGCAGGGTGGTTGCAGCGGAGGGCCCCGAACGCATCGCGGAGCCGTGGTGGCGCCGCGACGATCGAATGCCCGGCGAGAGGGAGCTTCCGCAGATCCGCGAATACTGGACATGCCGGTTCGAGGGCGGGCTCTGGGCATGGGTGTTTCGAGAGGTGTGCATCGAGGGGCGAGACGGCGCGGAGAGCGGTCCCGAGACGAAGGGGTCCCACGATCGCGGCAGGAGTCGTGTGCAGAGTCGCTGGTTTCTCCACGGGCTTTGGGCATGACCGGGAAGACGCTGCGGACCGACGAGATGTCGGCGCCGCCATCGCCCTCGCACAGGACCGACGGTGCCGGTTCGTTCGTCGATCTCGAGGTCACGAGCAACTTCACCTTCCTGACCGGCGCGAGCCATCCCCATGAACTCGTCGAACGCGCCGCCGGACTCGGCGCTCCGGCGGTCGCGATCACCGATCGTGCGACGCTCGCCGGCGTGGTGCGAGCCCATCAGGCGGCCCAGAGGATGGGCATCCATCTCGTGGTGGGGGCGAGACTCGGTGTCTGGCTCGATCTCGCGTGCGCCATCGACGAGCCGACGTTGCCGGAACCGCGTCTCCATCCCCACGCTCCGGCTCCGCCGGGATTCCTCGAGGTGCTGGTGCATGTGCCCGACCTTCCCGCCTACGCGCGTCTGTCGCGCCTGATCACACTCGGTCGCCGCCGCGCCTCGAAGGGGCGATGCCTGCTGTCGCTGCACGATCTCCTTGCCCATGCGGGTCCGGGGCCGGCGGACACATCGCCTGGGCGAAGTCCCGAAGACGCCGCCTCCGACGACGGCCTGATGCTGACGCTTGTTCCTCCTCCGGTGCTCGACGAGGCGTTTCTCGAAGCGGCCAGGGGGATCGCGGCCAGCGCGGGCCTCCGCGAAGGCGCCGCAGACCGCCTCTCGATCGCGGTTCGGCGGATCGGCGATCCGGACGAGTCGATCCGGGTGGAGCAACTCGCGACGTTGTCGGAGCATCTCGGTGTTCCTCTCGTCGCCACGAACGACGTCCACTGGCACGACGACCGGCGCCGGCCGCTGCAGGACGTCCTGACGGCGATCCGGCATCGAACCACCCTCGATCGTGCGGGTCTGGATCTGCTCGGGGGTGGAGATCGTCGTTTGCAGAGCGACGCGTCGATGCGGGCGAGATTTCGAACCCTGCCGGCGGCGGCTCGGGAGGCCGTGGACCGAGCGGGCTCGATCGCGGCGAGGTGCCGCGGGTTCCGTCTCGACCAGTTGCGCTACGAGTACCCCCACGAGGTCGTCCCCGAGGGACGTTCGCCCGACGAGCATCTGCGTCGACTCGTCGAGCAAGGTGCCCGCGAGCGGTATCCGCCGGGGATCCATCCCGACGGCGTCCCGATCCGGGTCCGCGAGCGCATCGAGCATGAGCTGGCGCTCGTTCGCGAACTCGACTACGCCCGCTACTTCCTGACCGTCCACGACATCGTGCGCTTCGCCCGCGATCGTGGGATCCTCTGTCAGGGGCGGGGTGCCGCGGCCAACAGCGTGATCTGCTTCTGCCTCGGAGTGACCGCGGTCGACCCCGATCGGATCGAGACGCTCTTCGAGCGCTTCGTCAGCCGCGAACGCGACGAGCCTCCGGACATCGACGTCGACTTCGAGCACCAACGGCGCGAGGAGGTCATCCAGTACCTCTACCGGCGATACGGCCGCGAACGGGCGGCCCTCGCCGCCGAGGTGATCTGCTACCGCGGCCGCAGCTCGGTCCGCGAGGTCGGGAAGGTGCTGGGCTTCGCGCCGGAGACCCTCGATCGTCTCGCCTCGGGACTCGATCGCTGGGAGGCCGGGGGCGGCGATCCGGAGCGCATCCGCGAGGCGGGCTTCGATCCCGCGACTCCGGCGCTGCGGCGGGTGCTGGCGCTTGCCAACGAGCTGGTGGGATTCCCTCGTCATCTCTCCCAGCATGTCGGCGGCTTCGTGATCAGCGAGCGCCCGCTCTGCGAGATCGTGCCCATCGAGAACGCCGCGATGGCGGATCGGACCGTCATCGAATGGGACAAGGACGACCTCGATGCGATGGGCATGCTGAAGGTGGACATTCTGGCGCTGGGCATGTTGAGCGCGATTCGCCGGACGATCGAACTCGTGAACGACTCGGCCGGAACCGACGGGCGCGACGGCGACTCGCCGCCGCTTCGCTACCACACGATTCCGGCCGAGGATCCGGCGGTCTACGACATGCTTTGCACAGGCGATTCCGTCGGCGTCTTCCAGGTCGAGAGTCGGGCCCAGATGAACATGCTGCCGCGGCTCCGGCCTCGCTGCTTCTACGACCTCGTCATCGAGGTCGCCATCGTGCGGCCGGGGCCGATCCAGGGCGACATGGTCCATCCCTATCTGCGAAGGCGGCGGGGCGAGGAATCGTTGGAGTATCCCGACCAGGAGATCCGACGGGTGCTCGAACGCACCCTCGGGGTCCCGCTCTTCCAGGAGCAGGCGATGGCCCTGGCGGTGGTGGCGGCGGGCTTCTCGCCAGGCGAGGCGGACCGGCTGCGGCGGGCGCTGGCGGCCTGGAAGCGGCCCGGCAACTCGATCGACGAGTTCCGCAGACGCCTGATCGAAGGCATGCGTTCTCGCGGCTACGACCACGCGTTCGCCGAACAGGTCTTCGAGCGGATCCGGGGATTCAGCGGCTACGGGTTCCCGGAGAGCCATGCCGCGAGCTTTGCGCTGCTGGTCTACGTCTCGGCGTGGCTCAAGCGCCGGCATCCCGCGGCGTTCACCGCGGCGCTGCTCGACAGTCAGCCGATGGGGTTCTACGCACCGGCGCAACTGGTGCGAGACGCTCGCGACCACGGCGTGCGGGTGCGGCGGGTCGACGTGGCCCGAAGCGGATGGTCCAGTCGACTCGAGCACGACCGCTCGATCGCGGACCCGTGGATGCGAGAGGGTGCTTCCGCCGATGCGCGGGGGGGTGCCGTGGGGATGGCCGAGATCGATGCCGCGACGGCGGAGCGATCGCATTCGCACCCGATCGGAGACGCCGCGTCGACAAGTCTTCGTGTGGATCGGCCGGCTCTTCGACTGGGCATGCAGATGGTGCGGGGACTTTCCGAGGAGGATGCTCTTGCGATCGTGGACACGGTGGAGCGTCACGGTCCTCCGGTCTCGATCGAGTCGTTGTGGTCGCAGAGCGGCGTCGGCGCCGCGGCTCTGCGTCGCCTGGCCGCGGCGGAGGCGTTCGGGTCTCTCGGGCTCGACCGGTCCCGGTCGCTGTGGGAGGTGCGGGCGCTTCCGAAGCGTCGGGCGGCTTCGCTGTGGACGGCGTTGGACAAGGCGGAACCACCCGTTCGGCCCCACACCTCGAACGTGCGCTTGCCGAAGGTGCCGAGATTGCGTCGAGTGGCCCTCGACTACGGCACGACCGGCCTCTCGTTGCGGGATCACCCCATGGCGTGCATGCGGCCGCTGCTCGAGCCTCGCGGCATCCTGGCTGCGGCGGCACTTGGCGACGACGCCGTCGCCGCGGACGGCGAGATCGTCGCCGTGGCCGGCCTGGTCCTATGCAGGCAGCGTCCCTCGACGGCGAAGGGCACGGTCTTCATGACGCTCGAGGACGAGACCGGCATCGCCAACCTCATCGTTCGGGGCAAGGTGTGGGCACGGCATCGTCGGATCGGTCGGCACGCCACCGCCCTGTGCGCCCGGGGGCGCCTGCAGCGTCGCGAAGGGGTGGTCCAACTGCTGGTGCGGTCGCTCGAGGATCTCGGGGCGGACCTCGCCCGACTCGATCGGGGGGAAGGGGCGTCGAGATCCCTCGCCGGACGATCACGGGACTTCCGCTGACGAGCGCATCCGGATGGCGCGGCCGAAGGACCTCGAGATCGCCGCCGGCGATCGTGATGGGGGTGAGGTCCGCGAGGTCGAGGCAACAAAATCTTCACACGATCACAGCCGAACGCCGACCCAACATTGGTCGCGAGTCTCCCGAACGGCCTGGTCGCCCAAGGGACGCCCGCGGCCGGCCGACGGAAGCGAGGTGGTCGCCGTGATCATGGACCCGACCTGCACGCTGTTGACGATCGCCATGTGCGCCGCCACCGCGGCCACGCAGATCGATCAGGGGTCATCCACACGGATCGCCGAGGCGGTCGAACCAGCGGAGCCGCCGGCTTCCGTCGCGCCCGCTCCATCGTGGCGTCTCCAGGCCGGAAGAGCCCTCGTTCGCCTCGAAGATCTGGCCGACCACGGCTCCGCGGTCGAGATCGACCCGGCGGGCCTTTCCGGCGGCGGATGGGTGACGATCAAGGCCGTCGACACCGATCGCGAAGGCCTTCGCGATGCCGACTGGTGGCGAGGAAGGCTCGGCGGAGGAGGAGACTCGAGGTTCGCCTCTCCGATTCTGGTGGACGCCGCAGGCGGCGTTCGGGCCGCGACCTCCCAACTGGTGGTCGGAATCGATCGCTCGCGGCCGTTCGAGGAGGAGATCGAGCGAATGGCCCTCGCCGGCGCCGGCGAGGTGCTGGCGACCGACCTGTTCGGACTCGATGGCGTCGTGCTGTTCGAGACTGGACTTCGCGACGGCGCGTCCATCTGGGAACTCGCGCGTGCGCTCGCAGCGTGGCCTCGGGTACGGTTCGCGGAACCCCGGTGCCTGCTCTCGGCGACACCGCTCGGTGGAGGCGGGGAGTCGCTGCTTGGGGACTGCTGGGGTCTCGAGAACACCGGCGACGACCTGGCCTTCTGCGGCGAGACCGGGGGCGTCGTCGGCATCGATCTCGAGGCGTCGGCGGCGTGGACGACCACGCGAGGCGAACCTTCGATCTTGATCGCGGTGCTCGACACCGGCATCGCCTTCGACCATCCCGATCTCGCGACCTCGGCCGGCCCGGGCTTCGACGCGACCGGTGCCGACGGCGGGGGATGGCCAGTGTCACCATGCGACAACCACGGCACCCCGGTGGCGGGGTGCATCGCCGCGAACGACGACGCCCATGGGGTCGCGGGCATTGCACCGGAGACGACGGTGGCATCGGCCCGAATCGCGATGGCGTCGGCGGACTGCGCGACCTGGACGGCGGACTCGACGTGGATCGCCGCGGCACTCGCATGGGCGACGTCGATCGACGCGCGGATCACCAACACGTCGTGGCGATTCGCCGAGTCGTTGCTGGTGGCGGAGGCGTACGCCCAGACCGCCTCGGCAGGTGTGCTGCACATCGCCGCCGCCGGAAACGCCGGCGCAGACACGGTGGACTTCCCGGCCTCGCTTTCGCAGGTCCTCGCCGTCGGAGCGGTCACGCGATGGGGCTCCGTCGCATCCTTCAGCAATCGCGGCGAGGCCCTGGAGTTCGTGGCGCCGGGGCAGATCGTGCTGTGCCCGGATCGGCCCGGCCCGTCGGGCTACCACCCCGGGGACTTCGTGTGTCTGAACGGAACCTCGTTCGCATCGCCGTTCGTCGCCGGCATCGCCGCGCTGGCGCTGTCGGTGGATCCGGCCCTCTCTCGGGGGCAGTTGGTGTCGATCCTGCGCAACTCGACCCGCGATCTCGGACAGGTCGGCTGGGATCCAAGTCATGGCTGGGGTCTGCCGCAGGCCGATCTCGTCGTGGATGCGGCCCGACACCCGGGCGATCTGGACCGCAACGGCATGGTCAACGCCACAGATCTGGCCATGCTGCTGAGCCGATGGGGCGATGTCGGACCGACGGGAGATCTCGACGGCGACGGCCTCGTCGGTGCGAGCGATCTCGCCATTCTTCTGGCGGACTGGACAGGATGAGCCTCGCCGGTCGAGAGGCCGGTCGAACGTCTTGGGGCGGAGTCGTCCGGATCGCTTCGGCGCCATGCCCGACCCAGGGCTCCGGCTGGAGGACGACTCAGCAGGAGCCCTGACGCATCCGGTCGAGCGACTCCGGGAAGGGGAACGTCGCGTAGACCCCGGTCTCGCCCATCTCCCACAGTCCCGGCGGCGGATAGACGTCGCCGGTGAATCCGCCCTTGAACATCGCGTCGAGGACCGCTTCGAAGCTCGGAGTGTTCCCGCGGTGGTCGACGAGACGGTTGCTCTTGGCACCGAGGAACGACACCGTGGCGGTCGGCGTGCGGTCGCGCCGTCCCTGCAGCATCTTCGAGATGGTCCGGAATCCGCGGAAGAGGTCCTCGAGGGTGAAGTGGTCCCGGCCCGCCGGGCGCAACACCGCGAGGATCAACAGCCGGTCGAGGTCGAACTTGAGGACGTACGGCTCGCGATCCTCGGCCGCGTGCACGGAGACGGCGCTGCGGAACATCTTCGCGTAGCTCGTCGCCGACTCGAGGGTCCACTGGCTCGTGGGAATCAGCTTCAGCAGCTCACCGAGCACCCCGCGGGTGTTGTCGTCGTCGTTGATGCCGCAGACGACGGTGCGGTAGCGGCCGTCGAGCAGATCCGACAGCAGATGCTGGCCCCAGAGGATGCGCATGCGGTCGGAGGCGGCGGCGGATCGAGGATCGCCCGAGGGCACCACGACCACCTTGGACCCCACCTTGGAGGCGTCCATCAGGAGGTCGCCGTCCTCGTCGTAGATGTGAAGATCTTCCATGCCGGAAAAGATATCGGCTCGCCGCGGGCCTGGACTCGCGATTCGAACTCTCCCCGGTCCCGTCGGGCGGGTTCAGGACTGCGGGCGAAGCCGCGCCGACGCCTCGTCCGCGATCGACTTCAGGTGCAGATCCCGTTGCGGGAATGGGATCTGCACGCCGTGCTCGGCGAAGGCCTCGGCGATGGCGAGCCGGATCCGATGAAGCGGAGCGGGCAGGGCGGCGACGTCGGACACCACGACCCGCAGGTCGAAGTCGACGCTGCTCTCTCCGAAGGTCTGCAGCACGACGCTCGGCGCCGGATCGTCCGAGACGTCGGGATCCCTCTCCGCGACCTCGACGAGGAGACGTTCGACGAGTCGGTAGTCGCTTCCGTAGGCGACGCCGATCTGGATCACCTGCCGGGTCCGGGTGTCCGAGAGGGTCCAGTTGCTGAACTGCCCGGTGATGAACGCCTTGTTGGGGATCACCAGTTCGTGGCGATCCCAGTCGGTGATGGTCGTCGCGCGGATCTGGATGCGGCTGACGCGACCGGTCACGCCGTTGACCGTCACGACGTCGCCGACCCGGACCGGCTGCTCGACGAGCATGAGCACACCGCTCACGAAGTTCGAAAAGATCTCCTGCAGACCGAAGGAGAGGCCCAGCACCGCGGCGCTCGCGAGCCACTGGATCTGGGTCCAGCGCAGACCCACCAGACTCACCGCCACCAGGATGCCCACCACACCGATGCCGTATCGGGTGAAGCTGACCACGGCGTAGCCCACGCCCGCGCTGATGGGGAGCTTCGGCAGCACCAGCAGCTGGAGGATCCCGGGAATGTTGCGCGTCAGCAGGACGGTCAGAGTGATCGCCAACACCGCCGCGAACACGTCGAACAGCGAGATCGGCACCAGTTCCGTGATGGTGCCTCCATCGACGTCGGGCACCTCGGCGATGCTGCTCCAGAGGACGAGGCTCTGAATGAATCCGAAGGCCGGGAGCAGTTGGCTCCAGATGGCCACGAGGCCGATGCCGACCCCGGCGAAGTATGCGCCGTTGACCAGGCTGTAGGCCTGCTGATTGACCTTCTCGAGGTCGACCATCGGCGACTCGGGGAGACCCGCGACGTCCGTCGTCTCACCGACGTCCGGCGGGCTCCCGGTGGAGGACTTTCGCGACTCCGCCGCCTCGGCCCGTCGTCGACGGGCCTGCTCGAAGGCGATTTGACGACTCGAAGCGCTCAGCCATCGCTCGAGCAGTTCGCGGAGCAGATGAAGGCAGATCACCAGGCACGCCGTCCGGTACAGCAGGATCAGGATCTGCAGCGTGGCGAAGCTGAAGCCGAACCATGAAAGCCCCGTGGCGACGAGGGCGACGGCGATCCCTGCGAGCACCAGGCCGGAGTTCAGCACCCGTCTCCGAGCCCGCCCGGACCTGCCCGAGCGACGGTCGTTCCCGGAACTTCTCAACGTCTCCGCCAGCGCTCGCGGCCTCGCGATCCACAGCAGGAGTCCGGTCATGGCTGCACCGACCAGCACGAAGCCGATCCGTCCGAGGATCTCGTCGGCCGTGGTGGTGCGATCTCCGAATCCCACCAGCGCCGCCATCGAGGCCCCGTAGACCGGCAACACCAGCAGCACCAGGATGGCGCATGCCTTGCGAAGACGCGTGGTCAACGACGAGTCCCACCGGAAGTGGGCTTCGCCGAGACCGCCTCGGATCGCACACGCCCACAGCAGGCAGGCCGTGAAGGCCGGAACCACCAACAGACCGAAGACGCTGCCGAAGACCATGAGCGCATCGGGAGCGCTCGGATCCTTCAGGCCATTCGCGACCGTCCACAACAGCACCGGCAGCGGGGCGGCCAGCAGCAGCGTCCTGATCGAGGCGGCGATGCTCAGCGAGAACCGATCCGTGGCGATCCTTCGGACCGCTTCGGCGCTCGATCGAACCAGCCGGGTCCATCGCGAATGCAGGAGGACAAGTGCGACCGCCAGCAGGAGCCCCCCGAACCAGAGCGCCGGACGCTTCGCGGCCGCCTCGGCGAACTGGGCGCCGATCGAGGACTCGCGCTCGAACGACGGGGGAAGCTGCCAAGATCGAACCTCGAGGATCGTGGCGGGCGTGAGCGCCGCTCCGGTCCGAATCGAGAGGAGGTGCTCGGCGATGAACAACCGATACTCCTCGAGCACGGCGAGAAGGCGTTCCGTCGCCCTCGCCTCCTCCTGCCGCACCGAGATGGTCTGCCGAAGCTGCGAGAGGAGAGGTCGGACCAGCCCGTCCCGTCGACGCTCCAGCAGCGTCGCGACCTCGTCGATCACCGGCCCGGGATCCTCGGGGGCGGCCTGGGCCTCGGCCACCAGCTCCGCGGCGCGGCCCCGCGGGTCCTGCAGTTCGCCGATCTCGCCGCCGAGCTCGATCTCCAGCAGGTAGTCCTCCAGAAGATCGGCCTGCAGCGTTCGGAGTTCGGAACGGAGCAGGTCCATCTGCCCGAGCCCCGCAAGCTCCTGACGGAGGCGAAGGCCGATCTCGCGACTTCCGCCAAGCGACAGCCTCTGCTCTTCGAGGGTCAGCAGGCGTTCGATCAGGCCGGTGCGCTCGAGGCGACGCGGGGTCCGCCTCGTCGAGGCCTCGACCGCATCGAGCATTCCCAGGGACACGATGGCGAGATCCCGATTGCGCATCGCGACCCGTCGCACGATCTCGATGTCGACGCCGAGGCCCTCGATCGCGGCTTCGGCCCGGGACCGCTCCCCCGTGACGCTCGCCTCGATCCGGTTGGCGAGGAGCCGAGTCCACTTGCGCCATGCTTCCTCGGCCATGCGGGCTCGATCGAGCGCGATCTCGAGCTCCACGGCCGCCAGCTCGGTCGTGGCCGCATGGAGATCCGGCTGCAGGCGCAGCAGCCTCCGCTCGGCCTCGGTGCGTCGGGCCCTCGCGATCGCGAGGATCGTCGAGGGTCGAGTGGCGGCCGGATCCTCGGTCAACGCCGCCTGCAGGACGCCGGTCTCCCGCGCCTGGCGGATGCGCACGCCCTCGAGGGTCTCGGCCGCCTCGCGCATCTGCTGGGTGCGGCGAAGACTCTCCTCGCGTCGGGCCGTGACCTCACGACGAGCCGCATCCATCGCGACCTTCGCCTCGTCCACTCGAACGGACAGGCGTTCGGTGGAATCGCTTCGAGCCGATTCCAGTGCATCGTCGATCGGCGGAGGTTGGCCCCGAATCGAGCCCAGCAGCGATCGTCGTCGCTCCAGTTCTTCGGGCGTGCCGCGAATCTCCTCGTCGATCGCCGCGATTCGAGTCTCGAGCTCGGTCAACTGGCGCAGCCGAGAGATCGCGGTTCGGTACTGATCGAGTTCCGTCTCGGTGCCTGCACCGCCGCGGCCCTCGAGTTCGGCGACTCTGAGCTGCAGTTCCTCGATGGACGGAATGGACGGGAGACCGACCTGCGACGAACCCCCCGTCGTCGTTGGGGCCCCCACAGGGGCTGGAGGAGCATCTGGCCGGGAACTCGTCTGCGGGACCGCCATCGCGGCGGCGAGCGGTCCGGCGAGCAGCCCAGCGAACACGAGGACCACACCGATCTCGCGGCGACGCCGGACCTGTGCGACTTCGGCCTCCGCGCTCCGCATCGTCGGAGTATAGGGAGATCCACGGGGCTCCCCGTCGCCATCCGCGTGCTAGGGTCCGGCGTGATTCTCGAACTCGTCGGTGGTCTGGGTCTCTTTCTCCTGGGTCTCAACCTGCTTGTCGACGGGCTGCGGCTCGCCGCGGGAGCGACCCTCCGACGCACCCTGACGACGGTGGTGCGAGGTCCGGCGTCCGGTGCGGCCGTCGGTGCGGCGACCACCACGCTGGTCCAGAGTTCCAGTGCCACCATCGTCGCCACGATCGGATTCGTCAGTGCGGGACTGATGACGTTTCCCCAGTCGCTCGGCGTCGTACTGGGGTCGAACGTCGGAACCACGAGCACCGGGTGGCTGGTCGCGACTCTGGGCTTCAAGTTCTCGATCAAGATCCTCGCCCTGCCCGCCATCGCGCTGGGGGCGGCTCTGCGCATCGGAGGAAGTGGACGTCTGGCCTCTCTGGGCCTCGCCATCGCCGGATTCGGTCTGCTGTTCGCCGGCCTCGATCTGCTGCGTTCGGGCATGGGTGGAGTCCTCGGGGGACTCGGACCGGCGGACCTGCCGAGCGGCGAGGGCTGGCATGGCCGACTCGTGCTGCTGGCCGCCGGAGCCTTGCTGACGATTCTGTTTCAGAGTTCGAGCGCCTCGATCGCCATCGTGCTGGTGGCACTCGACGGGGGAGGCATCGACTTCGAACAGGCGACGGCGGCGGTGGTGGGCGCCAACATCGGTACCACCACGACCGCGGCGATCGCCATGTTGGGGGCCTCGCCCGCGGCTCGCCGGACCGCCATCGCGCACATCGCGTTCAACGTCGTGGTCGGCGCGGCGGCCATGCTCGGCCTCGAGCATCTCGCGAGGTGGTCGGCATGGGCGGTCTCGCCATTCGAGTCGGCGCCGGGGCCGCTCGCGGTGGCGATGTTCCACACCTCGATCAACCTCGGCGGTGCGCTGCTGCTGTTGCCGGGCACCCCTCTCATCGCCCGACTGCTGATCGCGATCGTCCCCCAGCCGCGCGACGACCTGTCCAAGCGTCTCGATCGCAGCGTGGCGGCGGTGGGACCCGTCGCCAACGAGGCCCTCAGGTTGACGTCGGTGGCGATCGTGGCCCGCGTCGCCGCCGGCGTCCTTGCCGCTCTCGACGGGGACGAACGGATGGCGAGGGTTCGATTCGACGAGGCGCGTGCAGGTCTGCGGAACGCGGCCGCATTCGCCGCCCGCGTCTCGGCGGGGCGCCAGTCCGAGATGGATCAGGTCGAGCACCTCGCCACGTTGCACATCCTCGATCATGCGGGGCGGCTCCTCGACTCGCTTGCCGATCCCGAACGCTGTCGCTTGATCGATCGCTCGGAGACGCTCTCGCCCCAGGTCCGGACGTTGCGCCGCGGACTCGAACGCGCCGCCGCATGGCAGGAAGGGCGCATCGCTGCGCAGGATCCGCAGACGCTCGGGGCCCTCTCCGCGGAACTGGCCGCTCTTCGCAAGGAGTACCGCATCGCAAGACTTGGAGCCGGCGCCGAAGGCGATGGCGATCCCGAAGCGATCCTCGGCGATCTCGATGCGAGTCGGGGCATCGATTCGGCGGGATATCACCTGTTTCGTGCCGCGAATTGGGCGGGCGGCCATCCCACGCCACGAGGCGCTCCACGCTCGGAGTTCGTCGCCGATGCGACATCGGCCGTCGGGGGCTCCGGTCGGATGTGAGGCCCCCGAATCGCCGAGACCACGTCTCGGCGTCGTCGAACAGGCCGTCCCACTCTTCGAGCCGAGGAGGCGCCTAGGGTCGCGGGTTCCGTGGTGATGGCGATACCCTGCCGACGCGGCCGTTGCGAGGGCCCTGCAAGATCGAGGAGATCTCCGTGGCGAAGAAGAAGACCAGCACGCGAACTTCGAAGGCGAAGACCTCGAGTCGGCGGAAGGGATCGAGCACGCCCAAGGGCGAAGGACGCACGGCGACGGCCAGGACGTCGAGCGGCTCGCGCGCGGGCGTCGCCGGACTCGTCGCCATGCGAACCGCGGCCCGCACCGCCGCCCGTTCGACGACCGGCGGCGACGCGCGTGATGCCGACCCGAACAGCACGTCCAGAAGCAATTCCAGAAGCACGTCCAGCAGCAAGGCCAAGAGCAAGGCCAAGAGCGGGACGAACGCCAAGGCCGCAACTCGGACCGTCAAGGGTTCGGCGGGGCGTTCCACAGGAACCGCCCTCGAGTCTTCCGCGGGGTCGTCCCGAAAGACAACGTCCTCGTCATCGCCACGAGGCAAGCGCACGGCGACCTCGAAGTCCACTTCGAAGAGTCCGCCCCGAAAGGGATCGGTTGCCAAGACGCTGGAACCGCGTCGCGTGACGGAGATCGAGGTCGATCGCCAGGCACCGGCCGCCGCTCGGCCCCTGACCGAGCGGATCGCCGAGCGGGCCTACGAGATCTGGCAGTCCCGTGGCGGCGACGAGCGTTCCAACTGGCTCGAGGCCGAACGGCAGATCCTTGCCGAAGCGACGGCTTGATCGGGGGGACTCGAGGCCTTGCACGACGGCGCGGTCACCCCATCGTCTTGCGGAGGGGCAGAAGCTGCCATGACGCCAGGCTCCGCCAGGCCCACTCGACCGGCCCGACCGCGAACCACCGGGTCCACAGGTTGGTCGCGACGACCTGCACGACCCAGACGGTCAGCACCACGAGCCAGAGATGGACGCGGTCGATCAGGCCGAACCAGCCCAGGCCGTGGCCATAGAACAGCCAGGTGCAGATCGCCGTCTGCAGCAGGTAGTTGCTGAGACTGGTGCGCCCGACCGCCTCGAGCGCTCCGAGCAGGGGGAAGTTCCCGAGGACCCTCCAGATCGCGAGCGCCGCCGACGCCCATCCGAACGCGCCGAACACGCTGCCGAAGTAGTTGGGGAGACTCCCGAGCGTCATCGCGTCGATCATCTCGTAGGCGATCGCCTCGTTGCGATGAAGACCGAAGCCGGTGATCGCCAGGCCTCCCGCGAAGCCGGCGATCGAACCGGCGATGTACGCCTTCGTCGACCAGCGGCCCGACAGGAATCCGATTCGCAACGACACGATGCCCAGCAACATGAGTCCGCTCGCTCGCCAGAGACTCCACATGAAGAAGGCGCCGGTCTGCATGAAGGCCGCTTCGGTCGTTCGCTCCGGCATCTGCTCGAGCCAATCTCCGCGGTAGGCCGCGATCGTCCGAGCGATCGCCTCGGGGGACGGTGCCCAGGCCTCCCTCATGCCCGACAGGATCTCCGGCGGTGCATGGATCGTCGCCGCGTGCAGGGCGATCATGAGCAGGGGTGGTACGGCAAGAAGCAGAGTCGCGATCGCCACGAGCCATGGCGAAGCCAATCGCCTGAGGGGGAAGACGAGCATCCCGCAGAGGGCGTACGCCACCAGAATGTCGCCGTACCACAGCAGGTGGGCATGCAGCAGGCCAAGCGGAAGCAACCAGGCCATGCGCCGGTAGAACCGCCCCCTCGGCGTGGTCCCGGGTCCGGCCGGACGCGATTCGAGCAGGCAGATGCCCGCACCGAACATGACCGCGAAGATCGTCATGAACCGCTGGTCGAACAGCAGATGCGTCGCTCGCCAGGACCACCATTCGCCCTCGGCGATCGGGCCGAGGGCGAGCGGGTTCTGGTACGCCGCCATCGGCAGACCGAAGGCCAGGATGTTCATCGGAAGGATGCCGAGGATCGCGACCCCGCGAAGCAGATCCAGCGAGGTCAGGCGTCCAGGGCCGGAGGCGGAACCGGGCATGGTCAGTCGAGGGAGACGCCCAGTCCCTCTTCGCGAATCTTGTCGAGCAGCAGGCCCGCTTTGCGGAGCGTCTCCTCCAACCGACGGGCGCTTTCTCGCAGACTCTCATGCAGGTCGGGATCGCGGAGCAGCCTTCCCACGGTGCCGTCGCCCTCGGCGGCGAGGCGGGCGAGTTCGCCGAGGCGTTCGAGCAGGACGCTCGACTGCTCGGCCACCGGGACGATCGCCGCGAGGACCTCCGAGGTTCGGCGATCGAGGAGCGCCACCACCTCGTCGGCGTCGGTCTCGAGCGAGCCCGCGAGGGCGGCCACGGAGTCGACGGCCTCTACGGTGTGCTCGAGCATCACCCCAGCTCGCCAGACGACGTTGCGAACATCCTGCCGCAACTGTTCGTCGCCGAGCCACTCGCCGGCGAAGGCGACCGCAGCACGAGCCTCCGAGAGCGTGGCGTTGACCCTGATCACGGTCGTGCGGAGGTTCTGCTCCGCAGCGGGATCGTCGGGATCGACCGGCCTCACGAGATCGTCCAGATTCCTGCCGAGGCGGGTGTAGGTCTGGGCCATGGCCCGCAGATCCTCGATGCCCGCGTCGAGGCCGGCGAGGCGTGGTTCCAGAGCCTGCTCGAACATCGCCGCGAGGCCCCCGACGCGGCCGGTGATCTGCGGCGACGTCGAGCTCTCCGTGAGGTACTCGACGTCCGGAGGGAGCGGAAGCGGCATGCGAAGCGACAGACTCGCACCGCCTCCGAGGAGACTGGTCTCGACCGTCGCGGTGGCCGTGCCGGGAATCCGTCGCCCCTTCTCGATGCGAGCCTCCACCAGCACGGGATGGTCGGGATGCGAGGAGGTCTCGTCGAGGCGCACCTCCGCGATCTCGCCGATTCCCACGCCGTTCAAGGTCACCTTGCTGCCCGGGCGCAGACCGCCGCCGTCGTCGAGCCGGACGTCCAACGGCCAACCCCGATCGGCCACCCCGGCAAGTTCTCCATACCGCATCAGCAGAACCGCCATCCCGACGAGGGCGACGATGCTGGCAAGTCCGGTCAGAAGATCCTTGAGTCCGCTGCGCATGGGTGATCCGTTGCTCGCAAGAGATTACCCGTTGCCGGTGGTGCCGGTGTCGAGTTGGGCCAGTTCCTCCTCCGACGCCTCGCCCCGAAGGAACTTCGCGACCACCGGATGCTCGCTCATCCGGAACTCCTCGGGAGCGGCATCCAGCACCACCTCGCCCTCGTGCAGCATCACCATCCGATCGGCGACCCGAAAGGCGCTCGCCAGGTCGTGGGTCACCACGATGCTGGTGACGTCGAGGGTCCGCTGCAGGCGGATGATGAGTTCGTTGATGAGATCCGCACGAATCGGATCGAGGCCGGTGGTCGGCTCGTCGTACAGGATCACATCGGGGTCGAGCACGATCGCGCGGGCCAGGGCGATCCTCTTCTGCTGGCCCCCGGACAGCCGACTCGGCATGCGTGCGCCGAGGTCCGAAAGGCCGACCAGACGAAGCGACCGATCGACGCGACTGGCGATCTCGTCGGAGTTCCTGATTCCAGCTTCGCGCAGGGGGAATGCGACGTTGCCGAAGACGTCGAGACTGTCGAAGAGCGCCCCCTGCTGGAAGAGGTACCCGATCCGACGCCGAATCGGCCCGAGCGAGGACTCCCCGAGGGTGTCGACTCGCTGGCCTTCGAACCGGATCTCGCCGGCGTCGGGTCTGAGCAGGCCGACGATCAGCTTGAGCATGACGCTCTTGCCGGTTCCGCTCGGACCGAGGACGACCGTCGTCTGGCCTCTCATGAAGGCCAGATCGACCCCACGCAGGACCTGGAGGGTCCCGAAGGCCTTCTTCACGCCTCGGAGGTCGACGATCGCCCCCGATGGGGGGGCACCCGGATCGCGTCTGGCGTGGGGACCTCCGTCCATCCTCCTATCATCGCCGCGGTGGACCAGCGGAGGCAAATCCAGACGCTCTACCGAGGCGCCGCCTTCGATGTGGATCTGATCACCTGGACGGGCCGTGAAGGGGCGCCCGTCGAGAAGATCGCGGTCCGACACCGCGGTGCCGTCGCCGTGATCCCGGAACTTCCCGACGGACGCCTGGTGCTCATCCGCAACCATCGCGCGACCCTCGACGACTGGCTGGTCGAGTTCTGCGCCGGCGGCATTGGGCCGGGCGAAGCGCCGGTGGTCGCGGCCCGACGCGAACTCGCCGAGGAGACCGGCTACGTGGCGGGCCGGATCGAGTCGCTCGCCGCGTTCGTGACGACACCGGGATTCTCCGACGAGTTGATGCAGGTGTTCGTCGCGACGCAACTCGAACCCGGGCCGCCAAGTCTCGAACCCGACGAGCGGATCGAGGTCCTTCCGATGACGCCGGAGGCCGTCGCCGTCGCGATCCGTTCGGGGGAGATCCGCGACGGCAAGACCATCGCGGCGTTTCACCTGTGGCGGGAACGTCGAAGGGAGACGGGGGCGGCGGAGGAGGGGGACTCCCGTCCGGAGGGCGAACCGTGAACCTCTCGATGGGGGGGCGATGGGAGCCGACCGACCGGCGTGGACCTCGCCTGGACGACCCCATGTCCTGGTCGATTCCGCTGGGCCGGCTGGCGGGCATCGACGTGCGCATGCATCTCCTGCTGCCACTCTTCGCCGCGGTGGAACTCGGCCGGTCGGCACTGGGGCACTCCGCGCTGGGGACCGGACCGACGGCGGTGCTGCTGGCGTGGCTGCTGTTCTCGGTGCTGCTGCACGAACTCGGCCACTGCTTCGCCTGCCGACGCTTCGGTGGAGAGGCCGACGAGGTCGTCCTCTGGCCGTTGGGCGGTCTCGCCGCCTGCCGCCCGCGGGAGGGCTGGGCCGGGGAACTGGCCACGGCGGTCGGCGGACCGATCGTGAACCTCGCCCTCGCCGCGGTCGCCTGCGCGACCCTGACTGCGATGGGAGCGCCCATCATGGGCGTGGCGATTCCCAACCCGCTCGATCCGGTCGCAGGACTGGTCATGGTCGGCGGCGGCACCGCCCAGGGGGCGATCTTCCTGCTGGCCTGGATCAACGTGGTTCTGCTCATGTTGAACCTCGTGCCGATGCCGCCACTCGATGGTGGCGCGATCGTGCAGGCGCTGCAGAGGCGGAAGCGTGGCGAGTCCGAGGCGACGCGCGGTGCGGTTCGCATCGGCTACATCGCCGCCGTGGCGCTGGCCATCGTCGGCATGCTGACGAACCAGCTGCTGCTGGTCGGCCTGGCCGTGGTGGGCGGCGTGTGGTGCCATCGCACATCCCGGCGACTGGCGGCCGAGCGAGACGAAGGCTCCGAAGCGAACGCCTTCGAGACCGATGCGGAAGCGTGGCGCGATCCGGGGCCCGATCGGATCTCTCGCAGCGAGATTCGAGCCGAGCGAGAGGCGGCGCGAGAGGAGGCCGCGCGGGAACGGGAACAGGCCGAACTCGACCGCATTCTCGAGAAGATCCAACGCGGCGGCATGGACGGCCTGAGCCCGTTCGAAAGGCGGTTCCTCAAGAAGGTGACCCGTCGACGCCGCGAAACGTGATCGCCGCGCGACGCGGATACACTCCTCGATTCCTCACGCTCGATTCCCCGACGCCGACACGTTCCCTCCGATCGCACTCCCGATGGGACTCGCCGACCGCGACTATCTCCGCGACGCCAGCCGAAGCGGTCCCGCTGCGCCCGGAGGCCGGAGAGGGCCCGGTTGGAGCGTCACCACCTGGCTGATCGTCCTCTGCGTTTCGGTGTTCGTGCTCGACGGGTGCCTGCCGAAGTCGCAGGTGATGGTCCGCAACGATCTCGAGCAGGAGGGCCTCCGGGACCTGCGGCCGGAGAACTTCGCGTTCGGACCTCTGGAGCGACTGAACCAGGTCGAGGCTCGACGAATCGTGGTGCTGAAGCAGACCGGGCAGGCGGTCGGAGTGCAGGTGTTCCGCCTCGTTCCGCCGCTGCAGAAGTGGCTGCAGTTCACCACCGCGCAGGCGATCGTCTACTACTCGCCGAGCACCGGACTCGGAGGCGGGGAGGTCTGGAGGTTCATCGGGTTCCAGTTCCTCCATGCCGATCTGACGCACCTGCTGTTCAACATGTTGGGCCTCTACTTCTTCGGCCCGGTGGTCGAGCGGTATCTCGGCGGCAAGCGGTTCCTCGCCTTCTACCTGCTCTGCGGCGTCTGCGGAGCGTTCCTGTATCTCCTGCTCAACGCCGGGGGCGTGGCGGCGTCGGCCATGTTCGGCCCGGAGTTCCGCATCCCGGGCCTGCTCTTCCACAATCCGATGACACCGCTGGTGGGCGCATCCGCGGGCGTGTTCGGCGTCCTGATGGCCGGCGCGTTCCTGATCCCCAACGCCACGGTGCTGGTGTTCTTCGTCCTGCCGATGCGTCTGTCGACGCTGGCGTATGCGCTGGTGGCGGTGGCGCTCTTCACGATCCTCATGGAGGGTCGCAACGCCGGTGGCGAGGCCGCCCACCTCGGGGGCGCCATCGCGGGCTTCTACTTCATCAGGCGGCCGCATCACCTTCACGGGTTCTTCGACATGCTGGGCAAGGTCGATCCCACGAGCAGCACCTTCGGCAAGCGCGCCTCGACGCGGCCGAGCGACCAGAGGGAGATCGATCGGATCCTGGAGAAGATCGGTCGGGAAGGCCTCGGCGGCCTCACCGAGCGGGAACGTCGCACCCTTCGAAACGCTTCCCGCGGACGTTGAGGGACTCTCGCTGCCGATGGCCGTGCGCCTCGAGATCATCGCCCGGAGCACCACCAACGAGGCCCGCCTCGGGCGACTTCACACGCCCCATGGCGTCGTCGAGACGCCGGCGTTCATGCCTGTCGCGACCGCAGGTTCGGTGAAGGGAGTCTGGCCGGAGCAGGTGCGGCAGGTCGGCTCGCAGATGATTCTGGGCAACGCCTACCACCTGATGCTCAGGCCCGGCGCCGAGCGCGTGGCGGAATTCGGCGGCCTGCACCGCTTCATGCGCTGGGACGGACCGATCCTCACCGACTCGGGTGGGTATCAGGCGTTCTCGATGTCGAACCTCCTGAAGATCGACGACGACGGATTCACCTTCCGCTCGATCGTCGATGGACGAAGGATCCGACTCGATCCGGTCTCCTGCATGCGGGTTCAGAACCAGCTTGGCGCCGACGTGGCCATGCCGCTCGACGACTGTCCGCCGGCGGGAGCGGATCGCCCCCGGGTGGAACTGGCGCTCGAACGGACCCGGCGTTGGCTCGCCGCCTGCGTCGAATCCCACGCGCGACGTGAGGATCAGGCGCTCTTCGGCATCGTGCAGGGCGGCACCCACCCCGAGCTTCGGGCCCGGTCCCTCGCCGAGGTGGTCGCCTTCGACCTGCCCGGGTACGCGATCGGCGGGGTCGCGGTCGGGGAGGGCACCGCGGAGATCCACCGAACGGTCGCCGAGACCGCCCCACAGCTGCCGGCGGATCGTCCGCGTTATCTGATGGGCGTCGGGTACGAGCGGGACATCGTCGCGGCGGTGGCGGCGGGGGTGGACCTGTTCGACTGCGTGCTGCCGACGCGCAGCGGCCGAAATGCCCGAGTCTTCACCCGGGCCGGTGCCTTGAACCTGCGCAATGCGATCCACGCCCGGGATTCCCGGCCGATCGAGGAGGGCTGCGATTGCCCGGGTTGTGCCGGCGGCTTCTCTCGGGCCTACCTCCGGCATCTGTTCGCCGCCGGGGAGATGCTCGGACCGACGATCGCCAGCGTCCACAACCTGCGGCACTACCAACGCCTGTTGCTGGACATCCGACAGGCGATCAAGCAAGATGCGTGGTCTTGCCTCGAGACGGCCTGGCCGGTGCTGGCCGCCGCCTCGGAGGGTTCCGCAGACCGACCTGCCGATCCGAGTTCGGACTGACCCCACGACCGGGATGCCGCCGATGATTCCCACCACCATGCTCTCGACGCCGCCCATCGGCGGTCCCGACGCTCCCGGAGCGGCCAACACCACCGCCACCGGCACCCCCGCAGGGCCCGCCGCGCCGGTCGATCCCGGCTTCAACATCCTCCTGCTCATCCTTCCCATCCTCGTGCTGATGGTGGTGTTCTCCGCCGTCGCCCAGCGCAAGGAGAAGAAGAAGCGGGAGGCCTTGCTCTCCGCGGTGAAGAAGCACGATCGGGTGCTCACCAGCGGCGGGGTCATCGGATCGGTCGTCGAGACCTCCTCTGACACCGTCGTTCTGAAGGTGGACGAGAACTCGAACGTCCGCATGACCTTCTCCCGGTCGGCGATCCAGCAGATCCTCAAGGAGGCGTCGGGCAGCGGAGAGTGACCCGCCGCCGGCAACGCCTTCCCCCCAATCCATCGACATGCCCAAGCTTGCCCTCAAGTTCGCCCTGATCGTCGCGGTCGCCGCCATCTGCCTCCTGCAGATCTTCCCCGTCGAGCGGCAGATCCGCCTCGGCAAGGATCTGCGCGGCGGCGTGAGCCTCACCTATTCGGTCCGGGTTCCGGAAGGCGCCACCAGCGACGAGGTGCTGGCGCAGGTGATCGACGTGCTCAAGCAGCGGGTCAACCCCCGCGGCGTGCTCGACATCTCGATGGAGCCGCAGGGCGGCGATCGCATCGAAGTGGTCATGCCCCTGCCGAACCCGGCGGTCCGGGAGCTGCAGACCGCCTTCCGAGACCGTCTCGCCGACCTGCTCGACTGCACCAACATCCGTCCCGGCGAACTGGACGCGGCGCTGCTCTCGGGGACCCTCGCCACACGCCTCGCCTGCCTCGCCGATGCCACCACGCTGGAGCGCCTGCAGGTCGAGCACGATGCGGTCCGGCAGGCTCGCCTCGAGTTGCAGGAGGCCTCCATCAATCAGGCGGATCCGGAGACGGTCTCGGCGATCGAAGATCGGATCGTCGACGCGGAGATCCGATTCGATCGACTTCGGGCCCGGGTGCTGCGTCCGCTTGCCGAAGCCCGAGTCCTCCGGATCCTCGCCCTGGAAACCCAGGGGCCGGTGAGCCTCGATTCCCAGGGCAATCCGATGGCGGGTCCCGACGGCAACGTGATGCGGGATCCGTCGCCGCGGGCCGAAGCCCTGCTGGGACTCGCGGCGGAGTACCCCGGTCAACGGGAGCGGCTCGATGCCCTCGTCGAGGCGTACGACGCCTACGCGGCGCAGCGCACCGGCCTCGACGACCCGGAGGACCTGAAGCGCCTCCTGCGTGGCGCAGGCGTCCTCGAGTTCCGCATCGCCGTCGACAACCAGACGCCCGAAGGCGTCAACGTCGATCTGATGCGGCAGCAGCTCGCGGAGCGCGGCCCCCGCAACACCGACAGCCTGGTGGCCCGCTGGTTCGAGATCCACGACCTGAAGCAGTGGTACTCCGACGACGAGCAGCTGGCGGCGCTCGAGGCCGATCCGGCGTCGTTCTTCGCCCGACGCGGCCTCGCCGCCGCGGAACGGGACGGCCGCTACTACCTGCTGCTGTACACCACGCCTCAGAAGAGCCTCACCCACGGCGGCGAACGACCGTGGTCGATCCGCAGCGCCGGCCGGACCCGGGACGAACTCGGGCGGACCGCGGTCGCCTTCGCGATGGATCAGGGCGGTGCGGCCCAGCTCGGACGCCTCACCGGCCCCGCGGTCGGACAGCCGATGGCGATCATCCTCGACGGCAAGGTCTACGGGGCCCCGACCCTGAACAGTCGGATCTCGAGCAACGGCCAGATCACCGGCAGCTTCAGCGACGAGGAGATCAACTACCTGATCCGCGTGCTTGCCGCAGGCGCCCTCGAGGCCCGACTCAGCCCGGAGCCGATCGCGGTCAACGTGCTGGGCCCCTCGATCGGCAAGGAGAATCTCGTCATCGGTCTCGAGGCGGTCGCGCTCTCGGTGATCGTGGTGGCCGTGATCATGCTGGGGTACTACTTCCTCGCCGGTCTGGTCGCCGACATCTCGCTGCTGCTCAACGGCATCGTCATCTTCGGGGTGATGGCGATGATCGACGGAACCTTCACGCTGCCGGGGCTTGCTGGCATCGCCTTGACGATCGGCATGGCGGTCGACGCCAACGTGCTGATCTACGAGCGGATCCGCGAGGAGATCGTCAACCACGGCGAGAAGTTGAGGGATGCGGTCCGTCTGGGCTTCGGAAAGGCGCTGAGCGCCATCCTCGACGGCAACATCACCAACCTGATCGTCTGCTTCGTGCTCTATCAGACCGCCGCGACCGAGGTGAAGGGCTTCGCGCTGACGCTTTCGATCGGCGTGCTCGCCACGCTGTTCACGACGCTCTTCGCCGCACGGGCGATCCTCGACTTCTACGTCGAGGTCCTGAAGGCGAAGTCGCTGCCCATGCTGCCGACCGTCGTGCCGGCGATCCACCGTCTGCTCGAACCTCGCATCGACTGGGTTCGCTGGCGAGGCATCCTCGTGCCGGGCAGCGTCGTGGCGGCGGTGCTGGGTCTGGTCGTCTTCTTCTCGACCGGCCGTGACATGCTGGAGACGGAGTTCCGCGGCGGTGTCAGCCTGACGATGACCACCCGCGAGCGGCCCGACGGCACGCGGAGCCTGCTGGCCCGCGCCGACGTGGAGGATCGCCTGCGGGAAGTCGGACGCAACACCGACGACGGCCCGCTCTCCGAACTGGCCCAGGCGAAGGTCTTGACCGTCGGCGAGGCCACCGCCGACTTCGAGGCGTCGAGCTTCACGATCAAGGTCGGCAATCCACCGGGGGCGGGCGACGACGACGCCATCACCGCCGCGGTGGTGGCTGCCGTGGTCGAGGAGTTCGGCGACGAGCTCGACGTCGTGCGCCCGGTCGCGTTCGAGGGATCCGGCGAGGACGCCCATGCCACGCGCACCTTCGTGATCGAACGATCCGGCCTCGACGAGGTCCTGCGGCGCGACGGGGTTCCGGATCGAAACGTCGACGACTTCCGAGGTGGTGTGGCGGTCCTCGTCGAGGGGATCGAGCCACCCATCACGCCGGACGACGCCGCGCAGCGGATCGAACGGATGCGGACCCAGCCCGACTACTCCGCGGCGGCGGGCCGACGCGTCGAGGTCGTGGGCCTCGATCCCGCGAACCCCGCCGATCCCGACTCGGGGCATCGCGCCTTGGCGATCCTCGTGGACGATCCCGAGATCAACGCGCTCGACATCGAGTTCGAGACCTGGGATCGCGAACTCGCCGCGGCCGAGTGGGCGTTGATCGATGCGGCGCTGACGCGTCCCCCGAGCCTCGATCAGGTCAGCAGCTTTTCCCCGAAGGTGGCGGAGAACCTCGCTGCAAGCGCCGTCGTGGCGGTGGTGTTGAGCCTTCTGGGCATGCTGGTCTACATCTGGGCCCGATTCGGAAGCCTCCGGTACTCCGCGGCGGCGATCGCGGCGCTCTGCTTCAACGTGTGCATCTGTCTTGGAGCACTTGCTCTCTCGCTTCGGGTCGCCCCGACGATGTTCGGCCAGGCCCTGCACATCGAGGAGTTTCGGATCGACCTGAACGTGGTCGCGGGCCTGCTCACGATCATCGGATACAGCCTCAACGACACCATCGTCATCCTCGACCGGATTCGCGAGAACCGCGGCAAGCTCAGCTATGCGTCTCGAAGCGCCGTGAATCTCGCGATCAACCAGACCTTCAGCCGAACGATCCTGACCAGCGGCACCACCATCGTCACCGCCGGCATCCTGTTCTGGCTCGGCGGCACCGGCATCCGACCCTTCGCCTTCACGTTCCTGATCGGTCTGATCGTGGCGACCTACAGCTCCGTCGCGATCGCGGCGCCGCTCGTCTGGGATCGCAGGCAGTCCAGCGGCCGCCGCGTCGACGACGACGGTGGCCGATCGGAAGGCGGCGAGATCGTTCCAGCGTGACTCGATGTCGCGGATCCGCGGATCCATGAAAGGTTGCAGGAGGACCCGCCGTTGACCCGTGGCGCCCGAACCTTGTTGGCGATGGTGTTTCTCGCCTTCGTCCTCGTCGGCAGCTACTACGTGTGGACCGGACCGGAAGTCGCGCCGCTCGGCGAGCGAGCGACTCTCGAGGTCGTTCCTCCCCCGGCGGGAGGGCGGGATCGGGTGCTGGCCCCTCGCGGAGATCGCGAGGCCATGCCATTGGCGGTGGTCCGGGGGGACGATCGGGGAGTTGCCGTCCCGACGGCGATCGCCGAAGAGGCGCCCACGGCCGGGACGCTTCCGCGTTCGACGATCGAGCGTCCTCTTGGCGTGATCGAGGTGCTCCCGCGTCGCCTCGGCGACGACTTGGACGCCGGCGATGCCGATGATCCCGATGATCCCGATGATGCCGATGCTCCGGATGATGCCGAGGATGCGGAGTCGGGGAATGTCGATTCGACCGACGGCGACGCGGAGTCGGCGCGTCGAGTGGTGGTCGGCGAGGGGGACACCCTGTCGTCGATCGCACGGCGGCTGCTCGGCGATGGATCGCGGTGGCGGGAGATCTATCTCGCCAATCGCGACGCCATCGGACCCGATCCGAATGCGCTGCGCGTCGGGCAGGAGCTGACGTTGCCGGTCGATTCGCCGCAGTGACCGCGGTGCGAGCCTTCTTCCATCCCGGCTACGAGACGCCGCTTCCGGAAGGGCACCCGTTTCCGATGTCGAAGTTCTCGCGGTTGAGGCGAATCCTCGTCGCCGAGGGAATCTGCCGGGATCACGATCTGCAGCAGCCGGAGGAGGTCGATCTCGAACTGCTGCAACCGGTCCACACCCCGAGCTACCTCGGACGACTCGCGAACGGGACGTTGACGCGAGCCGAGGAACGGCGTCTCGGCCTGCCATGGTCCGCAGCGTTGTGGCGACGCAGCCGCCTTGCGGTCTCGGGCACGATCGGCGCCGCGAGGCTCGCGCTCGAGGACGGGGTTGCCGCGAACCTCGCCGGCGGAACCCACCACGCGCTGCCCGACGCGGGCGAGGGATTCTGCGTCTTGAACGACGTGGCGGCCGCGGTGCATCGAATCCGCGACGAAGGCCGGGCCGAGCGCTTCCTCGTCGTCGATCTCGATGTGCATCAGGGCAACGGCACCGCCGCCTGTCTTCGTTCCGACGATCGGGCATTCACGTTCTCGATGCACGGAGAACGGAACTTCCCGTTGCGAAAGACGCCCTCCGATCTCGACATCGGCCTGCCCGACCATGCGGGGGATCTCGCGTATCTCGAGGCGTTGCGATCCCACCTCGATGCGGTCGTGGATCGGAGTCGCCCGGATCTGGCGTTCTATCTCGCGGGCGTCGACGTGGTGGTGGGAGATCGCTACGGACGGCTCGCCCTGACCCGCGAAGGACTCAGGGAACGCGATCGCTTCGTGGTGGAGACCCTGCGTCGACGGGGCATTCCGTTCGTGCTGCTGCTCGCCGGCGGCTACGCCCGCACTGCTGAACTGACCGCGGATCTCCATGCGACGGTGCACCGCGTCGTCGCGGGGCGATGCTGACGGCGACTCAGGCGTGCACGGTCATCGGCACGAAGCGCCGCTGCTCGCCCCAGGCCGAAGGGAACATCTCCGCATCGCGCTCCGTGAGCGGTTCGAGCTGGTCGAACCAGACGGCCTTGGGGTCGAACTTCGCGAAGAAGGGCTGCCTGACGAGTTCGGGCCGCCGGCACTGGAGATACTCAAGCAGGAACGCCTTCTGCGAACCGACCTGCTGCACGCCGAGCACGTGCACCTTGCCGGGCCACGCCGACATCGACGGGCCTCGCACCGTTCGGGCGATGCCCGAGACGCCCTGGTACGCGCTGCGGAACAGGTTCCAGCATTCGACCAGCGGCAGTTCGAAGTACCGCCTCGCGCCGGTGTCCCGCTCGACGAACATGTAGTAGGGGATGCAGCCGAGACGGACTCCCTCCTGCCACATCGTCCGCCAGACCTCCGCATCGTCGTTGACGTGGCGGATGGCCGGACTCTGCATGCGGATGTTCGCGCCGGTGCTTCGAATTCTCGACACCGCGCGACGAGCGACGTCCGTGGAGAGCTCCACCGGGTGGGAGTAGTGGCCCATCACGCTCACGGTCCGGCCGCTTGCGACGATCGCCTCGAAGGTCGCCAGCATCTCGTCGGCATCGGCGTCGGTGACGAACCGCTGCGGCCAGTAGGCCACGCTCTTGGTCCCGATGCGGATCGTGCGGATGTGGTCGAGACGCGGATCGGCGAGAATCGCATCGATGTAGCGACGGAAGATCGCGGTCTTCATCACCATCGGGTCGCCGCCGGTGAAGAGCAGGTCGGTCACCTCGCGATGCTCGGCGAGGTAGCGGATCAGGAGATCCGCGTCGTTGGAGCGGAACTTGAGGCTCTCGTCTCCGACGAACTGTGCCCATCGGAAGCAGAAGGTGCAGTAGGCGTGGCAGGTCTGCCCCTGCGAGGGGAAGAACAGCACCGTCTGCGGATACTTGTGCTGCGCACCCGGCAGCACTTCGCCGTCCACCATGGGAACGTTGTCGGTCTGCTGGCCGGCGGGGTGGGGATTGAGGTCGGCGCGGATCTCCGCGACGGCGACCTTCAGACCTTCGGAATTCTCGTTCTCGAGCAGGGACTTGACCCGCTCGTAGTGTTCGTCCGCCAGCATCCCGCGTTGGGGGAAGGTCAGCTGGAAGATCGGGTCGTTGGGCACCTTCGACCAGTCGATCAACTCCTCCATCACGTACCGGTTGGTCCGGAAGGGGAGCACCCGGGCAACCACCTCGATCGCGTCGCGGAGATCCGCATCCAGCGCGTTCCACTCGGGGGCCTTGTGGACATTGGACAGGATGACGGGTGCGTACCGCTCAGGGGTGGGCTGGGCGTCGATCATGGGAATCCTCGACTGAGTCGGATGGCGTCGCCCCACGAGGCGGGACATCGAACCACCCGATCGGTGGTGGAGGAATCCACCGTGTCGATGTGGATTCGTCCGGAGGGAGGACGGCGGTGCATCCTCCAAGCGATGTAGGCGACTCGGCGACGAACACGAGGTCCACCACCTCCACCACGACGAAGGGCCGCGGATCGGTCGGTGCGATTCAAGGCGTTCGGAGGATCCCGGTCAAGCGCCGGCCGCCGATTGGGGGGAGCTCGCGCCCCGCACGCTGCTGGAGCAGGCCGCCTCGGGCGTCCGATATCGGCAAGGCGGGGCGTCGAGATTCCGCGGCACGCGGCGCCGATTCGATCGCCCGCCGCGTCGCGATGGTCGCGCCTCGCCTCACCTTCCCGAGCCCGGTCTCGATGAACGAATCGAACTTCGAACCTCGCGATCGCTTGTGGAGCCGTCTCTCGCCGGCCTGGCGCTGGTCGCTCCTGTCGATGATCGTCGTGGCGCTCTCGACGAATGTGGCGGCCCTGCTCGTTCCGTTTCTCGAGATGAAGGAGGCCTTCCACGCCTCGTTGACCTACGAGCTCCCCGCCGCGGTGAGGTTGATGTGGCGCGAGGGACTGCCCGTGGTGGCCGTTCTGATCCTCGTGTTCTCGATCATCTTCCCGCTGACGAAGCTCGTCGGCCTCACCGCGGCGCTGCTTCTGCCGTTCACGCCGCGACGTCGCGCAACCCTCGTGCGCTGGCTTGCGATCCTGGGTCGCTGGTCGCTGCTCGACGTGTTCGTGGTGATGCTTCTGATGGTGCTCGCAAGCGGCCAGTGGGCCATTTCCACCGAAGTGCGACCAGGCGTGCAGCTCTTCATGATCGCCATCGGCATCGCGATGACGGTCGCCGAGCTCATGTGTTCGTTCGAGTCTCGACACGAGCCGAGCCCAGCGAGTGCCGGTCCGGCGACGATGCTGGCAAGAAGCGCGTGGTGGGCCCGGATTTCGATTCCGATCCTGCTTCTGGGGGCCGCGTCGGCGCTGACGCTGGCCCTCGTCGCCCCGGTGCTTCGCATCCATCAGTTTCTGCTCTCGAGCAACTCCTACAGCATCGGGACCGCGGTCGAGACCCTCTGGCGCGAGCAGCAGATCCTGTTCGCGTTGCTGATGGCGGTGCTGCTCGGGGGCCTTCCCGCGGCGCGTCTGCTGATGCTTGCCGGAGCCTGGCTCCTCCCGATCGGTCTCCGCGCCTCGCGGCGCCTGGCGGCGGTCGGCGGCCTCGTGGGCCGCTTTGCCGCCCTCGAGGTCTTTGGCCTGGCCCTGTTTCTGGTGCTGCTGGAGGGACGCGACCTGATCCGAACCGAGATCGAGGCCGGCGCCTGGTTCCTGCTGGCGGCCATCGCCCTCGACGCCGCCTTCGTGTTCGTCGCCCGACGGGTCTTCCGGGTCATCTCCACCCCGTCGGGCGAACCCGCGTCATAATCCGCGGTCCATGCGAAGCACCCGCGCCCTGCTTGCCGGCAGCGTCGACTACGCCGGCCTCTTCCCGCCGTCCAAGCTCGAGATGGAGCCGATGGTCGCTCGCTACGACGAAGCCCTCCGCGGTTCGGAGCGCTGGTTCGTCTCGCGAGTGATCGTGCCGGTCGATCGTCTCGCGGAGTTCGAGCGTGCCGCAGCCGGCCGCCTGCCGGTCTCGAAGGACGCCCTCGACGCGAACGTCGACGCGTGGGTCCTGAGCGTCGTGGCCCCGCCGCTCTGGAACAAGGAGGGGGCCCGCACCGTCGAAGCCATCGAGGCCTTCAACCAACGGCACGCCGACAGTCTCGACGGCGCTGCGCTCATCGACACCCTCGAGGTCAAGGCCGGTTCGAGCGAGCAGATCGACACGGCGCTCGATCGTCTTCCGGAGGAGATCTTCCCGTACTTCGAACTGCCGGTCTTCAAGGACGTACGCGGGATGGTGGCGGCGATGGCGGGGCTCGACGCCGGGGCGAAGGTCCGAACCGGCGGCGTCACTCCGGAGGAGCATCCCACCGTCGAGCAGTTGGCGGTGTTCATCGACGCCTGCCGCAACGCCGAGGTGCCCTTCAAGGCCACCGCAGGCCTGCACCATCCACTTCGCCATTGCAACGACGCGGTCCCGGCGGACCAGTTCGGATGCGTCGGGGTGCTGCTGGGGGCGGCGCTCGCGTGGCACGACCGCATCGATGCGGCGGACCTTCCGGCGATCCTCGACGAACGCGATCCGGCGGCCTTTCGCTTCGATGCCGACCATGCTTCGTGGCGCGGACATCGGTTGTCCCACGCCGAGATCGTGGAGGCGCGGGAACGCTTCGTGCACAGTTTCGGCTCCTGCTCGATCGACGAGCCCCTGGAGCATCTCGTCGGCCTCGGTTGGCTCGAGAAGGAGGAGACGTCCCATGCCTGAATCCAGTTTCGATGCGGCCACCTGGTCGCCCGGGCCCGGCGGGTCTGGCACCTGGCCGGAGGCGTTGGCCGGCACACTCGATCCGTCGCGGCGATCGTTCGTCGAGTCCGCCAACGCCCCGGATGCCGACTTCCCGATCCGGAACCTGCCCTTCGGGGCCTTCTCCACCGACACGCTGGAACCTCGCCTCGGAGTGGCGATCGGCGATCGGGCTCTGGATCTTCGGAACGTCGTGGAGGCGGGTCTGCTCGAGGGCCTCGATGGCCGGATCCGATGCGCGCTGAGCGCCGCCTCGCTCGACGATCTCCTTGCGCTGGGGCGGCCCGCCTGGCTCGCCGCCCGGGTGGCGATCTCGCGCCTGCTCGACGCCGACCATGCCGCCCTGCGGGACCGTGCCGATCGGGAGACCTTCCTGCCGGCGATCGAAGACATCCGCCTGGGCCTTCCCGCACGGACTCGCGACTACACCGACTTCTACGCCAGCGAGCATCACGCCACCAACGTCGGGCGGATGTTTCGTCCCGACAATCCGCTGATGCCGAACTGGAAGCACCTGCCGGTCGGCTATCACGGCCGCGCCTCCTCGCTGGTGCCGAGCGGCACGCCGATCCGCCGTCCCCACGGCCAGACCGTCGGCCCCGACGGGCCACCGCCCGCCTACGGGCCCGTTCGACTGCTCGACTACGAGATCGAGGTCGGCTTCCTGATCGGACCGGGCAACCGTCTCGGCGATCCCATTCCCGCCTCGCGGGCGCTCGATCACGTCTTCGGCCTCGCCATCGTCAACGACTGGTCGGCCCGGGACGTGCAGAAGTGGGAGTACCAGCCGCTCGGCCCCTTCAACGCCAAGAACTTCGCCACCTCCATCTCGCCGTGGGTGGTGACGCTCGAGGCCCTGGCGCCCTTCATGGTGGACGGCCCGCCGCGGGCCGCGGGCGATCCCGAGAACCTGCCCTATCTTCGACACGACCGCGACATCGCGATCGACCTCGAGCTGGAGGTGGCGATCGCGTCCAAGACCATGCGTGACGCCGGAACGCCAGCGACCCGGGTCAGTCTCGGCAACTACCGCGAGATGTACTGGTCGATCGCCCAGATGGTCGCCCATCACACCTCCACCGGCTGCAACCTGCAGCCGGGCGATCTGATGGCGTCCGGCACGGTCAGCGGTCCGGAGGAGTCCAATCGCGGCTGCCTGCTCGAACGGACCTGGCGAGGCGAGAATCCGGTCGAACTCGCCGACGGCACGTCGCGCCGGTTCCTTCAGGACGGAGACGAGGTGGTCATGCGGGGCTGGTGCGGTCGGGGCGAGCGACGCATCGGTTTCGGCGCCTGCACCGGCATCGTCGATCCCGCCACCTGATGCGGGGGACCCGAGCGGCCGAGGTTCGGAACTTCGTTCGGAACTTCGTCGCGGCTCTCAGTCCTGGGCGAGGCCACGCAGCGCGGTGACATCGATGTCGAGGGCCTCTCCAGGTCGGAGATCGAGTCGGTCGAGGGTCCCCGGCGCGAACTCGAGCGCCAGCACCGCCGACCGACGACTCGAATAGCTTGGCAGCCGCCGCTGATAGGCGCCGATCGACTCGTCGGAGCGTCGCGGCGGCTCGGCCTTCATCCGGTAGGTCGCGGTGACGCGGCCGAGGGCATCGACGTACACGATGTCGATGTCCATGAAGCAGTCCTTCATCCAGTAGCCGAGGATCTCCGGCCGCGTGTGGGCGAACAACATGCCCCGGTCGCGAGCGAGCGTGCGTCGTCCGCCGAGTCCGCGACGTCGGCTGGTCTCGTCGAGGCAGAGTTCCATCAGGAACCGCTCCCCCTTCACCTCGATCGGCAACATGGGAAGTCCTGCTGGGGAGCGTGGCATCTCGGAGAGTGGGGGGATCGTCGCGGGCGGATCGGCGACGCCGGGCCCGCCCGAATCTCGAGGCGGCGTCGGTCCCGCAGTGACCGGACCGGCGTCGCGATCACCCTGGGGGCGGGGCGGGGGCGGCTGCACGTCGATCGGGGCCGCCGGTGTCGAGATCGCCTGCGGTGGCGAGGCGGCGGTCCCGTCGTCGACGCATCCGCCCGACGCCGCGGCCGACAACATCGCCAAGGCGGCCCATAGAACGGCCTTGGATCGCAGACGTCCCACTCTGCGCCGTCCGTCGTCGGGCATCGAGCCGAGGATGATCCGAGCGCCGGCGGAAGGGGCGAGCGTCACGCCTCAGGCCTTCGACTTCGAGCGGGCGCCGCGGCCGGTGCGGGACTTCTTGGCGGCCGTGGTGGGGACCTTCTTCTTGCCCCGGCCGGCCGGTGCCTTTCGAGGGGATGCCTTGCCGTTGCGCGTCGCGGCGCCGTCGAGGCGATGGGAGCCATCGCTCTCGTGACGACCCGAGGCGACCGGGAAGTGCTCCTCCTCCCAACTGGCCGGATAGGCCGGATCGTCGAGATCGAGCGCGGCGGCGGTGGGGAAGAGCGGCCGGAAGGTGTCGCACATCACCGCCAGCTCGTTGGTCCAGGTTGCGCCCAGGGACTTCTCGATGGTGCCCGGGTGCGGCCCGTGCGGAATCCCCTGAGGGTGAAGGCTGATCGAGCCGACCTCGATGCCCTTGCGGGCCTTGTAGTTGCCCTCGACGTAGTAGAGCACCTCGTCCGAGTCGAGGTTCGAGTGGTTGTAGGGAACCGGGATCGCCTGCGGATGCCAGTCGAGGACCCGGGGGCAGAAGGAGCAGATGACGAAGTTGTGCCCCTCGAAGGTCTGATGCGTCGGCGGCGGCATGTGATGCTTGGCCGCGATGGGACTGAAGTCGTCGATGTTGAAGGCGTAGGGGTAGTAGCAGCCGTCCCACCCGACCACGTCGAGAGGGTGGTAGGGATAGACGTAGGCATGCACGCGATCCCGCGCCTTGATGCGCACCTCGTACTCGCCCTCCTCGTCGAAGGTCAGCGGCAGCACCGGCGTGCGGAGATCCCGCTCGCAGTACGGCGCGTGCTCGAGGAACTGCGACGTCTGCTTCGAGAGGTAGCGAGGCGGCGGGGCGATGTGGGACCCGTTGGCGGTCTCGAAGCAGACGAACTTCGGCGGATGCTCCTCCTCGCCGGGCTCGTCGAACTCGAGCCGATAGATCGTGCCCTTCGGAATGACCAGGTAGTCCTTGGGTCCGAACGTCACCGTGCCGAACATGGTCCACAGGGTGCCGCGACCATGGTGGACGAACAGGCACTCGTCGCCCATGGCGTTCTTGAAGTGGTACTCCATCGCCTCGGCCGGCATGCAGACGCTCATCTCGACGTCGGCGTTGCCGAACAGCACCACTCGCCCCGTGACCGGATCGCCGTGCGGCGCCATCGGGGCGGTCTTCAGGTGCCGCATGCGCATGACGTCCTGCTCGACGTACTGCGGCCGCGTCCCGTAGAGGGTCTTCCACCCGGTGACCTGAGTCGGCGGGTGGATGTGGTAGAGGGTCGAGGTGGGGCCGACGAAGCCCTCCGTCCCAAAGACCTCCTCGGAGTAGAGGGCTCCATCGGGGCGGCGGAAGACGATGTGCCGCTTGGGCGGCAACTGTCCGAGGGTGGTGTAGTAGGCCATGGGGTTCTGGACTCCTCTGCGACGCTGAGGCGGCCGGGCCTGGGACTCGCCGAACGCCCGCCCGCCTGCCGCCGACATCCTACGCCCCCGGTCGGGGCGATTGGGTGTCCGTTCGCGTCTGCGAGCGGCAGACGGCGGCCGATCCGGAGAAGATGGAACGATGGCCGCGATGGAGTCCCAACTCGACCTGCTCGCCTCCGGGGTCTCGGAAGAGGGCCCTTGGATCGTGCTGGAGAAGCCGAGCGGGTGGCATACGCTCGAGGGCCGCAGCGGGGGGACGACCGTCGAGGCGGCCCTTCGCCAGCTGCGTCCCGACGTGGCGAGTCTCCCGGAGGCGGGCCTCGTCCACCGTCTCGATCTCGGCACCAGCGGTTGCCTCCTCGCATCCACCACGCCCGAGGGCCGGGAGCGATGGCGAGAGCGGTGGAGCCGCCGCGGGACTCGCGGGGTCTCGAAGTTCTATCTCGCGGACGTCGTTCTTCGGGACGGCGTTGCGAAGCTGCCGCGCAGCGGTGGATTCCAACTCCACTTTCGATCGCGGTACCGGCGGTCGGCGAAGGTCACCGTGTCCGATCGCGGCGCGGCCGAGGAGCGGGGGGAATGCCGCTGGCGAACCATCCGGCAGGACGATCGCCGATCCGAACTCGAGATCGAACTGCTCGGGCCGGGCCGCCGCCATCAGATTCGAGCCGGATTCGCGGCGCTCGGCGCCCCGCTTGTCGGAGACGATCTGTACGGAGGCCCACCGGCCGATCGTCTCCACCTGCATGCGTGGCGACTGGCCTTCGACGAACAGATCGTCGAAAGCCCGCCGCCACGCTGGTGAGTTCGGCCGCGTTCAGTCCGAGCTGGAGTCGGTGGCCGCCTTGCCCGCGGCCACGACGATGCCGGCGTACTTCATCGGCTCGGCCTCGACCTTCGCCGCGCATCCCTTGCAGCAGACCCGGACGAGACGGTTGGCCGCGATCACATCGACCGGGTCGTCGCCGAGCGGGCGTCCGCTGATCGGGCAGGTGGTCAAGGGATAGTTCTTCGATCCCTCGGCGACGATCATCCTGTCGAGGGCTTCGAGGTACTTCGCGGGAGATCGGTTGAATCGCCGAACGCACTTGCTGCAGCAGAGGCGCACAAGTCGGTTCTGGTAGACGACGTTCTTGGCCTCGTCCGCGTCGGGGCCGGTGGCCGAGGGCAGGGCCTCCTCGGGCATCACCGGGCACATGACCGCCGGATAGAGCGGCAGTTCCGCCTTGACGATCTCCGCGTTCAACTTGGCCAGGAAGGTCGCGGGGTCCTTGGCGAACCGGCCGGCGCAACCTCCGCAGCAGAACTTCACCTCGCGGCCGTTGTCCGCCTCGTTCTTCTGCCCGGAAAGGATCACGACGGCGGGGTCCTCGCCGAGCGCTTCGCCCGAGACGATGCAGGTGGTCAGGGGGTAAGGCATGCCCTGGCGGGTGGCAGGGGTGTCGTCGGTGCGAGGCGCGAATCCGAGCATGATCGCCACGACCGAGAACATGGCGATGCTGGACAGAACGAGGGGGCAGGGACGCTTCATGGATCGATTCTCCGAAGGGGGTCGCGGGATGGTAGTCCTTGCCGGATGCCAGGACGCCGGGCGTGTTGACCCCTGCCGACTTCGCGATATCCTTGTTTTTGGTTCATCCGTTCATCCGAAAATACGGATGGAGCGAAGGCGATCCCGAGCGGGTCGGCACCAGGCGTGTCGCCCCCCGCAACGTTGGCCTCTGGTCAGGTCAGTGATCATTCATCGAGTCCCCGTTCCTCAGACAGGAGCACCACGTGAGCGCGATTGCAAGCCAACCCTCCACCGCCTCGGGCATGCCGACCTTCCTCGATACCGGCCTCCCCCTCTTCAGCGACTGGACCCACAAGGTCAAGGGCCTCGACGCCGAGAACGTCGCCTACGGCCGCAAGGAGATCGAGCTCGCCGAGCACGAAATGCCCGGTCTCATGGCGCTTCGCGAGAAGCATCGTGACGAGCAGCCGCTGAAGGGCGCCAAGATCACCGGCAGCCTGCACATGACCATTCAGACCGCGGTGCTGGTCGAGACCCTTCGGGATCTCGGCGCCGAGGTCCGCTGGGCCAGCTGCAACATCTTCTCGACGCAGGATCACGCCGCCGCCGCACTGGCCGTCGGTCCCGATGGGACGCCCGACAACCTCAGGGGCACGCCGGTCTTCGCATGGAAGGGCGAGACCCTCGCCGAGTACTGGTGGTGCACGCTGCAGGCGCTCCACTGGGGAAGCGTCGGTGGACCGAACCTGATCCTCGACGACGGCGGCGATGCCACCATGCTCGTCCACCTCGGCCTCAAGTACGAGAAGGAGGGCAAGGTCCCCGATCCCGCAACCGCCGACAGCGCCGAGTTCCGGGTGGTCCTCGAGCTTCTCAAGGCCATTCAGGCGTACGACGCCACCTACTGGCAGACCGTCTCGCCGCGAGTCCGCGGCGTCAGCGAAGAGACCACCACGGGCGTCCATCGCCTGTACGAGATGGCCAAGAAGGGCGACCTGCTCTTCCCGGCGATCAACGTCAACGACGCGGTCACCAAGAGCAAGTTCGACAACCTGTACGGATGCCGCCACTCGCTCGTGGACGGCATCATGCGGGCCACCGACGTCATGCTGTCCGGCAAGACCGCGGTGGTCTTCGGCTACGGCGACGTCGGCAAGGGATCCTGCCAGAGCCTTCGCGGCCAGGGCTGCAAGGTGAAGGTCGTCGAGATCGATCCGATCTGCGCCCTGCAGGCCTGCATGGAGGGCTACGACGTGGTGCGGATGGAGGACGTCGTCGAGACGGCCGACATCTTCGTCACCGCCACCGGCAACCGCGACATCGTCACCCTCGACCACATGAAGCGGATGAAGGACAAGGCGATCATCGGAAACATCGGCCACTTCGACAACGAGATCGACATGGCCGCACTCGAGTCGGCGCCCGACATGACCCGCAACCGGGTCAAGCCGCAGGTCGACGAGTGGGTGTTCCCCGACGGCAAGTCGATCATCATGCTCGCCGAGGGGCGGCTGCTGAACCTCGGTTGCGCAACCGGGCACCCCAGCTTCGTGATGAGCACCAGCTTCACCAACCAGGTGATCGCCCAGATCGAGCTGCACAAGAACGCCGAGAAGTACGGCACCACGGTGTTCACCCTTCCTAAGCACCTCGACGAGATGGTGGCCCGCCTGCACCTCGAGAAGCTCGGGGCCCGGCTGACCGAACTCTCGCCGCATCAGGCCGAGTACATCGGAGTGCCGGTCGAGGGACCCTACAAGCCCGACCACTACCGGTATTGACTCCTCGCCTCGGGAACCGCCGATGGACCGCGTCGCGTCGCTCCTCGCCGTCGCCGTGCTCTCGGTGATCCCGCTGCAACTGGTGCAATGCGGCGACGCCGGCTCGATCGAGCCGGCGTCGTCGCGTTCGGAGGACGAGACCACGCGGGGCTGGCTGGTCGAGCCACGGGTCCTGGACTTCGGCCGGTACTCCTCGTGCGACCCGCCCGGACCGCTGGCGGTGCGAATCGCCAATCGGTCCGAGACGCCGCTTCCGATCGGAGACTGGACCTCGTCCTGTCGGTGCGTCGTTGCGAACTTCGGTGGTGTGACGGCGCTGCCGCCGGGTGAGACGCTCGATGTCGCGGTGTCGCTTTCGCCGTGGGGCATGCCTGGACCGCACGGACACGACCTCGATCTGATGATCGGACGACCGCCGGAAGCGGCTCGGATTCGGATCTCGTACCGAATGGACCCGGAGGTCTCGGTGGACCGTGGGTTCGCGAGTCGGAAGGGCAACCCGGCCGGCCTGGTTCGGATCGAGGCCAACGACGGCGGTCTCGTCAAGGTCCTCTCGCTGGATCCGCCCATTCCGGTCTCGTGGCCGGAGGACGCGGCCCCGGCCGTGGAGTTCGAGATTCCCTGGGGCCTGCTCGATCGGATCGCCGGGGGCGAACAGGTCGACGGCCTCGAGGCCGAAGACGCGGACGCGATCCGCTCCCGAATGCGTCGCGGCGACGACGGCGCTTGGCGGGGACTCTGGATCCGCGCGAACATCGAGCACCCGGTCTGCGATTCGGTCTCGATTCCGCGATCGAACGACGCGTCGCCGTCTCGCTCCCTACCATCCGCGCCATGAGCCTGCTCGAAGACGAGACCCCTCCGATCCGCGACCCCGGTCTGCTGCGAGGCCTGATCGTGATGGGGCTGGTCGAGGGCACCTCGACGCTCGCGCTCTTTCTGGTGGCGATGCCCTTGAAGTACCTTGCAGGCATGCCCAAGGCGGTGACGATCGTGGGATCGATTCACGGAATCCTCTTCATCGCGTACGTGGCGATGCTCCTGTGGGCGAGACGGAGTGTCCCGATCTCGACGAAGTTGACGATGTGGGGCCTCGTCGGCGCGGTGGTTCCGTTCGGACCCTTCATCTTCGACGTCCCGCTGGTGCGGCTCCTCCGACAGGCCGGGGGGCCTCCGTCACCGGCCGCGTGACCGCCTGGGAGAATCATCATGGACAAGAAGTCGAAGAAGCGCCTCGAAGTCCTCCGGGATCGCCTGCAGCAGCGGCGAACCGTGCTTTCGAACGCCCGGCGACAGGACGACGATCCCGCGGAGACTCGACGCCTCGAGGACGAAGTCGCGGCACTCGAGGCGGAGATCGCCAAGCTCAAGAACTCCTGACGACCGGCGGCGCCGCAGCGGCGCCCTCGATCCGAGGCCCGAGACCACCAGCATGCAGAACCCGACCCTCCGCCCGCTCGCCTTCGCCTCGCTCTTCTCGTTCTCGCTTGTGGGCGCCTGCAACACCACTCCCGGCGCGACCAAGGCCGACTCCGTGCCGGCTCATCGCGTCCTGATCGTGGTCACGAGCCAGTCGACCCTCGGGCCGAGCGACGAGGTCACGGGCCTCTACCTTTCCGAGGCCTCGCACCCATGGACGACCTTCACCGAGGCCGGCCTTGGGGTGGAGATTGCAAGTCCGTCCGGCGGAGATGCCCCCATCGATCCACGCAGCATCGATCTGCGCGACGCGTCCAATCGCGCCTTTCTCGCCGCCTTTGCGGACACCGAGTCGGGCGGCTGGAGGCTGCGGGGCACCTGCCGTCTCGACTCGATCGATCCCTCGCGGTTCGACGCGGTCTACTTCGCCGGGGGCCACGGCACCATGTGGGACTTCCCCAATCTCGAGGCGGTGCGAGGTGTGGCGGAGGCGATTCGCCGGCAGGGCGGCACCATCGCCGCGGTCTGTCACGGGCCCGCGGCGCTCGTGGGGCTTCGCGACGGGTCGGGGCGTCCGCTGGTCGAGGGACGTCGACTGACGTCGTTCACCGATGCGGAGGAGGAGGCGGTCGCGCTCGCCGACGCGATGCCGTTCCTGCTCGAGAGCCGTCTTCGAGATCTTGGTGCGACCTTCGAAGGCGCGTCGAACTTCGCGCCGAACGTGGTCGTCGACGATCGGATCGTCACGGGTCAGAATCCCGCCTCGGCGACCGGAACCGCGGAGGCGGTGGTCGAACTGATCTTCGCTGCGGCGCACGATCGGGACGGGGGCGCCTGAGGTTCGGAACGGCGCAGGGCGGCTGCGACGAGCCGTCGGACCCGCTCAACTCCGCCACGACACGTACTTGAGGTTCGTGAACTCCTCGAAGCCCCAGGGGCCGCCCTCGCGTCCGAAGCCGGAGTGCTTCACGCCGCCGAACGGCGCCTCGGCGCACGAGGGGACCGCATCGTTGGCCCCGACGATGCCGTAGCGGAGGCGTTCCGCAACTCGAAGCAGGCGCGACGCATCGGTGGTGAAGAAGTACGCGGCCAGTCCGTACTCGGTGTCGTTGGCCATGGCGATCGCCTCCTCCTCGTCGGCGAACCGTCGCACCGCCGCCACCGGCCCGAAGGTCTCTTCTCGCCACATCGCCATCGAGGCATCGAGGCCGTCGATCAGCGTCGGGGCGAAGAACCGATCGGCGAGACCGTCGATCGCGATCCGACCGCCGCCGAAGACGAGACGACCGCCACACGCCAGGGCGTCGGTCACGTGACGCTCGACCTTGGCGACGGCGTCGTCGTCGATCAACGGACCGATCGAGGTGGATGGATCGGTTCCGCGGCCGCTCCGCAGGAGCGACATCCCGCTGGCGAATCGCTCGATGAATCGGTCTGCGATCGAATCCGCGACGAGAAATCGGTTCGCACAGATGCAGGTCTGTCCCGCGTTCCGGAACTTGCAGGCGACCGCCGCGGCCACCGCCGCGTCGAGATCGGCGTCCTCGAAGACGAGGAACGGGGCATGGCCCCCAAGTTCCAGCGAAGGCCTCGCGAGATGGACGCTTGCCCCACGCATCAGCATTCGACCGACCTCGGTCGAGCCGGTGAACGAAATCGCCCGGACCCGAGCGTCGGCGAGCATCGTCTCCCCGATCGGTCCGGGCGCTCCCGTGACGAGGTTGACCGTTCCCGGAGGCATGCCAGCCTCTTCGGCCCGTCGGGCGAAGGCGACGGCGGACAGTGGGGTGCGCTCGTCGGGCTTGACGACCAGCGTGCATCCCGCCGCGAGCGCGGGCGCGGCCTTTCGGGTGATCATCGCCAGCGGGAAGTTCCACGGCGTCACGATCGCCGCGACGCCGACGGGCTCGTGGGTCACCAGGATTCGACGTCCCGGCGCCGCCGCAGGCACGATCGCGCCGGATCGGTGGGGGGCGATCTCGGCGGCGACATCGAAGAAGCTCGCCGCGTACTCGACCTCGCCACGGGCCTCGGCGAGCGGCTTGCCCTGCTCGCGGGTCATGATCAGCGCCAGATCCTCGACATCCCGACGCAGCAGTTCGGCGAGGCGACGCAGGATCGTCGCGCGGTCGCGCGCGGATCGAGACGCCCACGGTTCGAATGCGCGCGACGCGGCCTCGATCGCCCTGGCGGTCTCCTCGGGGCCGCACGCGGGCACGCTGCCGACACGACGGTCGTCCGCCGGATCGAGCACGTCGATGGTCGCGCCCGAGTCGGCGTCGCACCAGACGCCGTCGATCATCGCATGGCCATGGATGGAATCGCTCACCGCGTGGGCCTCCGTCTCTCGTGCCGGCCGGGACGTCCGGCCCGGATGGGCATGATGCCCGAAACGAACGAACGCCGCCCCCGAGGGGCGGCGTTCGCACGACGTGTCGCATTCGATGCGACGAGCGGTCTACTCGTCGCCGCTCAGGAAGCTGGCCAGGCGCTGTCTCCGCACCGGATGCTGCAGCTTGCGGATCGCCTTGCTCTCGACCTGGCGGACCCGCTCCCGGGTGACCTTGAAGATTCGGCCCACCTCCTCGAGCGTGTAGGTGTACCCGTCGCCGATGCCGTAGCGCAGCTTCAGGATCTCCCGCTCGCGGTAGGTGAGGGTCTTGAGGATGTCGTTGATCCGAGACCTCAGCATGTCGCTCGTCGCCGAGTCCGAGGGCGACTCCTGTCGCTCGTCCTCGATGAAGTCGCCGAAGTGGCTGTCCTCGCTCTCCCCGACCGGACGGTCGAGGGAGATCGGATGGCGGGAGATCTTCATGACCCGACGCACCTCCTCGAGGGGCATCTTGGCGCGGTGGGCGATCTCCTCGGTGGTCGGCTCGCGACCAAGCTCCTGAAGCAGGTGCTTCTGGATGTTCCGGAGCTTCGACATCGTCTCGATCATGTGGACCGGCACTCGGATGGTGCGGGCGTGGTCGGCGATCGCGCGGGTGATCGCCTGGCGGATCCACCACGTGGCGTAGGTCGAGAACTTGTAGCCACGCTTGTACTCGTACTTGTCGACGGCGCGCATCAGGCCGGTGTTGCCCTCCTGAATGATGTCGAGGAACGGCAGACCCCGATTGCGGTACTTCTTGGCGATCGACACGACGAGTCGCAGGTTTCCGCCGGAGAGGTCCCGCTTGGCCTGCTCGTACTCGCCGAACGCCTTCTCGATGTCCGCGACCCGAGCCGAAAGCTCCGAACCGCTCTCGAGAACCAGCGATACGAGGCCTTCGCGCTCCTCCCGCATGACCATGAGGTCCTCCGGGTCGTACCGGCCGGGGTTCTTGTCGGCCTTGGCGAGAGTCCAGTCGAGGTGCTGCATCTTCCGGTTGATCGACTGGAGCTTGCGGAGCAGCGGCTGAATGCGACCGGTGCGCAGGCAGCACTCCTCGATCAGCGTCGCGATGCGACGCCGTCGCCGTACCAGTTCGTCGACCAGACGGGCCCGGATCGTCTCCGACGTGGCCGACTGCATCGACTCCCACACCTCCCGGTTCAGGTCGAGCAGGCGTGCGATGGTGCGGACGTTGACCGGAATGCGGGCGGCGATCTTCTCCTTCGCGTTGACCTCGGCGGTCGAGATGCGCATGGTCCGGTCGAAGGGGAGGCTCCCGGCGTCGACCTGGCGAAGGGTGTCCACCGCACACGCACCGGCGTAGTCGCTCTCGAGGACCTTGCGGCGGAAGATCATCCGCGTGGTCTCGATCTTCTTGGCGAGACGGATCTCCTCCTCGCGGGTCAGCAGGGGGATGGTGCCCATCTGCGTGAGGTACATCCGGATGGGATCGTCGATGCGCCGGGAACCCTGCTCGGCGAGGGCCTGCTCGACCACCGCCTGGGCCTCGGCGTCGTCGAGGATCTCCTCTTCGCCGGTGGCGTTCTCGGCCTCGTTCTCGTCGCCGTCACGGGCGCCTTCGGTGTCGGCGTTGCGGTTCACGTTCTCGCCGCTCTCGTGCTCCTCCGGATCCGGCTGCGGCTCGTCGTCGATCATCTCGACCTTGGGAGCCTTGGCGGGCTTGCGGGGATCGTCGCGCTGGAACTTCAGTTCGGTCTGAAGCGGCGCGATGAAGCAGGTCAGTCCGCCACGGCGGACCTCCGGCTCGTCGATCAGACGCACCGCGTTGGCGTGAAGCAGGGACAGCAGCTCGTCGAGACGCTCCGGATCGACGAAGTCGTCCGGAAGGCAGGTGTTGAGTTCCTCGTAGCTGATCCAGGTGCGTTGCACCCCGACTTCGACGAGTTCGCGGAGGACCGGTTGCAGTTCGGAGATCACAAGGCTCACGGGGGTCGGGCTCCTGCACTGAGAGGGGATTGCCGCGGATGCGGTCAGGCGGGACGGGGAGATCCGGAGAGTCGTCCGATGGCGGCGGCACGACCGCCGCCATCACGAAGCCGCTCGAGGCGGCGGGAAAGTTCCTCGGCATCGCGAGGCGCGGTGGTCGTGCGAAGCTCGGCGTCGACCGCAGCGCGTCGTTCCAGCGCCGCGAGATCGTCCACGGCGGAGGCGAGTTGTTCGTGAAGATCGCCGTCGAGGCTCGGACGCCGATCGGCGAGGGCCATCAGGGCGTCGAGTTCGGCACGCTCGGACTCTGGCGTGTCGGTGACGAGGTCGACGACATCGGGGCCGCGTTCCCGGGCACGCGCCGCATCGCGACGGCGCCGCACCCAGTCCAGGACGCGGGCCGCCAACGGATCCCGACACTCGATCTCGAGAACCTCGGGTCGGTGCTCTCCGAGATCGGGCCACGACATCAGCACCGAGGCGAGGGTCCGTTCGGCGCTTCGTCGCGCGGGGGTCGGAGGGTCGATCGCAGTGGTCGGCTCGCGAGCGATCGAAGCGGGCTTCACCTCGACCTGCTCGGCGGACGCGGACTCGCGTCGCGACTCGGTGGGCATGGCGGCAAGCAGATCCGAGGTCGACAAGCCGGTCGCGCCCGCGAGTCGGTCGAGGACCAGCGATCGTCGCAGCGAGGCCATTCGATGGAATCCCAGGCGTGCGAGCCTGGTGAGCAGCTCCTCCAGCTGCCGCTGCCGACCGGACAGTCCTTCCGTCGAGGCCCACGCGCGGGCGAACCGTCGCAGGAGATGATCGAGGGCGTCCACGGCGTGCTCGACCGCGTGCTCGAACGCCGCGGGGCCATCGGGGGTCTTCAGCAGATCATCGGGATCCAGACCGCCCGGAAGAGCGCCGATCCGGACGTCGAGGGTGCCCGCGAAGAAGACCTCGATGGCGCGATCCGCCGCACGCTCGCCGGCAGCGTCTCCGTCGAAGAGGAGGACGACCTCCTCGGCCTTGTGGGCGAGGCGGCGCGCATGGCCGGCGGTCAGGGCGGTGCCGAGCGTGGCGACCACGTTCTCGAATCCAGCGGCGTGGCAGGCGATCACATCGAGATAGCCCTCGACGACGACCGCGGTCTTGCTGCGGATGATGGCCTGCTTGGCCAGGTCGAGACCGTAGAGCGTCGCCGACTTGTCGAACACGGCGCTCTCGGGGCTGTTGAGATACTTCGGCTGATCCTCGGGATCGAGTTGACGTGCCCCGAAGGCGATGGCTCGCCCCATCTCATTGCGGATCGGAAAGATCAGACGGTTCCGGAAGCGATCGATCCACTCGCCGTGGCGATTGCGCTGGATGAGGCCGGCCTCCTCGAACACGTCCATTGGGAGTCGGCCTTCCGCTTCGCCACCTCGGGACCAGGCTTCAAGCCCGGAGGCGAGCCGATCCCAGGAGGGCGGGGCGGCGCCGAGACCGAACCGCTCACGCATCTCCTCGCCGACCTGACGGCGGTCGAGCATCTCGCGAGCGTTCACGCCCTCCTGTTCGCCGCCGAGCATGCGACGAAACGCCCGGGCCGCCACCTCGTTGGCTCGAATCAGATCGGCGCGACGATCGGCATGTTCGGCGGTGGCGTCGCCCCGTCGGGCAGTGAGGGTGATGCCGGATCGCTCCGCGAGTTGCCGCAACGCCTCGGGAAACTCCAGGCGGTGGTACCGCATCATGAAGTCGATGGCGTTTCCGGCGGCCCCGCAGGCGAAGCACTTGAAGAAGGGGGTGCCCTTGTGGGTCACCACCGCCATCGAGGGGCGTCGGTCGTCGTGGAAGGGACAGAGTCCCAGGTGCTCGCGACCCTTCCGCTCGAGCCGCACGTGCTCGCCGATCAGGGCCACGAGGTCGGTCGCCTCGAGGACGCGGTCGCGATCGCCGATCATGCCGGAACCTCCACCGACCACCAGCTTTCGAAGCGATGCGACGCGGACGCAAGGTCCTTGGAGGCGTCGCGGCTGGTGGGGTCTGACATCATGGGTCGTGCGGCTGGAGGAGGCTTCGGAACGCAATCGGACAAGACCGGTGCGGTTGGCCCACGACGTCGTTGCGGTGTCGCGGACGCCCTCGACGAGTGGACGAAGGCGATCGATCCGGGCAAGAGAGCATCCTTCGGGCTCGGAAGAGGCCGCGAGGATCTGGCTCCGCATGCCGGTCG
>JAFMML010000005.1:73428-87800 GCA_017859745.1 Planctomycetota bacterium
ACCAAGGTCGATGGCCGATGGTCGATGACACGGTGAACGTCGAGTGCGTTCACCGAACGGTTCATTCAAGGTTGTCTGGGTCCTGCCCCACATCCCCGCCTGCATCCGTGCGGCGAGCTCTCGCTCTCCCGGCCGTGGCATTGGTCGGGTGCGTTCCCGTGCCGGCCGTATCCCTGAAATGTCGACGCCTTCGCCGGGGATGGGTTGGAGCCGGGCTCCGGACCCACGGGCGGGGTGTCAGTGGCACATCACACGGCAGGCGAGGGGAGCGGTTCCTGGGGGCGGAGGCGAGCGGCGACCGTCTGGGTCGTGGGGGCTCGGCTGAACAGCCGAGATTCGCAATGCTCGCTTGGGTTAAGGCTTGCTTTCAGGCTTGGATTCAGTCTTGGATTCAGTCTTGATTTCGGACCTTGTCGGTCAGCCTTGTCGTTTCAGGAAGGGTTCAACCCGTCTCTCGTGCTGAGGAAGGGTAGACCGGGTCTTCGTTGGGTCAACTCGGGACATCCAAATTCGACCGAGAACCCCCTTGACATGGCGGAAGTGAGTTGAACCGAGGCGAGGCGCCGCCCAGGCGATCACGCCTGTTCGGCGTGCTGGCGCAGGAACTTGCGCTTCGGCGGCTTGACCACCAGGCCAAGTCGAATCGCCTTGGTCGAAACCTTGATTCGCTTGGGAGCACCGTCGATCAGCGCATTCACCGTCTGGAGGTTGGGCTTGAACGTCCGCCGCGTGCAGGACGTGATCTTGGTGCCGACGCCGCCGAGATACTTGGCCCGTCCGCGGGTGCGGATCTTGTTGCCGAAGGTGGTTCGGACGCCGGTGAAGTGGCACTCGCGGGGCATGGTCGGTCCTCTGTGAAGCGTGCGGCCGCCCGTTCGACTCCGAAGCCTTTTTGGGGGGGACACGGGGCGAACGGCGCGAATCGCAGAGTTTAGGGCCCCACGGGGGCTTCGGCAAGGGTCCAGCCGGCCTTCCCCCAGGCGACTCCTGAGCGGGCCGGGGAGAGGGGACCGAGGGCGTCAGCCCACCGCACTCGGTCGACCGATCCCCGATCGCTCGATCAGGCCCTCGAGGGCATCCGCATCGGTCCGATCGAAGGCCCCGATCGAGCGGCTGTCGAGGTCGAGGACCCCCCAGACGCCTCGGGCATCCCGCAGTGGCAGGACGACTTCCGATCGGTCGAGCGGGTCGCAGGCGACGTAGGCCTCTCCGAGGTCGGTCACGTCCTCGACGACGACCGCCCGGTCCTCGAGCACCCCTCGGCCGCAGACCCCGTGCAGGCCGATCGGCGAACAGGCCGGCCGGTCGCGGCAGCATCCCAGCACGAGACGTCCCTCGGGGCCAGCGGTCTCGTCGACGAGATAGATGCCCAGCCACGAGACGTCGGTGCCGGCGAGGCCATCCCAGAGCAGATCGACGAACCGCCGGTGCGAGAGCCCGTGCCCACCCTGGTCGAGGCGAGCCTGGTCGATCGACCGGGCGAGGGCGTCGTAGTCCCGCGCGGGGCGATGCAGGCTCCGGCCGCGATCGTGGGCGGGGATCAGGCCGACTCCTTCTTGAGGCGACGAGCGAGATCCTGCAGCGGCGTACGGCGTTCGATCGCCTCGGCATCGATCACGTAGGTGGTGTCTTCGTTGTCGAGCTCGGGCAGGTCGTACATCCGATCGAGCATCGCCTCGTCCATGACCGCCCGAAGCGCCCGGGCGCCGGTCTGCCGAGAGATCGCGCGTTCGGCGATCGCCTGCAGCGCATCCGAGGTGAACTCGAGCCCCGCCCCTTCGAGGCGGAAGAGATGCTGGTACTGGCGGACGATGGCGTTGCGAGGCTCGGTGAGGATTCGAACCATCCCGTCGACATCGACGGCTTCCAGCGGGCACGCGATCGGCAGACGGCCGACGAGTTCCGGAATCAGGCCGAACTCGACGAGATCCTCCGGCGCGAGGTTCTGCAGCATCGAAGCGTTCCCTTCGCCGCCTCGCGCTTCGCTCCCGAAGCCGATCCTCCGCTTGCCGAGACGTCGACGGATGATCTCGTCCATCCCCACGAACGAGCCGCCGCAGATGAACAGGATGTGCGTGGTGTCGAGCTGGATGTACTGCTGCTCGGGGTGCTTCCGGCCACCTTGGGGAGGCACGTTGGCCACGGTCCCTTCGAGCATCTTCAGGAGCGACTGCTGCACGCCTTCGCCGGAGACGTCGCGGGTGATCGAGACGTTGTGGGAGGTCTTGCCGATCTTGTCGATCTCGTCGATGTAGATGATGCCGCGCTGGGCGTGCTCGACGTCGTAGTCGGCGGCCTGAAGCAGCTTGAGCAGCAGGTTCTCCACGTCCTCGCCGACGTACCCCGCCTCGGTCAGCGTGGTCGCATCGCCGATCGCGAATGGAACGTCGAGCACCCGAGCGAGCGTCCGTGCAAGCAGGGTCTTGCCCGTTCCGGTGGAACCGAGGAGCAGCACGTTGCTCTTGTCGAGTTCGACCGGCGCGTCCTCGTTGCGGGTCTCGCCGAGGCGCTTGTAGTGGTTGTGGACCGCGACGGCCAGGGTGCGCTTCGCGGGATCCTGACCGATCACGTACTGGTCGAGGAACTCCTTGATCTGCCGAGGCGTCGGAATCTCCTCGAACATCGGGCGGCCGCCTTCGACCCGACGCCGCTCCTGCTTGAAGATGTTCTGGCAGAGTTCGGTGCAGTTGGTGCAGATGTAGACCTCGCCGGGACCCTCGACCATCGGGCCGACCTCGCGCGACGTCTTCCCGCAGAAGGAGCAGGTCGTGACCTTGCGTCCACGGAACCCGCCGCCACCGTCACCTCCCGAACCGCCGCCGGAACCTCCCGAGCCGCCTCCGGAGAGATCGCCGCGGCCCCGCCGTCCGGAACCGGACTCGCCACCCCCTCGGCTCGAGATCGGGCCCGGAGAGCGTCGAGGAACTGGGTGGCGGGGGGTGCTCATCTGGGTCGACTCCATCTTCACCACGACGAACCGGAACTCCGGTGCATCGGGGGTGCATCGGGGCTTTTTCCTTCTGCGGCAGTGTATGCGGAGGATCGGAGGCCTCTGCCGCCGCTGGTCGGTCAGAGGATGCCATGAACCGCTCGCGACGCAATGGTGCGAGCGACGATCCAGCGATCTCCGGCGGTTCGGTTCGGTTCCCGGTCGTGGGTCCGACGGGTTCGAACACCGCGAACGGGATCTTCCTGCAGGGTCAATCGTCCCGACCGTCCGAGGCCTGCACGCCGAGTCTCGTCGCGTCGTCCTCCAGTCCGGCGGCACGTCGCGCCATCGACCGCGAGATCGCCCGGTACTGCTCGTCGGTCAGTGATCCGTCCCGCCGAAGCCGCTCGAGTGCCTCGGGGTCGAAGCCACCGGAGTTCGACTCCGTTCCTCCGGCGACCCGTCGCTTGATCCACAGTGCCGCGAGCCACAACACGACCAGCACGCCTGCGAGCACTCCCAGCCACGGCAGGGTCTCGGCGGCAAGACGGCCACCGGCATCGGAGGCCGTCGCCAGTTGCGGGATCGACGGTCCCGCCGAGATCACGACTTCGATCGCTTCGCTTCCACTTCGGCGTTCCACTTCTCGAGCGGAACATCGGAGACCTCGGCCTTGTCGATGATCCGATCGAGCGTCTTCTGCTCGCGGATGTCGACGGCGATGGCGCCGAGACGATTGCCCTTCTCGAGCTCGGCGCGGAGCTGGTCCGGACGCTCGCCTCGCCGTCGGGCGATGCGGGCGATGCGACTGTTGATCTCCTGCTCGCTGACCGTGACGCCGAAGGACTCGCCGGCCTTCATCAGGATCAGCGACAGCTTCATCTGGTCGCGAGCCTTCTCCTCGGATCCCTTGCGAAACTCCGCCAGCTGGGTCTCGAGCTGCTCGGGATCGAGGCCGCGACCGAGCAGTTCGGCACGCTGCCGCTCGACCAACGCCGTCGCCTGTCGTGACGAGAGCTTCTCCGGGAGGTCCATGTCGACCTTGCCCACGAGCGCCTCGGCGACCTGCTCCCGCATCACCGCGCGCTGTTCGGACAGCATCCGCTCCTCGAGGGCAAGCTTCACCTGGGGGCGAAGATCATCCACAGAGGGAAGTCCGAACGCGGCGACGACGTCCTCGTCGCTGGCGGGAGTGATCCGCTCCGCATCCCGGATTTCGTAGGAGATCTTGAGCTTCTTGCCCCGGATGTCGGGGATCTCGTGCCCATCCGGACCGACCGTCTCCATCTCGACGGCGTCGCCGACCTTGCGGCCACCGATGATGCCGGCGAGACCTTCGATCAACACCCCGAGGAACTGCCCACGTCCGCCGTCGGCGTCGCCGGGCACCGTCGCAAGCGCGTCGTCGGTGGTGAAGAACGGCTCCTCGTCGCCCTCCTTGACGACCTTCGCCGGCCCCACCATCCGGTCACCCTCCTCGAAGGGGCCGGTGATGCGCTCGGGGTTGCCGAACCACCGGCGCTGTCGTTCGAGTTCCCGGTCGATGGCGTCCTCGGCAACCTCGCCGACAGGCTTGCGGATCTTGAGACCCTCGTAGGCGGGGATCTCGAACTCCGGCATCACCTCGACCTCGATCTCGACGGTGAACGCCTCGCCTCGCCTCAGTTCCGGCGGCGTGGCATCCTCGGGAAACTCCGGCTCTCCGAGGGGCTTGATGTCCTCCTTGCGAATCGCCGCCGAAACCGCCTCGCCGAGCAGGCGATCACGGGTGTCGCGGACCAGGTCGTCTCCGACCCGACGCTCGAGCAGCTTGCGGGGCACCTTGCCCTTGCGGAATCCGGGGAAGACGGTCTCCCGCTGCAGATCGCCGAGAGCCTGCTCGAGGCGAGCGTCGACCGCCGTGGCGGGCACGGTGATCTTCAGCGTCCGGCTGCAGGCCGAGGGAGAGGCCACTTCGACCTCGACGGCAAGGGTGTCGGTCGCGGTCTCGGTCGCGGTGTCGGTGGATTCCGCCATGCTGCACTCGTGATTGGGGACGATGGATGAACGGCCGCGGCGTCGGTCCGCCACGAAGCGCGAATCGAGGAGAATAGCAGGAGCCTCCCTGAGAGACCATCTGAAAGGCCACCCCGCAGGCACGCCCGGTGAGCCGCTGCCGCTGCGGACCGCGGCGGTCCTCAGCGGGATGTGCGAGGTCGGGATCGGGCTCGACGCCGCCTCGAGCGTTCGGAGTCCTCGCCACGGCCAAGGAGACGCCGCCCCCTTGCCAGCGACCGACGCTTCATTCGAGGCGATGTCCCAGGCCACGCCGCATCACGTCTCGGTCCGACTCGAGATGGGGGTCAGGGCAGGATCAGGTCCGCATAGGTCGGCAGCGGCCAGAGGTCGTCCGGCATCGATCGCTCGAGGGCGTCGGCCTCGGCTCGAACCGCCTCGATCGCCGGGACGATCCGCTCGCGAGCGTGCCGCAACGCCTTGTCCGCCCCCTCCGAAACCGACGACTCGGCCTTCTCGAGCTCGGACACGGCCCTCCGCAGGCGCGACACTCGATCGACGGTCTCTCGCAGTTCCGCCACGGTGTCGGGGCAATCGGCGCCGGCAGCCTCGGTCGTTGCGCAGATGTCCGCAAGCTGCGCCTGGTGACGAAGCGCTGCGGGCAGGATCTGCGTCCGGGTCATGGTGACCAGGGTGCGGGCCTCGATCCCCAGCACCGTCGCGTACTGCTCGGCGAGGATCTCGTAGCGAGCATCCAATTCGCGTCCCGACAACACGCCCTGCTTGCTGAACAGGCTCTTGGCCGACTTGGACTTGAGCGCGGGCAGCGCGTCGGCGGTCGAGCGGAGGTTCGCCAGCCCGCGAGACTCGGCCTCGTCGTGCCAGTCGCGGCTGTAGCCGTCGCCGTCGAAGCAGATCCTCCGGTGGTTCTTGACGGTCGCCTTCAACAGCGCCCGCACCGCGGACTCGAGCTTCGTCCTGGTGGGATTGGCGCCCGCCCGCTTCTCGAGTTCGTCCGCCATCGCATCGAGGCTCTCCGCGATGATCGTGTTGAGCACGGTCGTGGGCCATGCGACCGCCGCGGTCGAGCCGACGGCTCGGAACTCGAACTTGTTGCCGGTGAAGGCGAAGGGACTGGTCCGGTTCCGGTCGCTGGCGTGGCGGGGGATCTGCGGCAGGGTGCTCGCGCCGAGATCCATCGACCCGCCCTTGCGGGTCTTGGTGGTGCGTCCGGTCTGCAGTTGATCGAGGATGTCCGTCAGCATGTCGCCGAGGAAGACCGACATGATCGCCGGGGGGGCTTCGTTGGCGCCGAGGCGGTGGTCGTTGCCCGCCGAGGCGATGGCCGCCCGCAGCAGGTCCGCCCGCGCGTCCACGGCCCGGATCACGCCGCAGAGGAAGACGAGAAACTGCATGTTGGTGTGGGTGTCGTCGCGGGGATCCAGCAGGTTGACGCCGGTGTTGGTCGAGATCGACCAGTTGCAGTGCTTGCCGGATCCGTTGACGCCGGCGAACGGCTTCTCGTGCAGCAGGCATCGGAAGCCGAAGCGGGGCGCCGTCGCCCGAAGCACGTGCATCGTCAGCATCTGATGATCGACGGCGACGTTGGCGTTCTCGAAGACCGGAGCGATCTCGTACTGCGACGGCGCCACCTCGTTGTGCCGGGTCTTGACCGGCACGCCCAGCTCGAAGAGCCTCTGCTCGACCGCGGCCATGAAGCCCATGACCCGATCGGGAATCGCGCCGAAGTAGTGGTCGTCGAGCTGGTGGCCCTTCGGGGGCGCGGCCCCCACGAGCGTGCGGCCGCAGATTCGAAGGTCGAGCCGCGCCTCGGCGAGCTCCTCGTCGACGAGGAAGTACTCCTGCTCGGCGCCGAGGGTCGCGATCACCCGCTCGACGCCCGCGTCGGTGCCGAAGATGCCGAGGATCCGCATGGCCGCACGGTTCACCGCGTCGATCGAGCGGATCAGGGGCAGCTTCTTGTCGAGCGCTTCGCCGGTGTAGGAGACGAAGACCGTGGGAATGCACAGCGTGGTCACACCGGTCTCGGTCTTCAGCAGGAATGCGGGGCTCGTCGCATCCCACGCGGTGTAGCCGCGGGCCTCGTAGGTGTCGCGGATGCCGCCGGAGGGGAAGCTGCTCGCATCGGGCTCGCCCTGGATCAGCTGGCTGCCGCTGAAGCGTTCGATGGCGTCGCCGCCCGAGGTCAGCGAGAGGAACGCATCGTGCTTCTCCGCCGTGGTGCCCGTCAGCGGCTGAAACCAGTGGCAGTAGTGCGTCGCGCCGTGCTCGATCGCCCAGTCCTTCATCGCGCTCGCGACGGTGTTGGCGATCGCCGGATCGAGGGGCCGGCCCGACTGCATGGTGCGCTGGAGGTTCGCGAAGACCTCGCTCGGCAGACGCTTCAACATCACATCGCCGCCGAAGGTGAGCGTGCCGAAGAGGTCCGAAGCCTGCGCAGCAGGGGTGGAGGGCATGGAGGAGTCCTTGGCGAGGTGGGCGTCGAAGCGGTCGCTGGGCATGGCGAGGTCTCCGTGGAGAGGACGACGACGGCAGTATCAGGACCATCGGAACGGGCGGCAACCGATCCGAGGCGGCGACTCCGAAACTTCTTCGAAATGGCGGGGCCGGCGTGAAAAGGCGAACGCCGGGTTCAGAGCTGCAGGCGTCGCCGGGCGTGGTAGTCCCAGACGACGAACCGGTCGAGATCTTCGCCGCCGACGTGGAACAGGCGCCCGCCGGTGTCCGAGGCGAGCCGGTCGGCGAACCTCACGTCCTCCTCGGTCTGGCTCCACGAGGGCAGCAGCATCACGTTGATCACGATCCCCTCCCGCGCCGCGGCGCGGCCCTCCCGCAGGGTCGCGGTCTCGGTGCGGGGATCGGGCGGGTAGAGCATGTAGAGGTCGTTCCCCTCGCAGTGGGCCGTCGGCAGGCCGTCGGTGATGAGGATCACCTGCCGGTTGTCGGCGTCCTGCCCAGACAGGAGGCGCCGGGCGAGTTCCAGCGAGCGTTGGATGTTGGTGAAGTGGAGCGGCAGGTCGAGTTCGTCGAGTTCCGGATCGGAGAGATCCGCCCGCAACCGGACCACCGGGTTTCGGATGGTCACGGGACGCGGAAGCAACTCGGCGACCTCCGGCGTGGTCCGGACCCGGGCGAGGGTGTCCATCGAGATGAACCTGAGGACGTCGCCGGGGTACTCCTGCCGGATCAGGCCGTCGAGGGCGAGGGCCATCCGCTTGCAGTGGACGTACTGGCCCGCTTGTCGCATCGAGCCGGACATGTCGAGGATGACGACGGTCGCGGCCTTGGGGCGATGCCGACTCTTGAAGATCCGGAGGTCCTCCGACTGCAGGCGGATCGGTCCCGCTCCGCCGCCCCGGACCGCGGCCTCGACGACGCTCTCCCCGACGTCGAGGCCCGCGAGCGAATCCCCGAACGCCCACGGACGGACCTGCGGGCTCTCGATGGCGCCGTCGCCGGCCTCGACCGGGTCGTGGCGCCCGCGTCGGCCTTCCCTGAGATCCGCGAAGATCGCCGCAAGCAGGCGGCTCTGGTAGGTCCGCCAGGCCTTGGGCGTGAGGCGGAAGCCGTCCTCGGCGGCTTCGAGGCCCTGCTGTTCGGCGACGGCCTGCAACAACTCGTTCACCTGCCGCTGCAGGCCGGCCATGGTCTCGGCGTCCTCCGCCGACAGCAGATCCCGCAACTCGTCGAGGTCTACGAGGCCCACGCGGGCGTTGCGGCGGGCCTCCCGCAACTGCTTCAGGAGCGCCTCGATCCGATCGAGTTCCTCGCCGAGTTCGAGGCCGCGGGCGAGCGTCACCTCCTCGGGTCCGTGGAACGTCCAGCGTCCGGCGATCCGCTCGATCTCGAACCGGTCGCCAAGTGCCGCGATGAGGCCCATCAGACGCTGCGAGACCTCGCTGCCGTCGGGCAACCGTCGCCACAGGCGTTCGAGTCCTCGAAGGTGTTCGCGGGAGAGCTCCTTCCGCACCGCGTGATCGAGATCCTCCGGCAGATCGAGTCGATCCGCACGGTCGTCGACCCGGTCGCTCGCCTCCTGCCGGGCCCGGTCGAGGCGGTACGCCGCGAGGATCCGATCGCGACGGGCTTCGAGGCGGGCGATGAGGTCGTCGAGGCTCGGCCCGAGCCCGGCGATCGATCGGGGATCGATCTTCACCGCGTCGGCGAGTTCCTCGGGGGACAAGGGCCGCGACCGCCCTTCGAACAGCAACCGGTCGAAGGCCGCACCGACGAGATCCGGGCCGTCTCCGGCACCGCCGTCGAGCGGCGGCGGCACGTGCCGCGGGTCGTAGGCGTGATAGGCGTGAACGACGCCTCCGGGGGCCTCGGAGGGCGGCGGTGGGGGATCGCGGTCGCTTGGGCTCACGACTCGTACCGGATGCGGCCGTGGCGCTCGCTGCGACTGATGCGCTCGGTCGCCCAGAGGCCTGCCAACACGAACTCGGCGCAGCTCGCCCTCACCGCGGGGTCGGCGGCGGAATTCACCTCGAAGGCCTTCTCCCATGCCGCCGGCACGGTCTCGAGACGTTCGGCGTAGTGCGAGGAGGGAAGCATGTCGCCGACTTCGATCCGAACGCCCTCCGAGAACACTCCGGCGATCTCGTCGAGGCCGTGTTCGTCGACGTACTCCGAGAAGACCTCTCGGATCGCGGCGGCGACGAGCGCATCGAGCAGTTGACGCTCGCTCATCTCACCGTGGCCGAGCGGGTCGAGTTCGAGCTTCCCGATCGCGGATGCCCCGAGATGGGCGAGGTCGCTGATCCGCGGGACGCCCGGACGTTCGCCGAGCCGAATCGCCCGGGCCCGGGCGCTCGCGACCATCGTCCTCCAGTTCGCGGCTCCGAAGCGGGCCGAGACGCCCGAGGCCTGATCGACGAGACGGCTCTTGCGGGCCTCGATCGAGAGCTGCTCGAGGATCTCCTCCATGAAGGGCGGCACCACCACGGGATGGTCGCCGCCGAGATCGAGTCCCGCCTCCTGCCGGGTGATCGCGATGCCGAGATCCCGATCCCGCGGGTAGTGCGTCGCGATCGTCGACCCGATCCGGTCCTTCAGCTGGGGGATCACCTTGCCCGAGCGGTTGTAGGTGGTGGGGTTCGCCGAGAACACCAGCAGCAGATCGAGATCGAACCGCACCGGATGGCCGCGGATCTGAACGTCCCGCTCCTCGAGCACGTTGAACAGGCCGACCTGGACGCTCTCGTCGAGGTCGGGCAGCTCGTTCATCGCGAAGATGCCGCGGTGCATGCGGGGGACGATCCCGAAGTGCAGGACCTCCTCGGCGGAGAGGCTCGTGCCGCCAACGAGACGGGCCGGATCGATGTCGCCGACGACGTCGGCGAAGCGGGTCCCCGGGGCGAGGCGCTCCGCGTAGCGATCCTCGCGGGACCACCACGCGATCCGGACCTCGTGATCGGGCGTCTCCGCGAGATGTCGCTTGGCCATCGAGGTGATCGGCCGGAAGGGGTCCTCGTGCACCGGGCAACCCGGAAGGTCGAGATGCGGGATCGCCTCGTCGAGGAAGTCGGCGAGATGTCGCATGAGGCGGGTCTTCGCCTGGCCCTTCTCGCCGAGGAACAGCATGTCGTGGCCCGCGAGGATCGCGTGGACGATGGAGGGGATGACGGTGCTCTCGTACCCGAGCACGCCCGGGAAGAGATCCTCGCCGGACTCGAGCCTTGCGACGAGGTTCCTCCGCAACTCCTCCTTGACGGTGCGGCTCGTCCACCCGGACTCGCGGAGTTCGGCAAGCGTGGTCGGCCGTGCGGCGGCGGTCGCGGTGGGGATCGTGGTCATGGGAGAGGGTTCGCCGCGGGTGACGGCCGGGATGCGGGGCGGCCTCCTCAGGTCGCGGACCGGGTCGCGTCGAAGGCGAGTTTGATCATCCAGAGCGCCGCGGCGCCGCGGACCGTCCACAGCACCGTGCGCAGCCAGTTCCCCGAGACCAGCGAACCGATCGTCGCCGCTTCGTGGCCGGCCAGCAGCTTCTGGTGCAACGGCACCTGCCAGAGCGCGGTCGAGACCCAGATCGTCGCAAGCAGCAGCAGGGCAAGGCGGGGAATCCAGGCGGGCACGCCCGGAGGCGGCAGCACCGCCAGCCAGATCGCCCCGGCAAGTTCCGCGAGCATCACCGGGCCGACCACCAGCGTCGTCAAGGCCTGATGCCGAGCCGCGTAGGCGGGGGCGGCGGGGCCTTGGACCAGCGCAAACAGGGGGTAGTGCACGACCTGGACGAACCAGATCAGACCGGTCATGAAGAGGGTTGCGGCGGCGTTGAGCAGGAGCGCTGGCATTGGAGGTGTCGCGTCGAACGGCGGCGGTGGTTGGTTCGATGCCGCCGACGGTATCGGATGCGTCGGGAGGCGGATCGGCGACGGGATCTCGAAACTCGGAGGGTTCACGACCCAGCGGGTCGGACAACCGTCATCGTGATGGTCGCGCCTTCGTCTCGAGGCCGCTCGCTCCCGACCGAAGACTCAGTCGTCCCTGACCTCGATCGACTCGAGCCTTCCCGAGTCGACCTCGAGCACCGCCACCGAAAAGGGTCGAGCCCGATGCAGGGCTCCGGGGTTGACGACGCGGACGCCCTCGACGAGACGGTCCGCGGCGAGGTGGGTGTGACCGTGGCACAGGTAGTCCGGTCGCGTCGAGAGCAGACGCCGCACCTCCGCATCTCGATCGCCGTGAGTGAAGGCGACGCGCCGTCCACCGATCTCGATCTCGCCGCCGGGATGATGGAACTCGATCCCGAGTCGATCGGCAGTCGCCTTCAGTTCGGACGGTTCGTCCATGTTACCTGCGACGAGATGCACCGACAGCGGCCTTCCGTCGTCCCCCGCGACCAGCAGTTCTTCGAGCAGATCCGGATCCTCGACGTCGCCGAGGTGGATCAGCATCGTCGCCCCGGCCTCGCGAAGCATGGCGACGGCGCGGGCGGTTCGTTCGCGTCGTCCGTGACTGTCCGAGAGCAGGCCGACACGGCGAGAAGAAGGTTCGCGTGGCATCGGCTTCAGGGTATCTCGCGGGACGCGAGACGAGATTGCACCACCTCGGCGGCGACGGTCATGTCGGCGGTGAAGGGCGGTGTGCAGTCCCCGGCCCTCCAAGCCCTCCTCTCTTCTCCCCGCAAGGGGAGAGAAGAAGAGAGGAGGGCGGCGGCCACGGTGGTCGTCGTTCGAACCTCCCGATTCGACAGGAGTCCCGATGATCACCAACAACCATCCCGCGTCCTCCATGCGCCCCAACGGGGTCTCGTCCGCCGAGATCGAACGTGCCATCCATTTCGACGTCGAAGGCCTCCTCGACGTCGAAACGGGTTCGCCACCGCTCATGGCCAGCGTGCTCGTGGACGGCCGGACCGAGACCGTCGTCTTCGAGGACCAGTCCTCTGCGCTCGCAGATGCCGCCCGGGCCACCGGGTTCCGGACGGTCCGGCTCGGACCATGGCTTCGGGATCTCTTGGATCGAGCCGTCGCCGAGTCGAGGCGGATCGCCGCGTACTCGAGACGCGAACGCATCGTCTTCGAGGAGTGCGGCATCGAAGGCGACGAGATCGCCCTTCGCTATCTCGACACCCGCCCCCTTGCCATCGCCTGGCGGAGGACGCAGCATCCGGAGATCGATCGGGCGATGAAGGCCCGACGACGGCGACGACGCGAGCGGGGCGAGTTCGATCGTGGACGAGAGAACTCGCTGTCCGCCCTCGCGAAGTTGGCTGGCATCGCATTGCCGCCCATGTACGGCGCTGGCCAGGTGACGTCGAGACTGCGGGCGGTGATCGGTCAGATCGACGGCCGCGGCTCGTTCGAGGCGATCACGCCGACCGCCAAGGCGAAGTGGGCGAATCTGGTCCGCCACAACCGTTGGGACTGCGAGGCGTCGAAGCGGTTGGCCCTGGTCGCGGTGGAGGCCGCGCAGAACGAGCCTCGCCGGTGATTCGAAGCACGACCGTGCATCCGCGAGCTCGACGAGACGCGATGAGATTGGAAGAGCTGGAACAGAAGGTCCGACCAATGCACACGCCCCCCGGCGAAGGCCGGGGGGCGTGGCGTCGGACACGCGAGTGGAAGGGCTCGAACCTTCAACCGCCGGTTTCGTAGACCGGTGCTCTATCCAATTGAGCTACACTCGCAGGCGTCGGTGACTCGGGTCGCCGAGTATATCGATCATGCGCCGGGGACAGAAACGGTCGACGGACGCGTCCTCGCGTCGGTCACATCGTGGGTCGCGAGATCGATGTCCACAGTCGCCACGTCGGCGCCTCTGGGGTTTCCGAGGACCTCGGTGTCGTCGGAGGGGGTGCCATCGGCTGACTGGGGGGCCACCTCCGCGTTCGCGGTCAACGCCTCGATGGCATCGGGGCCGGCGACGGCCGAGGCCTCCGACAGCGGATCGAGGGCGAAGGGCAGCAGGAAGATCCCGAACCCGCTGACGATGGCGGTTGCGATCGGCCAGCGACTTGGCACCGCGGTGATCGACTCGGCCCGAGGACCGGCGGGAGCGATGGTGGGCAGGCCCACGAGGCGGAGGTAGTACCAGACGCTGATGGCGCTGTTCAGGGCCATGATCACGACCAGCACGATCTCGCCGGCATCGACGCCCGCCATGAAGAGATCGAGCTTGCCCCAGAAGCCGAGCAATGGAGGCAGGCCGATCAGGCTGCCGGCGCCGAGAGCGAGCATCGCCGAGGCCCAGGGATGACGGGTCCGCAGTCCCGCGAGATCCTCGAAGTCGTCCACCTCGCGGCCGTCCCGCTCGATCGAGGCGAGCGCCGCGAAGACCACGATGTTGGTCAGGCCGTAGACCAGCAGGTACAGCAGCACCGCGTCGAAGCCGCCGAAGACCGGCCCCGCGACGATGCCGACCAGCATGTAGCCGGAGTGGCTGATCGAGCTGTAGGCGAGCATCCGCTTGATCGAACGCTGCAGCAGGGCGCCCAGATTCCCGAGGGTCATGGTCAGCGCCGCGACCATCCAGAGCACCGCGTCCACCCGTGGCGGCAGCTGCGCGGTCTCGAGCTCGGGACTGAAGCCGATCGCCGCAAGCACCGCCATCAACGCGAAGAAGCCGGTCGCCTTCGGGACGAAGGAGAGGAACGCAGTCGTCGGAATCGACGCGCCCTCGTAGACGTCCGGCGCGTAGAAGTGCATCGGCACCGCGGTGATCTTGAACCCGAGGCCGACGACGACGAGGACCGTACCGAGCACCGCAACCGACGAACCGCCTGCCCCGCCCGAGAAGGCTTGCTGGACCGCGACGAACTCGAGGCTCCCCGCGGCGCCGTAGAGCATCGCGACGCCGTAGAGGACGATCGCGGACGAAAGCGCTCCGAGGAAGAAGTACTTGACCGCCGCCTCCTGGGCCAGACGAGAGCCGCGGCTCACCGCGACCATGATGTAGGTCGGCAGCGACGCGAGCTCGATCGCCA
>JAFMML010000078.1 GCA_017859745.1 Planctomycetota bacterium
CTGCGTTCGACGGTCGTGGCAAACGTTCGAGTCGGACATGTCGGACATGTCGGACATGTCGGACGGCTCGGACTGGCGCCGCGTTGCACGACGGGCTGGCGCCTGGTGCGGACATTCGTCGACGCGTCGCTTCGCGACCGCGGCCTGCTGCGCAGTCTCGGGGAGGGCTTCGCTGTTCGCGACGGGAGCAGCGATCGGGATTCGTCGCCGACTCTGCGCCCCGGAGTCGTATGGGCGTCGGGTTCGGGGTGGCCTTCTCTCGGGTTGTCCGATGCGACTGGCGATCGTGCACGGATCGAACTTCTTCCGCGACCTCGGGCACGTCGAACGTTCGACGCGGCTCGAACCGGTCGCGATCCCTCTGCTGCAAGGAGCCCCGCATGCGATTTCCCGAACTCCACTTCACCGAAGCGTTCGACCGACTCCGCGACGAGATGGAACGCCTCGCCACCCGCTTCGGCGGCAATGGCGGAACCTCCGAGGGATTGTCGTGGATGCCGCTTGCGGATCTCGAGGAGCACGACGACGACTTCACCATCCGCTGCGAGATGCCGGGCGTCGATCCGGAGAACATCGAGGTCTCCGTGGACGACCGCACGCTTTCGATCGTCGGCCGTCGCAGCGAACGTCGTGAGGAGTCGGACACGGTGTCGCACACCTCGGAGTGTCGATACGGGTCCTATCGCCGGTCGTTCACGCTGCCGAACGAGATCGACGCTTCGAAGGTGAGCGCCGAGACCGCCAACGGCCTGCTGGTGATCACGGTTCCCAAGGGGCCGGAATCCGCGGGCCGTCGAATTCCGGTCAAGGCCGTCAAGCAGTTGTCCCCGTCCGCCTCGGAGCCGACGCGACGATCGAGCTCGCGCCGGCCGGCACTGACCGCCCGTTGACCCCGGACGCCCCTCGGTCGGCGCTCCGGCGCCGGCCGAGTGGGCGACATGGACCCGATGTGAAGGAACGCGACATGAAGATCGGCACCCTGAGGCAGCTTCTGGTGTTGCAACTCGACTCGCTGCTCGCATCGGAGCGACACGCCCGCGACACCTTTCCGAACCTCGCCAAGGCCGCGTCGGCGCCGGATCTCTCCGAGTCCATGCAGGAGCAGGCCGCCACCGCACGCGAGCATGTGATTCGTCTCGATCACGTCCTCGAGCGACTGGCGCCGCCGGCTCGTCCAGGCGCACCGGCCCTGCGCTCCGCCACCGAGAGTCCGACCTCGCAGGCCCTGCTTCGTCAGTGTGCCGATCTGGCCGAGAACACCGAGGTCGATCCGCACGTCCGCGATGCGGCGCTCGCGGCGCTGGCGTCTCATGTGCTGCACCACGAACTGGCCGGATACGCCTCCGCGCGATCCTGGGCGAAGTTGATCGGAGACGACGAGACCGCGCGGACGCTGGGCCGCTCGCTCGACGATGAGCACGCCGCCGCGCGGCGCCTCGCCGAAGTCGCTGCGGAGGTCGATCGACTCGCCGCGATCGATCTGTTGAAGGCGTGAACGACGTGCCCGGCGCAACCACCTCGGAGGAGAGGGTCGAAGTCCGATCGGGGCCCTTCGTGATCGACGCGGTCTGGCGCGAACCTGCGGGACCGCTACGGGCGGCGGTGGTCTTCGCCCACGACCCCACCTGTCAGGACGATGCTCCGCTGGCGGCGACCCTGGCCGAACGGTCCTTCGCCTCGCTGGTTCCGGACCTGCTGAAGCCCGCCGAGGCGCACGGGCCGGATCCGTGCCGCAACGCGGAGTTGATTTCGCAACGGCTGCGAATGACCACTCGCTGGGTCGAGCGGAGATGCTCGGCGCCGGTGGTCGTGCTCGGCCGGAAACGCTCGGCGGATGCGGCCCTGATCGCCGCCGGCATCGCACCGGAGATCCGGGCGGTCGTCGCGATCACGCCGATGTTCGACCTTCCGATGCGGTTTCTCGAACGGGTGACGGTGCCCGTGCTGCTCATCGAGACCCTCGACGCTGCATCGCCGGCATCGCGTGTCCATGCGATCGGCCAGGTGGGCCGGGTCGATCGATTGTTGTTGCCCTCGTTGTCGACGGAGCGCCTCGCCGACTCCGTCTCGGGATGGCGGCTTCCCGGCTGACCGCCCCGGGGCCGGCGGTGGATACACGACGTCGAGATCGCGATCAGACCTCGGTGATCAGTCGGTCGAGATGCGCGACGAGCGCGGGGTCCCCGACGCGCTCGGGAAGCGTGAGCAGAGTCATGAGGCGCTCCGGCATGCCATGGATGCGTTCCAGCCGACGCCGTAGTTCGTGCTTGGCTGGTCCGGGACCGGCGATCACGAAGTGGTCGAGGTGCTCGAGGTGCTCGATCACCTCGTCGTAGTACCGCTTCAGCCACTCCTCGCGATTGCGATGTCGACGGCTCTCGGGATCGCCTCCGAGGTGGGCGGGAGGGAAGGTGCCGCGGCCGCCCGTGGCCCGGGGGTCGTTGCCCTCCACGCCTTCGATCGAACACGGAGGCAGCAGCGATCTGTCGTGACGAACCAGCAGGCGCGCACCATGTCGATCGAGCCAGACCAGACCGACGCGGCCGAACCCGGCGGCGTGCTCGGCGTCGCGACCCTCGCGGATCGCACGCAGCAGGCCGAGATCCTCGCGGCCCCGGGCAGCGTGTCCGCCGGGAAGGCGATCCCAGCGTCGCGGGACGACTTCTCTCGCCTGTTCGTGGCCATCCGTGGAGACGCCGTCCCCGGTGAAGATCCTCCGCGGCCGTCGTCGCGCGTCGCGATCGCGGGCCTGGTCGTTCGAACCGGAGCCGAGTGGATGGTGGTCGTCACGTGTCATGTCGCGATGGTTGCGACCGCGACGACTGGACGCCACGGAACGATGCCCCGTTCGAGCCGACGGCCGCTGCGTCCCGGGGCGTGTCGTTGTTCGGCGCGGATGGGACGAACGCCGCGGACTCGATCTGATCGCCACGGTCCTGTTCGTCGTGTTCCCGGTTCCGGGCGCGCGAGTCGGAAGATCGGCGAGTCCCGTTGCGAGTCCGATCGTCGAGCGCGGTCTCATGTCGGGCGAGGGCGCGGGGCGGAGTCCCCGAGAACTTCACCCCGATCTCGAGGGTGGCGCTCCGCGCACTCCGCCAAGTCGAACGGGGAAGGCTTCCCCTGCGCGGAGGCGGGGCGATCGGCGACCCTCTTCACACCCCGGGACAACGGCCGGGGCAGGTCGGCACTCGCCAACTTGACGGCGAATCGGATCGGATTGCCGATGTCTCGTCGTACCAGGCGCCCGGCGGAGCCGGGAGCGGTGGGGTTTCCGTGGGCGTTCGCACGGTGCGGACGACGGTGCCCTGGTCCAGTGGTACGACGGTTCGGGATGAACCACCGACCAGGCAACGGTGTGCGCCGCCGGACGGCGGCAGGAAGGAGTGTTCGACATGGTGACCAAGATGGCGTCTCATGGCGTGACGAGCGGCACGATTCGGGTGCTGTGCGTCGAGGACCACGATCTGCTCGCGGAGGGACTGCGTTCGCGGCTCTCGCTCGAGCGGAACATCGACGTGGTCGGATGTCTCACCGACGGCTCGAATCTGCTCGACGAGGTGGACCGGCTGACGCCGGACATCGTCCTGATGGACCTCGAGATGCCGGGGCCGGACCCCTTCGAGGTGGTCTCGGAGCTGCGTCGCACCCACAGCGATGTGAAGGTGGTGATCCTCAGCGCACACGTACGCGACCACTATCTGAGCGCTGCGTTCCGGGCCGGCGTGTGGGGCTACTTCTCGAAGGCGGATCCGATCGAGGTGATCGTCGACGGCATCCGCCGCGTGCATCGGGGCGAGTTCATGCTCGGTCCCGCCGCGGAGGAGCGGTCGCGACCGCTTCGGCCGCGGTCGCGGCAGCGCTACACCGCCGACAGCATGAGCTCGAAGCTCGACGGACTGACCGATCGAGAGCAGGAGGTCCTGCGACTGATCGGCCGGGGCCTGAGCCGGGCGGAGATCGCCCGCAGCCTCTCGCGGAGCCCCAAGACCGTCGACGGACATCGCGAGCGGATCATGGAGAAGCTCGACATCCACACGGGGCCGGAACTGGTCCGCTTCGCGATCCGCGAGGGACTCGCCGAGCTCTGAGTCCGTCTCGCGAGGGCGGTCCGTTCGCGAAATCCTCCGCGCGCACGACGGCGGCGATCGGTCGAGACCGGTCGCCGCCGTGGCGATTCCGACGAGGGAGGTCGGAAGAGAGATGATCGGGAAGGACCGCGGCGTCGCGGCGTCGTTCAGGCCCGGCATCGGCCCACGCCGCGGGCGAGCAGGCCGGCGAGTCCGATCAGCGCGAGGGCCCCGGCGCTGGGCACGTGGTTCACGCCGTGCAGCACCACCGAACCGGTCCAGATCCGCTCGATGCCGCCGCTCGGCGGAGGCGCGATGCCGTTGCCGAGCATGAAGCCGAGGCCGTCGACGTCGAGACCGCCGTCCGAGAGGGCGTAGGTGTCGTTCAGCACGAACTGGGGCGCTTGCGGACTTCCCCAACTGCCCCACTCGACGGCCTCGAGATCGACCGACGCCAACGGCCACGCCTGGCCTCCGACCTGAAGCGGACCTCCATGGGGCGGCTCGAAGGGCATCCCCGCGAGGGCGTCGGCGTCGAAGGGGCCCGCGGAGAGATAGGCGGTGAGGGCGCCGCCCTGCGGTCCGGCGTCGCAGACGACGTCGACGAGACTGATCGCCTCGAGAGTGCCCTCGAACTCGCCGGGGGCCAAGTACATGGTGAACTCGCCGCCGAGCCAGGCGACGTCGTCGAGGTCGATGACGATGTCGGCCTGCACGGTCGGGCTGGGCAGGGTCGTCGCGAGCGCAGCGAGGGCGGCGAGCGACGCGAGACGAACGGGACGACGGGTACGGAGGAATCGGTTCATGGCGGATGCTCCTTCGGGTTGGGGCTGGTGTCGCGGCGGCGATGCACCTCGCATCGCTCGCCTCCTTCACCCGAGGAAGCGAGTTCATCCGGGCCGAGCCTTCACCGAATCCCGACCCGATCACCGGCGCCGAACGACACGTCGGGCTCGGCGGGCGATCGCCCGCAGGCAGCGACGGGCCGGATGCGGGGCGTTCGGTCGACGCAGTCGTCCCGCGAGCACCGCGGCGAGATCCTCGGAGAGGTCCGCCATCGACTGGTGGCGATCGTGTGGATGCACCCGCAGGGCCGCCTGCAGCACCCGGCGGAGCGGTGTCGCAAGCGCGGGGTCGCCGGGGATCTCCGCGACCCGCACGCCGCGGGCGATCGCCCGGAGCCTCGCAAAAGGGTCGCCCGCTTCGCCGGCCAGCGCCGCGTCGCCGGCGACGATGCGATGCAGCACCAGGCCGAGCTGGTAGATGTCCGAGCGGGTGTCGACCGGCGCATCGACGAGGCGGGTCTGCTCGGGACTCATCGCCGCGAGCGACCCGAGGACCTGTTCGGCGGAGGTGTGCAGCAGAGACGCCTCGAGATCGTTGCGCTGGGCCTTCGCGATGCCGAAGTCGAGCAGCTTCACCACGCCCCGTCGATCGATCAGCACGTTGCTCGGCTTGAGATCGCGATGCACGAAGCCGCGGTCGTGGGCGTGGCGAATCGCTTCGGCGGTCCCGATCGCGAGTCCGATGGCGCCGGCGAGGTCGAGACGCTCCTCGCGCACGTGGCGATCGATCGGCCGGCCGCCCTCGACGAGCTCGAGCACGAGGAAGGGGCGTCCCGCATGACGACCTCGTCCGAGCAGGCGCACCACGCCGGGATGGTCGAGGGCCGCGAGGATCCGGGCTTCGCGCTCGAAGCGGCGCAGCGTCTCGGCGTCGTCAGCGCGGTGGGGGAACTTGAGGGCGACGGGACGCTCGTCGGCGAGGCGCACGCTCTCGAACACTTCGCCCATGCCGCCGCGCCCGATCGGGATGGGACGCGCGAAGCCGGCGGGGCTGTGCTCGAAGGGGAGATCGGGGTCGGGAAGGGAGGGCGTCTCCGCGGACGCGTCGCCGGGTCCGGTACGACAGTGGCGCAACAGGTCCTCGACCCGACGCCGCAGGGCCTCGTCGCCGAGGCAGCGGCGCCGCAGTTCGGCATCGCGATCGCGGCGCGGATGCGCGAGCACCGCGTCGAAGATCGCCCGCACCGTGACGAGATCGTCGTTCATCGCGAGGCCTTCATCGTGAAGGTCGATCCTCGGCGAGGGCCTCGGCGAGCCACGCACGGGCGTAGCGCCAGTCGCGCTCGACGGTGGTCTTCGAGACGTTCAGCACTGCGGCGACCTCGTCGATGCCGAGACCGGCGAGGGTGCGCAGCTCGAGCACGCGGGCGCTCCGCGGCGACTCGGCAGCGAGGCGCTCCATGCAGACGGCGGATTCCGCCAGCAGGTCGAGGTGCTCGATCGAGGCGGCGAGGTCGGGGGACGGGCGGGTCTCGGCGATCGCCTCCGCGCCGCGCCGGTCCGGACGGCGCCGTCGACCGTGGTCGACGAGCACCCGCCGCAGCGTCGTCGCGGCGATCGCGAGGAAGTGACCCTCGTCGCGCACCTCGCGGGGCGGCGACGCGAGCAGACGCAGGTAGGCCTCGTTGACGATCGCGGTCGCCTGCAGGGTGTGGTCGGGACGCTCGCCGCGCATCAGGCTCGCGGCGATCGCTCGAAGCGGCTCGCTCGCCGCAAGAAAGGCGGCGTCGAGATCGGGATGATCGTCGCGTTCGTGCATGCGCCGATCCGTGGCCGTCGACGTCCTCTCGATCCAGGGCGGGGAGCCCTCGCACCAGCGGCTCCCCACCCCGGTCGTGAAGTCGCGACCAACGGCCTCGCCAGCGGACGCCGCCTCGCCACCGCGGTCGGGCGACGCCGCAACCGGTCGGCCGCGACGTTGGATCCCGTGCGAGCTCCCCTCGATCCGCACGGGTGTTGGGCGATCAGGAATAGGGATCGATGACGAGACGGCTGTCCATGGTGCGAACGCCGGGCGCAAACCCCGCGGCCCGCTCGACGGCGCGACGCTCGCTCCAGCTGCGCACCGTGCCGTTCAGGGTCACCCGGCCGTCGTGGACGGAGACCTCGATCCGGCGGGCCTCCCGCTCGGCCTGGCGGTCGAGCGCCTCCTCGATGGCGTGCTTCACTCCGCCCGCATCGACGGAGGCTCCCTCGACGGCGATGCGGTTGACCACGCCCGAGACCCCCTGCAGGCGACCGGTGACCCGAGCGGCATCCTCGCGCTGCGCCCAGGTGGAGACGGTGCCCTCGAGGGTGACGATGGCTCCCGAGACCGTCGTATGGATCTTCTTCTCCGGGACGAACGCATCCCAACGAAGCGCGTTGCGGACGCTCTCGGCAAGTTCGGCGTCGGTCTTCGCGCCGCTGCCGGGGATCTTGACCACGAGGTCGTTCGCCACGTCGAGCACGCCCGCCACGCGGTGGGCCGCCTCTGCGGCGGCGAGCTTCTTCGCGTAGGCACCGACATGGCCGACGAGCGTGACCACGCCGTGCTCGACCTGCACGCCGACCTCGGTCTCCTCGACGTGCGAATCCCACTTGAGCTCTCGCAGGACGTCCTGCTGGATGGCGGCGTCGGTGCGCGTGGCGGTGCGGGTGGCGGTGCGAGTGGTGGTGGTCACCATGGTCGGACTCCTTGGACGGGGGGCGGGACGGGCGGATGGTTCCGGCGACGTCGCAACCCGACGGGCCGACGACGCGACGCGGGCACTCTCCGCGACGAAGGGGCGTCGTTGAAGTGGGATTCGGCCCCGAACAGAGAGACGGTCGAGGCGGATGCGGTCGTTCCGAGGGCACACACGGCGATCGGGGGAAGGTCCGCTGTTGGGAACGAGCGGTGTGGGGAAGCGTGCTGCGGTGGAGGACTCCCACATCGACTGGCACGCTTGCCCGCACGACGAGCTCGCCGCGGCACTCGGCCTAGCGGCCGACGCGGATCCCGGCGCCGGTCTCGACGAGTCCGTGGCGGCGGCGCGTCGTCGCAGAGACGGCCCCAACAACCTGCCGCGGCGGGGCACGCCCGCGTGGTGGCGCCGCGCGGGGCGACAGTTCGCGGCGCCGCTCGTGGCGATCCTGATCGCCGCGGGCGTTGGGGCGATGGCGATCGGACAGTGGATCGACGCGGCGGTGATCGGCATCGTGGTGCTCGTCAACGCGACGACCGGTCTGGTGCAGGAGGGACGGGCGCTCCGCGCCATCGAGGCGCTGGGCCGGCATCTGTCGACCTCGGCGACGGTGCGTCGCAACGGGCGATGGCGTCGGCTCGACGCGGGAGATCTCGTCGCGGGCGACGTCGTCAGGCTGCTTGCGGGCGATCGGGTCCCCGCGGACGTGCGCCTGCTTCAGGCCCGTTCGATCGCCGTCGACGAGAGCATCGTGACCGGTGAGAGCGAACCGGTCGAAAAGGACGACGAGACGATCGCGGCGCCGACGCCGGTCGCGGATCGACGGAACATGCTGTGGTCCGGCTCGATCGTGGTCCGAGGCCGCGGCATGGGCGTGGTCGTGGCGACGGGGCCGCGGGCCCGCCTCGGGCGGATCGGTCGCCTGGTGCTCGACACCGAGGTGCTGGAGACGCCGCTCACCCGTCGCTTCCGGCGACTCGGGCGACTGCTCGTGGTCGCGGTCTCGATCGTCGCCGTCGCGACGTTCCTGATCGGGTGGCTCGGCGGGCGACCGCCCCGGGAGAGCTTCATGGCCGCGGTGGCACTTGCCGTCGGCGCGATTCCCGAAGGCCTTCCCGCGGGACTGACCATCATTCTCGCGATCGGCACCGGTCGCATGGCCCGACGTCGCGCGATCGTGCGCCGCCTGCCCGCCGTCGAGGCGCTCGGCTCGACGACGACGATCTGCACCGACAAGACCGGCACGCTCACCATGAACCGGATGCGCGTGGTCGAGATCGCGATGGCCGGCCACCGTCTCGAGGCACTGGTCGAGGCGCCGGACGCGTCCGATGCTGGGGACGCCGCGGACGTCTCGACCAGTGGAGGCCTGCGTCGCCTTCTCGAGATCGCGGTGCTCTGCAACGACGCGCGACTTCGAGACGGAGGCGAGGACGGCACCCCCTACGAGGGCGATCCCACCGAGGGCGCCCTGCTCGTGGCGGCCCGAGAAGGCGGCGTGGATCCCGACGCGGTGCGGCGGACCCATCCCCGGATCGACGAGATCGAATTCGAATCGCGACGTCGCTACATGGCCACCCGTCACCGCGGCGGCGGACGTGGGCACCGCACCGGCGTGAAGGGATCGGTGGAGGCGGTGCTTTCGCGCTGCGATCGCGAGGCGTCGCCCGATGGCGAGATCGCGACGGTCGATCGCGAACGCGTGGAGCGCGAGGCGGAGCGGCTCGCCCGGCGGGGTCTTCGGGTTCTCGCGATCGCCGAAGACGATTCGGATGATCGCGCATCGGAGACACCGCTCGAACCCCATCACCTCGAGGAGGGCCTGCTGCTCCTCGGGCTCGTGGCGATGGCGGATCCGCCGCGCGAGGACGCCGCCGCGGCGGTGGCGCGGTGCCGGCGAGCGGGGATTCGCGTGGTCATGGTCACCGGCGACCATGCCGCGACCGCGGCGCGGATCGCGAAGGCGGTGGGCATCGGCGACGTGTCGGAGGACACGGGACCGACGACCCTCGGCGGCGCCGAGATCGACGCTCTCGACGACGACGCGCTCCGCGAGCGGCTGCGTCGCTGCGACGTGCTCGCGCGGATCGATCCCGAGCAGAAGCTTCGGGTCGTCGAGGTGCTGCAGGCCGGCGGCGAGGTGGTCGCGATGACCGGAGACGGCGTCAACGACGCCCCGGCGCTGCGGCGGGCGGACATCGGCGTCGCCATGGGGCGTGGCGGCAGCGAGATCGCCCGCGAGGCCTCGGACATCGTCCTCGCGGACGACCGCTTCGCGACGATCGCCCACGCGGTCGAGGAGGGCCGGGGGATCTACGGAACGCTGTCGCGATTCATCGCATGGACCCTGCCTACCAACGGCGGCGAGGGGTTCGTGATCCTCGCGTCGGTGGCGGCGGGCGGGCCGCTGCCGCTGCTGCCGGTGCAGGCGCTGTGGGTGAACATGTCCACGAGCGTGCTGCTCGGGGTGCCGCTTGCGTTCGATCCGCACGATCCGAGAGCGATGGAACGCCCCCCGCGCGACCCGAAGCGACCGCTGCTCGATCGGCCGCTGCTGCTTCGCATCGGCCTGGTGTCGGTGCTTCTCTGGATCGCGGCGACGGGACTGTTCAACCTCGAACTCGCTCGAGGTCACGGCGCAGACAGCGGACGCTCGGCGGCGGCGACGGCGCACGTGATGGGCGAGGCGTTCTACCTGTTCGCGACTCGCGCCGGCCTTCGCCCCTTCTGGACGGTGGGCCTGCTCGCGAACCGATGGCTGCTCGGCGGCCTCGTCGCGATGATGATCGCGCAGTGGCTGGTGGTGTCGTGGCCGCCGCTGCAGGCGGTGATGGGCACGGGCTCGCTCGATGCGATCGGATGGGCGTGCACGGCCGCAGCGGGCGTGGCGATCCTCGCGGTGGTCGAGCTCGAGAAGGCGATCCGCCGGGCGTGCGGCGCGGTGGAGTAGGGCCGGGGCCCGCGGCGGACGGCATCTGCAGCAGACCGGACCACGACAGCGACTCCAGTCCCGCTTCGTTCACCGTCCGAGTCCGGATGGCCCCTACGTCTCGCTCGCTGCGTTCGCGATCCACTCGACGTCCGGTCATTCGACGCGTCGGGTCGATGTGGACGTCGAACCCCGAAAAGACCTCGCCGTGGCTCCAAACGGACGTACG